>CAZRCN010000024.1:0-25895 GCA_964598575.1 uncultured Victivallales bacterium | reverse complement strand
TTGCAACGGATTTGGCGCGTCGGTTAAGCGGGTCGGGTAAGGGTATCCGGTTAAGGGTGGCGGTTAAGGGTGGCGGGTAAGAGTGGGAATCGGTGAAGTTACCACCTAGGTACGGCAACGGAAGGGGAAGCATGTTAAAGCGCCTGATTGTAGTTGCGGCAGCCCTGCTGATTGGGATCTGGTTGTTTGTGCATTGGCAGCGGGTAACCGGGGATGCGGATGCGGTGATCCGGTTTTCACTGGGGATCTTTTTTGCGGTGTTGGTCATGCTGCGGCGGAAAAAGCCTGATGCGGCGTGGCGGTCGTTTCCGGCGCCGATGGTGCCATTGGCACTGGGAGCGGCCACACTGGCGGCGATTCTCGGTATTGTTTTCCGGGTGCATATGCTCGAGTGGTTGGGGGTACTGGCGTTACTGGCGACCTGTCTGGTCTGGGTGCTCCCGATTCGATTTCGGCAGGATGTACTGATCGCGTCCGGCATTCTGTTCTGGGTGCATCCGCTGCCCGGGCAGATTTTCGGGTGGCTGCAGGGCAGCATGCAGCGTCTCTCGGTTATGGGCTCCGAGCTGGTCCTGCATGCCTTGAATGTGCGCGTGTGGGGCGATGGGATTGTCCTGCGTACCGGCTACCAGAATTTTCTGGTACCGGAGGCCTGCAGCGGGATGCGTACCTCGGTTACGGTGTTCCTGTGTGCACTGGGCGTCGGGCTGCTGCTGCGGCTCAAATGGTTCGAAACCGTGTTTTTCGTGTTGCTGGGTTTACTGCAGGTTTTGTTACTGAACATTACGCGGATCAGCTTCATGGTGGTCTGGGCCCCCCGCATGCCGCCGGAGTGGGCCGAGAACTTTCTGCATGATTCGCTCGGCATTTTCCTGATGGTGGGGATCGTCCTGATTCAGCTTGAGGCGGGGTGGTGGTACTGGTGGTCGCGTCGGCGGGCCTTTCTCCGGGAGGCTGTGAAGCGCCGCGAAATTGAGGCCCCCGAGCGTGCCAGCATTGTGCCGCATGCCTTACGCAGGCTGGTTTGGGTGACCGTGGTTATGGCTGGCGTGGCTTTTATACTGCTAGGGGCATTTGCGCTTGTGTACAAGAGCCGTAGCTTCCACCGCAAGGAGATGATCCGCGAGGTGGCCGAGGGATTGCTGGATCAGGATCCTGCTACGGCGGATCGGGCACTGCGCACCATCCGGCAGGGCTTTCCGGAGGACCGCGACCTGCTCTCATTGCATGCAAATGCCAAACTATTACAGGGATCTTTTGAGGAGGCGCTTGCGCTGCTGACAGACTTACAGGAGGCTGGCCACACGCTCAGCCTGCAAGAGAAGATCATGCAGGCCTGGTCCCTGAGTCGGGTGGGGCGCCTGGCGGAAGCGAGACGGGTTGTGCAATCGCTGGAATCGGGCAGTGAACGGATACCGGGGGTTGCGATGCTACACGCCGAGTTTGCTGCCATGGATGGGGTGCCGGGCGAGGTGTCGCGGCATATTGTGCATGCCGCAACATCGTACCGGTTACTACCGCGCATCCGGTCCCTGTTCCCGTTTCTTGCGCGGCATGAGCAGTGGGAGGCCATTTCGCGCGCGGATCCTGACCGTCCATACCGCGAGTTTCTGCATGCCCAGATTGCCATGCATGCCCACCAGCAGATGAACAACTTGTCCGGACTGATGCAGTCGATGCGCCAGACGCTTGCATCATGGCCGTCGGATCCGCGCTTACTCAGCACCCTGTTTGACCTTGCCATCCGGCAGCAGGGAGGTGAGTGGGAGGAGGCGTTCGAGTCGAATCTGCGTGCCAACCTTACGAACAGTGGCGTGGATGCTTTGTCGGCCGCAGCCCGCTATTGCTGGGGGTTATCCCGCCCGGATCTGGCCTGGCTGGTCTACGCGCGGATGGCGCAAATCGCGCCCTCGGATCCGGAATTGCTGGTGGCCCCGGTGCGTTTTGGTACAGGCTGGACGGAGGTGCGGCGGCATCGGATCGGGGTTGCGGCGGATGATGCCCGATCACGGATTGACCTGGTGCCCTTACTGCAGGTTTTGCAGGGGCTGGAGCCTTTTCAGGGGGTCTACAACCGAATACCTTTGCTGGATGAAGTCCTTGCGCTCAAGCAAGGGGGGAACCCCCAGCCCTATTTGGAGGCTGGTTTGGCGGAAATCCGCGTGCGTCGGAAGCGTGAGGAACCACTGGGTATGCGTTTGATCCGGCTTGAACCGATGTTGCTCGCCATGCTTGGGCGCTATGATGAGGCACATGCCGCGCTGGATCGGATCCTGCAAGCCTTTCCGGCGGAGGAAGCGGCGGTACTTGTCCAGCACGCGCGGTTCTATGAGCAGCAGCAGCAATGGGCAAACAGCTATGAGGCGCTCTACCAGCGGCAGAAGCTGGATGCGAATGAGAACCTCACGGTGGATCTGCTGATGATCGGTTCCCTGATGAACATGAACATGGGCATGGCTGCCATGGAGCACATACGGGAAGCGCGCCAGCGGTACCCGGGGGCGCTGCGGCTGGATTTGGCGGAGTCTGCCATCTGGGACGTGTTTGGATTCAAGGCACAGGCTTTGCATGTGCTGCAGCAAACATCAGCGGGTACCGGATCGGCCGTAGCGGCAGAATTGTATGAGAAGACGGGACGGCTGGAGGAGGCGCGACAGTTGCGATCCTCGCTGGGCCTCACGCGTAGGTTGTCCGGCCGTGTTGTATCGCCCCTCTGGCTGGAACCGGCTGAATGGGCCGTGACGCCGCGCTGGCCCGAGCCGCCCGCACCGGAAGAGATTCGAGCGGAGTTGTCGGTGTTGCGCGAGCAACAGGTGCAGGCACAGGCCAGTGCGTTTGTGCGGGAGCTGCGTGGGCTGCAGATTGCGTGGTACGAGCGTTTGCTGACGGGCGCGTATGCGGCAGCAGATCCCGGCCGGTATGACGCGATTCTGGCAAGGTGGCGTGCGGTGGGACGGACAGATCGGGAACGAGCCACGGCCATGTATCAGTTGGCGATGTATGCAGCACGGCAAAAGGACCAGGATCTGGCGCTGCATGCCTTGCGGCAGACGACTACCTTGGTGCCGCAAAGCGCGGTGGTATGGCGTGCGCGCCTCGCCTTGGAGGGACGTGAGCCGGGCGTTGTGGAAGCGGCGCGTGCCGCCGTTCCGCATGACCCCGCCGTCTTTCTGGGGGCATTGGTTGTCGGGCTGGAACAGCATGAGGGTGAGCAAGCGCAGGCCTTGATTGCGCGGATGCGGTCCTTTGCCTTGGCGGAGACGCATTTTCCGGTGGAAACGCTGATACGCGCCGGCAGCCATATTCTCGCACAGGGATGGGCCGAGGAAACCATCCCGTTGGCGGAAGCGGTTGCAGAACGCGCCGGTAGTTTGCTGGCGGGGCATGTGTTTGTGATGCGCGCTGCCATGATGAATCGTCGTTCGGACTGGGCTTTGGCGGCAACCCTGCGTGCCATCGAATTGGCTCGCGATAAAACCCCGTTCTATAAGACCCTGGTGGATCTGAAGATTGCACGCCGCGAAACGGATTCCGACCTGCTGGTTGCGCTGGAATACCTCCAGTCGCGTGAGCCGGATGATACGCGTTGGTCGGAAGCACTGGGTTCCTTGTATTTTGAACGAGGGGATTTGCAGCGCGCCTTGACGATATTCGGTTCGGTGATTGATGAGGATATTCGTGGGGTTCAAGTGCGCTCGCTGTTGCTGGCGGCCGAATCGGCCCGCCTCCAGAACCGGTTGGAGCGAGCGGTCCGTATTCTGGAATCAGCCCATGCCCTGCAACCAGAGCAGCCGGCCATTCTCAACAATCTCATCTATATGCTGGCGCAGAACCCGGATACCCTGCCGCGTGCACGGGCCTTGCTGCCGCGCCTGTTGGCATTGGATGCGGAGTCCTTCTCCGTGCTGGATACGGCCGCGCAGGTGGCAATGCGTTCCGGCGATTTGGACCAGGCCGAAGAATGGATCCAACAGGCGCTGGATAGCATAAATATGGATGCCTACGGGGCGCATGAAGTCCGCCTGAACTGGGCTGAATTGCTGATGCGGCGCGGGCGACTGCAGGAAGCGCGCAAGTTGCTGCAGGCATTGCGGCAGGATGCGCGCCGGCCTGATTTTGTGGATCAGCGCACCCGCCGGTTGTTGCGGGATCTGGATGAAGCGGGCCCCTGAGCAAAAACTGTTCGGATGAGGCATTTTTCCTTTTGCAAAATACCGGTATGCTGCTATTCTAACGTATACAGGTTTCCCTGATGGGTTAGATACAATGTACGGGTGACGGATGAAAGTGCATGCTATGGGTAAAGGACTTTTGAGTTTGATCTTGGCGGTGGTGTTCTGCAGTGGCTGTGCCACGCGCGATCCGGCCTCTTCGACGGCGCATGGTGACATGGATTGGGACGTGTTCATGGAGACGCTGCGGAGTGAGCACCTGGCCAAACAGGATGCAGGCGATGGCCCTGATACACCGGTAGATCCGTTGCCGGAATTACCGGATGCATCGGAGTTGGCCGGGGTTGTCACGATTCAGCCCGATAGCGTCGTGCAGGTTGCCGTGCAGGAAGATACCCAACTGAACGGCAGCTATACTGTTAATGAGTTGAGTGCGATCCAGCTCGGATATGTCGGACCGGTGTTTTTGCATAACATGACGGAGGAAGAGGCTGCCCGCAAAATCCAGGAAGTACTGGAAAACCGGTTTTTCAACCAGGCCACGGTTGCGGTACGGATTTTGCAGCCGTCGTACGATACGGTTGCGGTGCGTGGGCGCGTGAGTCGTCCGGGTGTACTGCGCATTGGCAGTGGGGATAACATTTCGTTAAATGATGCCTTGCTGCGGGTGGGGAATGTAACGGCCCCGATTCGCGATGCGCATGTGCGGATTGTGCGTGGTGGTCTCACGCGGGCGGTAGCCGCTTCGGAGCCGGGCGAGTTATATGCCTTGGTGGACGAAGAGGGCAAGCCGCGTGTACCGGAGGTATCGCTCTGGAACAATGATGTTGCCTTTTTATATGTCAGTCGGGGGGCCACCCCCGATGACCCCGCGGACCTGCAGGAGCAGGCCGTGCGGGAGGTTTTGGTGCTGGGGGAAGTGCGGCGGCAAGGCATCTACCGGTTCTCCGATGAGGCACGGGCGACGATGTTGCATTTGATTTTGCAGATGGGGGGCTTCCCCACGTATGCCGATACGCGCGAGATCCGGATTATTCGGCAGGATGAGCAGGGGGACGAATACGAGATGACGATCGATGCCAAAAAGTTGTTGAAAGAAGGCGATCCGGATTTGGATGTAGCGCTCGAGCACGGTGATCGAGTGATTGTTCCTTCCCGGCGTATGAGCCTGTTTTAGAAGGCAAGCCACCGCAACGACCTATCATCTCTGACCATATTGTAACGGTAGTAGCCATGGTCGCCAGAGCGTGGATGGGCAGGGAGATATGTGATGGAAACTGTACGTGGGGTACGTAAGGCCCCTGAAGAAGATACCAGTATTGATTTCAGGTTGTATCTGGCCGTGATCTTGTTTCGTTGGAAGCTGATCGCGGTTTGTTTCCTGTATACCTTGCTGGCTGGGGTGATCTATTTGCATGTGGCCCCAAAGCGATATGCGAGCCGCACCGACATTATGATCTATCGCGATCCCTTGCTTTCGGTGAGTAAGGAGGGTGCTCGTTGGACCAATTTGCGAACGCATAGCTACATGATGAATCATGCCCAGTTACACGAACGGGTTGTGGACCGTTTGGCCGGGGAATGGGCCGAGCAGGTCGGGGGTAGAAAGTCGATGCGTCCGCGGGTGCAGGTAACGTCGGCACGCGGTGTTAATCCGATGCTGCGGGTCACGGTGCAGTCGCATGATCGCGAATACACGCGTGCCTTTTTGGCGGCGTTGATTGAAGAGCACCAGGAGGAATGGAAAAGCGTGCAGCAGCAATCCCGTAATTCAGCGGGCGAAATGCTGGACCGGGAGCTGGTGCGCCTAGACCAGCAGATTCGGTCGGCAGAAGATGATCTGATCGAATATCAGCGCTTGCATGATATTGCGCGAACAGAGGCGCGTGGGACAATGGAAAGCCGGTATCTGGTAGGTTTGATGCAGCGTCGCAACCAGTTGACCACGCAATTGATGCTGTTGGAGGCGCAGTATCCGGAACTGGAAAGTGCCAATGCGGCGGTCATCAGTAGCGTAGCACGGCTGACGCGTGATACGGGAAATGTGGAGATGGCCGATGATTATCCGGAGGATGCTGTTGTGGTGCCGGAGCGGGAGCGCCCCTTGGCGGCAAGGCCGGATGATGAGGAAGATGGCTGGCAGCGGGGGTTTCAGGAATTGCGTGTGCGGCTGGTGCAACTGCAGGAGGAAGAGGCGGAGATGGCTGTTGTCCTGCGGGATGACAATCCGCGCTTACAGGAAGTACGGTCTGAAATTGCCCGTATTGAGCAGCAACTGGAAACGATGGCAAAGGTCCAGATGCGGGATTTACGGGATCGCCACCAGGCCCTGCTGATCCAGTTGAATGCGATTGAGTCGGCAGAGTACAAATGGCAGGCCCGTAATCTGATGGCGAGCCAGCGGCAAGCGGAGTACAAGCGGTTGCAATCGGTGGTGGCACGGCTGGTAAACCACTACAACACGCTATACGGACGGCTGCATGATATGCGGGTCTCGGAGGAGTTGAAGGCGGAGCACTTTATTCCGGAGGAGATTCGTACCCCGCAGAAGCCGGTCTGGCCTGATCCCTTTAAGATTCTGATGGCGGCTTTGGCCGGTGGGCTGGGGAGTGGCTTTGGGTTGGCCTTTTTCATGCAGATGACAGACAATAAGATCCACACGATCAAGGATGTGGAAGATGGGTTAGGCATACCGTTTCTGGGAGGTATTCCGTATTGGGCCAACAGCGGGTTGGAAAGCACGATTCGACCGATTGTAACGGAGGAGCAATCGACGGGGGCGATTGAGGCGTACCGGGCATTGCGAACGACGGTGCTGGCGGCTCTGAACAGTAAGAATGACAAGGTATTGTTGATTTCCAGTGCTGATTCGCGTGAAGGCAAGACGCTGACGGCCTTGAATCTATCGATCATGGTAGCGCAGATGGGGAAACGGGTGCTGCTGGTAGATATGGACTTGCGGCGTGGCCGCATTCATCGCTCGCTGGGGTTGGAGCGGGATCCGGGAATTACCGATGTGCTGCGCGAGGGCCTTGCGCTGAAGCAGGCGGTCCAGGCATCGCGCATCGAGAATCTGGATGTGGCACCCTCTGGTGGCGAAATTGATGACTCGGCCGAATTGCTGCAAACAATTGATATCCAAAAGTTCTTTTTCAGCGTGTATGATGACTACGATTATATTTTCGTGGACACCTCGCCGGTGCTGCGTGTAACGGATCCGGTGATTCTTGCCACGCAGGGCATCGGGCAGGTTCTGTATGTAGCGCGGGTGGGGCATACGCCTAAGCCGATGCTGCGGTATTCCCTGGACATGCTCAAGGATGCCAACTTGCTGGGGCTGGTGATGAACAGCATCGAGATGCATCGCATCAGCAGTCTCTATTATGCGTATCAGTATCCCAATTATGCGTACTACAGTAACGCCTACACCTACGGATACAATTACTACTACTATGATGATGTACAGGGAACAGGGCGCCGCCATTACCGGCGCGGGACGTCCCTGCGATCGCGGTTCCGTCGGATGAGTGCATCGATACGACGCAAATTATTTCCGATATCATAGACCGGTGGGTGGATAGCGTGGGGCGATGCATGCGGTTGTATTATCTTTTATGCCAGGAGAGTTGGTTTGTACTCACATAAAAAACTTCAAAGTATCTGGATTGTGGTGCTGGATTGCCTATGCCTGCTTTTCAGTATTGTCATGGCGGCATCCTTGCGTTTTGGCCCGGAAGAAATGGTGCAATTCGTGCTGGGGCGCCTGGATGGGTGGTTGTTGTTTGTGGCAAGCATCCTGACGGCGAATTACCTGGCGGGCAGCTATCGGATCCAGTTTACCCTTTCGCGGTTTAATTTGCTGGTGACCTGGCTGTTTTCCGTCAGTGTGGCTGTACTCATCCTGAGTGTAACCTCATATGCCTGGCTGCGGATACTGCTGGGCCGTGGGGTGCTGGGGCTATCGATCCTGTTCTACAGTATCCTGTCCTTGTATGTCCGGTTGGTAGTGATCCGGGCAGTGTGTCGCTGGGGCGGGCTGGTCACCCGTGTCATGATTATGGATGACCATGGTATGTCTAACCGTATTCGGAACTATATTGAAAATCCCTTTGTCTTGCCACAGCACGATGTATGCGGCTGGTTACGGATCTGCGAATCCGGGCTGCGCAGGCCTGCTGGAGCAGGTGAGGCCCTGCATGGCTTGCCCGTGGTGGAAGCGACGGTAGATGAGCTGCCGGCCTTGATGGCAAGTATGGATGTGGATTTGCTGGTTACGAAGCACAGCCTTGCACGAACGGATTGGAAGCTGAGCAATGCGCTGCGAAAACTTCGTTTCAAGGGGACGGAAGTTATGACGCCACTGACGGTGGGGGAGGCCTTTTGTGGCCGGGTGCAACTGGATCTGGTGGATGCGGCGGAGATTTTGCGCTCCGGGTTTGAGTCGGGTGTCCCGACGGTATTCCGGATCAAGCGATTTCTGGATGTGGTCTTCGCAGTGGTGGCGGGTTTGGTGTTGTGGCCGGTGGGCATGATGGTAGCGATTGCCATCAAGCTGGCGGAACCCCACGCGCCGGTCCTCTACAAGCAGGAACGGGTTGGCCAGTTTGGTGAAACCTTTACGATCGTAAAATTTCGAACGATGCTGGTCGGGGCGGAGGAGGAAAGCGGTGCGATCTGGTCCCCGATGACGGATCCCCGTATCACGCGGGTGGGCCGTGTTTTACGTACGTTCCGGCTTGATGAGATACCGCAGATTTGGAATATCATGAAGGGGGACATGAGTTTGGTGGGACCACGTCCCGAGCGGCCGACGATTGTATCTGCCCTGGAGCGCGAGATCCCCTTTTTCCGTGAGCGGGAATATGCCGTTCCGGGGATAACCGGCTGGGCGCAGATTCACAGCATGTACGGCAATTCGCTGGAGGCAAGCCGCCGGAAATTGGAGTATGACTTGTATTACATCAAGAACATGTCGCTGAGCCTGGATCTGCAAATTGTGCTGCGTACGATACGGATCGTGCTATTAGGGAAGGAGAAGCATGCATGAGGGGGGCGGTGGCAGAGCGGTTGCTGGCAGTGCTGCTCTTGCTGTGCCTAGGCCTGGTGAGTGTCTGGCTGCTGGCTGCCCGGCAGGCCGCGCGTGGATTTGATCCGCTGCGCCTGGGGCTGGAGGATTTTGTTGGGTTTCGGCCCGAGCATCCGGACTGGAAGATCCGGCGGGTGTATGCCCGGCAGACGCCTACGGAGCCGACGATTACGGCGTATGAGCTCATACCTGCCGAACGGATGGCACGGCCAGGGACGGAACCTACGGTACAACAGGCACCGGTGCTGGTGCGAATCGTGCATGGCTATAACATGGTCGACTGTATGCGGATCAAGCACTACGAGGTTGCACTACTACTGGATACGCGGCAGGCGCAAGAATCTGCTGCTGCCGGGTCGACGGATGCGGGCGGGGGTGTGCCCATGCAGGTGTGGCGGGTTACCGATACGGAGGGCGTCGGCCGCGTTTGGATCAGCTCCATGCTGCGCGCATCGGATTTTTCCGCTACCCTTGTGGATACACGTGATATGGCATTTCCGCGCATCGGTGCCCCCGATGATCCAGCTTATGTGCCGACTGGGTTAAGTTGGCGGAGTTTTCGGCATCCGATCCGGAATTTTCGGCAATTCTTGCGTGCGCAGTGGAATGCGTCCCGCGCGGATGTGCTGACGTTTCTGCGGTTGCGACGGCCCGCCTGGGCAAGTGATGTACTTGTCACAATGGTGAGTGAGTATCGCGGCCGCGATGCGTCTGAGCGAACCGATGCTGACATGCTGCCCCATGTCAGGGCTGCGCATCAGGCGTTTTATCAGTCGTTGCATCGGTTTGCGGCATCGGGAGATTGAGGACGATCTCCAGGTCTTCATCGCGCGGCGCGCCGAACCGCCGGGCTTGTTGATAGTGTGTGCGGGCCAGATCCATATCGGGCTGTTCTTCCCGCACAAGCAGTTGAACCAGATTGTAGTGTGCTGCAGCTTCTTCCGGATGGTGTTTGAGCAGATCCTCCATGAGGATGCGGGCTGCCGGCAGATTATTCTCGGACACAAACGCCGCCGCCTTGATATAGGTCGCGGCCGAGGATGATGGCACATCTGCCGCTATCTGGCGGATTTGATCCGGGGTTCCGGACCGGATGGCCGGCAGCGCGGAAACCGGAACCTTCTGTACGCGAGGCGGCATCGCACTCGGCTGATTGGTGGCTTGGCGCGCCTTTCTCTGGGTATCTCGACGGGCGAGTTGTTCCAGTTTGTCCAATTGGTTTTGGCAGTAGGCCATGCGGAAATGCACCAAGTCGGGTGCATACGCGGGAAAGCGCTCGGCAAACCCGCGCCAAGCCCGTAGGGTGGCACCAAACAGTCGAGCGGCATTGGCCGTGTCGTTGCGGTCTAGTGCGGTATCTGCTTGTTCCAGCAGGCGCGAAATCGCCCCAAAGGCCTGGTCGGCATCGGTCTGGGGTTGCGCCGCAAGGTTTGCACCAGCCCACACGAAACCTGCCAGAAGACATGCTGTGATAGGGCGAAGGGTAATGGAGGGTATGGTGTGTTTCATGGGGTTCCTGACAGGTATCCGGGTTTGTTAATAGGCGTTTTTTCGTGCTATAAAGGTTTTGAGCAGAATTTTGAAGTCGAAGCTAAGGGACCAGTTTTCGAGGTAATAGAGGTCATATTTGACTCTTTCCGTCAAGTCTGTATTGCCGCGCAGCCCGTTTACTTGCGCCCAGCCTGTGAGGCCTGGTTTGGAGACATGCCGGAACATATACTTGACGATTTCGCCCTTGAATTGTTCGACGAAGTGGGGTCGTTCGGGACGGGGTCCGACGAGGCTCATGTCGCCTTTAAGCACATTCCAGAACTGGGGCAGCTCATCAAGATTGTAGGCGCGCAGAAAGGCTCCGATGGGGGTTCTGCGGGCATCTTCCGACGTTGTCCAGACGGGCCCGGTTTGTGCTTCGGCGTCGGTCTGCATGGTACGCAGCTTGAAGAGGCGAAAGGGCTTGCCGCCTTTACCGCAGCGTTCTTGTGCGTAGAAGACCGGTCCGGGGGAGCAGCGCTTGATGCAGATGGCTGCCGCCAGTATGATGGGGACGGAGAGCATCAGGCCGATGGTTGCGCCGAGAATGTCCTCACAGCGTTTGAGCAAGCGGTTCCAGAAATGGTCAAGGGGCCAGGGGCTAATACCGAGGAGGGGAATGTCGTTGAGGGATTGTACATCCATACTGGTGGTTAGGATCCGGAACAAGTCCGGCACCATTTTAAAGCCGATAAGGTTGTGCTCGCAAAGCAGCAGGATATCGACAATCTGTTGATGGGGGAGGGATGTATCCGTGAGAATCATTTCGTGCACCGGGGTTGTTTGGATGATGCCGGATAATTGGTCGAGCTTGCCAAGAATGGCATCGGGGGGGATATCGGGGTGAGGTGGGGCATCATCGATCTGTAGAAAGCCCATGACGTGGGCACGGAGCATGGGTTCCTGCTTGAGGGTGTGTTTGAGGCGGGCGGCTACGGCGTCTGTGCCAACAATAAGGACGTGTAGTTTGCGGTGGCTGTGGCGTGCGAGGTTCCACTCGAGCCGGAACAGGATGTAGCGTTCGAGCAACACGAGAAAGGTGACGGTGCAGAGCGAAAGGGCGATGACGATACGCGAGAAATCGGCTTCATTCTGGAAGGCAAAGGCCAGCACGACCGTTCCCAGCGTACCGATGCCCACTGCTTTGCAAATGCGCGGGATTTTGTCGGTAAAGGAGCCGATCTGGGGACGGACAAAAAGGGCTTGCGCGCGGAAGATAAGCAACATGAGTAAGGTTGCGCCAGCGGCACCGATACTATACTGATAGTAGAGCGGTTCTGCGGGGGGGATATAGATGGGAATCAGCCCGCTATCGAAGCGCAGCCACGTTGCCAGCAGGTAGCCACTGAACATGGCAAGCCCATCGGCGACAGCCGCGAGGCTGCTATGCAGTGTATCAGATGCATCCTTGTGTCGGGTTCTCATAACGGGGCCATGATAGGGACAGAATCACGCAAGTGCAATGCGGAACATCAGTGAAGGGCAGGAAGAGCAGTATGACGGATGGGGGCAGCATAGAGGTACGGGGGGCGCGGCAGCATCATCTGCAACATCTGGATATCGACATACCGTTGCGTCAACTGACGGTCGTAACGGGGGTAAGTGGATCCGGTAAATCCTCTTTGGCCTTTGATACCGTGTATGCGGAGGGGCAAAGGCGGTATATTGAGACATTTTCCCCGTATGCCCGGCAATTTCTGGAACGGATGGACAAGCCGGCTGTAGACCGGATCACGGGTATTCTACCGGCTGTCGCGATTGATCAGACCAATCCGGTGCGTACCTCGCGGTCGACGGTTGGCACGATGACGGAGCTAAATGACCACCTGAAACTCCTTTATGCCCGTGCGGCCCGTTTGGTTTGTGCCGGCTGCGGGGCAGAGGTGCATGATGAGCCGCCGGAGATGGTAGCCCAAGAGCTGTTGCGTGCGTGGCCGGATGGTGCACGGATCTATGTGCGATTCCGCGTGCACGTCCCGGATGCGTATCCGGCGGAAGAAGTGCAAGCAGCGCTTGTGCGGCAAGGGTATCATCGTTTTGCCGTGCGGTCTGCCGGAGAATGGGAGGTTTTGCAGGACCGACTGGTGCTCAAGCGCAGGAATCGCGGCCGGTTGGTGGAAGCGGTTGAAGCGGCCTATCGCCACGGGGATGGGCGGGTGCTCCTGCAACGGGAGGATGGCACACAAAGGGTTTTTTCGGCTGGTTTGCATTGTGCGGCTTGTAACCGGGATTATGCCACGCCGGTTCCCAACCTGTTTTCGTTCAATTCGGCTATAGGGGCCTGTCCGACGTGTCGCGGTTTCGGGCGAACGATTGGCATTGATATGGGCTTGGTGGTTCCAGATACGAGCTTGACGTTGCAGGGCGGGGCCGTTCGTCCGTGGCAATCCGGTTCTTCCCGGGAGTGCCAGCGCGATCTATTGCGTGCTGCACGCCGCAAGGGTGTGCCTGTGGATGTGCCGTGGCGGGATTTGTCGCCACAAGAGAGGCAGTGGGTAGAAGAGGGGGAAGGTGAGGCAGGGCAGGACGGGTGGTACGGTATTACCGGCTATTTCCAGTGGCTGGAACGTAAGAGCTATAAGATGCATGTACGGGTATTATTGTCGAAATATCGCGCGTATCATCTCTGTTCTGCTTGTGCAGGTGCCCGGTTGAAGCCGGAGGCTTTGCTCTGGCGACTCGGGCCGGGGCGTGGTTTGCATGTGCACGAGGTGCAAGCCTTGCCCTTGGCAGACGGCAAAACGTTTTTTGCGGAACTGGAGCTGCCATCGGATGTACGCGAGGCCTTGCAGCCGCTATTAGGGGAGATACGGGCGCGGTATCGTTTTCTGGTAGATGCGGGACTTGGGTACATAACGCTTGATCGCCAGTCGCGCACCTTGAGTGGGGGCGAGGTGCAGCGGATCAATCTTACGACGGCACTTGGGACTACGCTTGTTAATACGTTGTTTGTGTTGGACGAACCGACGGTTGGGTTGCATCCTCGCGATACGGCCCGCATGATTGGCATCTTACGCCGATTGCGGGATGCGGGGAATACCTTGCTGGTGGTGGAGCACGATCCGGATGTGATTGGTGCGGCGGATCAGGTGATCGATCTGGGGCCAGGGGCCGGGGCGGATGGCGGGCGCATCCAGTACTTCGGGCCCGGCAAGGAGCTGCGCGCAGACCGGATATCCCGCACGGCCGCCTGCTTGCGCGGAGAGCATCGTTCCACGCAGGATCGCGTCTGGTTGCCGGTTCCTGCGTCGGGCCATCCCATGCTTTCGATCCGTGGGGTCCGCGAAAACAACTTGCAGGATATTGATGTAGATATTCCGCTGGGACGGTTGGTCTGTGTTACGGGTGTCAGTGGTAGCGGCAAGAGTACGTTGGTAGAGACATGCCTGTATCGGGGGCTGCTACGAATGAGGGGCCAGAGTACGGATACGCCGGGAAGCTTCCGGGAGATGGTGGGTGATGCCGCAGTGAAACAGGTGGAATTGATCGATCAGCACCCATTGGGGAAGACGACCCGCTCGAATCCAGCTAGCTACACGGGGGCTTGGGATGCGATACGAACCGTTTTTGCCGCCCAACCGCTTGCACGGGAACGGGGGTACAAGCCGGGTGCCTTCAGTTTCAATGCCGGCAAGCGATGCCAGGTTTGCGGGGGGAATGGGTATCAGCGGATTGAAATGCAGTTTCTGCATGATGTGTATTTGCGCTGTGAAGCATGCGACGGAACGCGTTTTGAGGCGGAGTTGCTGGATGTTACTATGGATATGCCGGGCTGTGGCCGGGTGCATGTGGCGGATGTGCTGGCGCTCACGGTGGATCAAGCGCTGACCGCCTTTGCGGCTTATCCCAAAGTGGTGCGGGCGCTGCAGCCGCTGGTGCAGATGGGGTTGGGCTATTTGCGGTTGGGGCAACCGGTGCCGACGCTCAGTGGGGGCGAGGCGCAGCGGTTGAAGCTGGCAACCTATCTGGGCCGCACAAAAAATGAACCGGTTTTGTTCTTATTGGATGAACCAACGACCGGGCTGCATCTTGCGGATGTGTCCGTCTTGCTTTCGGCGTTACGATCGCTCTTGCTCCAAGGGCATTCGGTGGTTGTGATCGAGCATCATCTGGATGTGATCCGTGCGGCTGACTGGGTGCTTGATTTGGGGCCGGAAGGTGGTGCGGCTGGTGGGCGTCTGGTATGTGCAGGCCCGCCAGACGTAGTGGCGGCTTGTGCGGACAGCCATACGGGTGCTGCCTTGCGCGCTGCAACCGCCTCCCATCGTACGCGTGTGCAAGAACCGGCAGAGCCACCGCTTTCGCAGGAACCGGGCACGATCCGCATTCAAGGGGCACGCGAGCATAATTTGCAAAACGTACATCTGGCGGTGCCGCGAGATGCGTTTAGTGTCATAACCGGATTGAGTGGGAGCGGCAAGAGCACGATAGCCTTTGATATCCTGTATCAGGAGGGGCAGCGACGGTATCTGGATTCGCTGAATGCATATGCCAGGCAGTTCGTGCAACCAGCTAGCCGCGCCGATGTGGATGCGGTTTTGGGGATACCGCCGACGGTGGCGATTGAGCAGCGCACGAGTCGAGGGGGCTGGAAAAGCACGGTAGCCACGGTGACGGAATTGTACCACTACTTCCGGTTGTTGTTTGCGCGCTTGGGTACGCAATACTGTCCGAGCTGTGATGTACCGGTGACGGCTTGTCCGCCGGCTGAAATTGTGACACGGATTTTACAGCAGATGCGGGGTCGGCGGATCAGGGTGCTGGCACCGCTGGTACAAGGCCGCAAGGGGATCTATCGGGATCTGGCCGCTACGTGGAGCAAGCGCGGATATGATGCCTTGGTGGTAGACGGGCGCCTGTGCAAGACAGATAACTGGCCCGCGTTGGATCGCTACCGGGAACATGATATCGCGTTGCCGGTCGGGATGGTTACACTGAAAGGGGCCAAGGCCCGAACAGAACTGGCCGACTTGGTAGAGCTTGCCCTGACATTTGGAAAGGCAGCACTCCAGGTGGCAGCGTGGGAAGGTACAGGAACAAAAAAGATTGCCCCGAGAGCCACCTATGCCCCCCGGAATCATTGTCCGACATGTGGCAGCAGCCTGCCGGTGTTGGAACCGCGCCTGTTTTCGTTTCATTCCCGGCATGGTTGGTGCGAGGCCTGTCAAGGAACCGGTTTATGGGTGTCGGCGGGGAATGCGGAAGAGCGGGCAGAGGATGCTGACATGCCCGAGCCGGTAGGGGAGGCAGGCATGCCAACCCTTTGCCCGGTTTGTGCTGGCAAGCGGTTGCGGCCAGAAGCACTTGCCGTGCGGGTGCAGGGGATTTGCCTGTCGGATTTCGTTTCGCAGTCGGTTACTACGCTGCGAAAAACCGTAACCGGATTCACCTGGAGCAAGCAGGAACGTGAGATTGCAGCGGGTATGCTGGATGAGATTCTGGAAAAACTGCAATTTCTGGAGCAGATTGGTCTAGGGTACTTGGGTTTGGATCGAGCTGCACCAACGCTGAGCGGTGGGGAGGCGCAGCGGATTCGACTAGCGGCGCAGTTGGGGTCGAATCTACGAGGGGTTTGTTATGTGTTGGATGAGCCAACCATTGGTTTGCATCCCTGTGATAATGCGCTTCTGCTGGAGAGTTTACGACAGTTACAGCGCAAGGGCAATACGGTTGTCGTTGTGGAGCACGATGAGGATACGATCCGCCATGCGGACCATGTGATCGATCTTGGGCCGGGGGCCGGGGTAGCGGGGGGGTGCGTTGTGGCGGAGGGGTCACCCGCCGAGATTCTACGGAATCCTGCCTCTGTGACAGGGCGCTATTTGCGCGAACCCTTGCCGCATCCTGTGCGGGGCAGTAGGCGGCCTTGTCGTCGGGGGCAGGCAGAGTATGCGGTTATCCACGGCGCGCAGCTGCATAATTTGCGCGGCATAGATGTTCGTCTCCCGCTGGAGCGGCTGGTGTGTGTAACGGGTGTAAGCGGCAGTGGAAAGAGCACCCTGATCCGTGATGTGTTGCTTGGCAGTTTGCGTCAGGTGCTGACCGGGCGCAAGACCTTGCCAGACAAAGTACCCGGATATGGCTGTGCCGATGTGGAGGGTATGCAAGCGATCCGGCGGGTGGACGAAGTGGATCAAACGCCTATTGGACGCACCCCCCGTTCCTGCCCAGCCACCTACGTTGGTATCTGGGGCGAGATTCGTAGATTGTTTGCCAGCACACCGGAAGCACGTATGTATGGCTACGGACCGGATCGTTTTTCCTTTAATACCGGGGAAGGACGCTGCCCCGTGTGCAAGGGGAATGGGTACCAGACGGTCGAAATGAGTTTTTTGCCGAATGTCCTGGTGCTGTGTGAGGTCTGTCAGGGGCGTCGTTTTACGCAGGAGACATGCCGTGTGCAGTATCACGGAAAGTCGATAGCGGAAGTGCTGGCGCTTTCCGTGGATGAGGCTATACCGGTATTCGAGGCGCACACCGCGATTCACCGCACGCTGCGTACACTGCAGGATGTGGGATTGGGGTACATAACATTAGGACAGCGAAGTCCGACGGTGAGTGGCGGCGAGGCCCAGCGGATGAAGCTGGTGGCGGAGCTGACGCGCCGGAAGACGCAGCAAAAAACATTGTATGTGCTGGATGAGCCATCTGTCGGGCTGCATATGGGGGACGTTGTACATCTGATCCATATTCTGCATCGACTTGTGGATGCCGGCAATAGTGTGATTCTGATTGAGCACAATCTTGACTTAATGGCAGAGGCAGATCACATCGTCGATCTGGGTCCGGGTGGTGGCGATGCGGGTGGGCGGATTGTGGCACAGGGTCCACCGGATGTCATTCGGACACGCAAGCGTTCCCGGACAGGGGCGTGTCTGGCCCAGGCAAACGGTGCATCAGGTAGCGGTATTGCGGGGTAAGGTGCCGTTTTCATTGATGTAGTGTAAAACGGGTTCGGGCAAAGGACCGCGACCGGGCCAGGGGATGGCATAGCGCCCCCCCCACTCCTCGTCCACATGAAACTCGACGGCGTGGCACGGGAGAGGAATAAACGGGGGGGTATCGCCGTTGTGATATTTTGCCCAGAGATCAACTTCCGGGGGGTATGCACCGGATCCGTTATATTGCACGTAATGGCCGGCTGCTACAAAAAATACGCGCTCACCCTTGTGTTCATCATCAAATTCAAATGGTGGCATCGCCTCTTCTGCGGGCTGTGCCTTTGGGGTCTTCTTCTTGGATATCATGTCTTGGCCGCCTTTTCATGAAAGCTTTGGTTGTTTACTACGTACAGTAGTATAAGCAGGAAGCGTGTCGGAGGCAACGGAAAAGATTGAAACCGTCCGTCAGCCATGCGACACTAAAGGATGGATATAGGGCATAAGCTTGATCGGCAACGCAGAGGCGTGCGGTCAAGTGGGACAACGGGACAACAGGATGCGGGGGCAATATGAAAATTTATATGAATGGGACGCTGGTACCGAAGCAGGAGGCGTCCGTTTCGGTTTTTGACCATGGATTGCTGTACGGGGATGGCGTGTTTGAAGGGATTCGCTGTTATCACGGCGGGATCTTTGCGTTGGAGGCGCATATTGACCGCTTATATGATTCGGCCAAGGCGATTGATCTGGCTATTCCGATGTCGAAAGAAGAGATGATCCAGGCCGTAGCGCATACATGCCGTGCGAATGGACTGGAAGATGGATATGTGCGCTTGGTTGTGACGCGGGGGGAAGGTACCTTGGGTTTGAATCCGTATCAGTGCGAAAAGCCGAATGTGATTGTGATAGCGGCGCAAATTCAACTGTACCCGAAAGCCCTGTATGAAGAGGGGCTCTCGATTGTGACGGTTGGCACAACGCGTAATTTGCCGGAGGCCATCAATCCGCGTATCAAGAGTCTGAATTACCTGAATAATATTCTGGCCAAGATAGAAGCAATCAATGCCGGGTGTATGGAAGCAGTCATGCTGAATGCACACGGGGCGGTGGCCGAGGCGACGGGCGATAATATCTTTGCATTGCGCGGTACTATTTTGCGGACGCCACCTGTGACGGAGGGGGCCTTGGAGGGTATTACACGCAACATCGTGATGGACCTCGCCCGTGAGCATGGCTTGGAGGTGCGAGAGGAACGAATCAGTCGGTACGATTTGTACACCGCGGATGAGGTGTTTCTGACAGGGACAGCAGCCGAGGTTATCGGTGTGGTTGCAGTAGACCGGCGAAAGATTGGGGAAGGGCAACCGGGACCCGTCACCCGGGCCCTCATGCAGGCATACCATGCCCATGCCAGTTCTTGCGGATATCCCATCGGTCTGCCCAGGGAAGCCGATTCATGAAAATGTGCGAGATATGTCAGACACAGGAGGCATGCGTAGAGGTAAAGCGTATCGAGAACGGGACCGTGCAGGAAATTTCCTTATGCCATGCTTGCGCCGAGGCGAAGGGGGTCGAGGTATCGGAGCACCTAGCCGCGCTGCTGTTGGATGGGGAACCCTCACCGCTGGCGCAGACCGCGCAAGTGCTTGCCGGTAGCGAAAAGGCCAAACGTGCGGTTGTTCCGGAATGTCCTGCGTGTGGCATGTCGGTTGAAGCGTTCCGTCGAACAGGGCGTGTGGGGTGCGGGGTTTGTTACCAGGTATGGCAAGCGCTGCTGGATCCGATGCTTTTAGGAATGCATCGGTCGCTGGTATACGCCGGCAACGTACCACGGGAACGCGCGGCAGATCCTGAAACGTTGCAACAGGAACTGGAGGCAGCTATCGAGCGGGAGGATTATGAGGAAGCAGCCGTGCTGCGTGACCAGTTGCGGGCATGGGTCCCATCCGAAACCACACAAGAGGAATTGCCGTTTTGATGCAAACGCTTCAGCAAAGACCGGGGAATATGGGACGGGAAGATGATCGTGTGGATGACCGCGGGCTGATATACAGCAGTCGGATACGGTTGGCACGAAACCTCAGGGGGCGGCCGTTTCCGGACTGGGCTGCCCCTGAAGAGCGTGCCAGCTTGCTGGCACGGGTATCCGGCGTGTTGCAAGCATCGCAACCGCTGCGGGGTGCAACCCTGCGAACGATGGGCAGCGTGGGTGATTTGGAGCGCACCGTATTACTGGAGCGGCGTCTGATCAGCCCTGCCTTGGCTGCGGGCGATGCCACGGCGGCCGTCCTATATACGCAGGATGGGCAGCTTTCGGTCATGGTCAATGAAGAAGATCATTTGCGTCTGCAGGCTGTGCTGCCGGGCGCAGGGTTGGCAACGGTCTGGGACAGGCTGCAGGCATTGCATGCCGCGTTGGAGCAGCATCTCGCTTTTGCGTTTTCGGATCGATACGGATATGTAACGGCCTGCCCGAGCAATACGGGTACGGGCATGCGCGCCAGTGTCATGCTGCACCTTGCAGGGCTCCAGGTACTGGGGGAGATGGACGCGGTGGCCCGTGGGTTGCAGCGCATGGGGTATGCGGTGCGGGGCGCATATGGAGAAGGGTCGGCGGCAAGCGGGGCCTTGTATCAGATTTCGAACCAGAAAACGCTGGGATGGAGCGAGGAAGAGACCATCCGCAATGTGGATCGTACGGTTGGGATTGTCCTGAACACGGAGCGGGCAGCGCGCAAACGCCTCTGGGAAGCCGGCCGACGGCTGGCTGTTGAGGATGCCATCGGGCGGGCGTATGGCCAGCTCCGGTATGCAAAATTGCTGTCTGCGGGTGAGGCGATGGATCGGTTGTCGGCGCTCCTGTTAGGGATTGAATGTGGCGCGATCCGGGGAATCCCACGTGACAGGGTACGCACCTTGATGTATGATATACAGCCGGGCCATTTGCAGGTTCGGTCAGGAACATCACTTTCTGCCGCAGAGCGGGACGCGTTTCGGTCTAGGTATTTGCGGCAGGAATTAGCAACAATGGAGTTGATATGAGCAAGGCAGATGGTGGATTCAATCATTTTACGCCGCGTGCGCAGCAGGTGATCAACCTGGCGCGCCGGGAAGCAGACCGCTTTAATCATCCGTACATCGGGACGGAGCACTTGCTGCTTGGCATGGTTGCGCTGGAAGAGGGGGTTGCGGTGTCGGTGCTGGAGCGGCTGGGGATCTCGTTAGATGCGGTGCGGCTTGAGGTCGAGTCGTCCGTCGGGCAAGGTCCGGAACTCAAAATGGAGGGGAATGTTCCATTTACGCCGCGCTCCAAGAAGGTTTTGCAGTTGGCTGCGGTAGAGGCCCAGGCGTTGCATCACACGTATGTCGGTACCGAGCATATCTTGCTGGGGTTATTGCGGGAAGGGGAAGGTGTAGCGGCACAGGTGCTGATGAATCTGGAGATAAATCTGGAAGCGGCGCGGCGCGAGGTGATGCGGGAGCTGGACCCGGATTTCGAGCCGACCGAAGAAGAACTGAAAGGCGGTCAAAAGCCGGGATCGGGCAAGGGGTCGGAAGCGTCACAAAACGTCAAAACGCCTGCACTGAATGCGTTTGGGCGCGACATGACGGATTTGGCCCGGCAAGGGGCGTTGGATCCGGTCATTGGTCGCGAGGCGGAATTAGAGCGTGTCATCCAGATTTTGTGCCGTCGCAACAAGAACAATCCGGTATTGCTCGGGGATGCGGGGGTTGGCAAGACGGCTGTTGTCGAGGGCTTGGCGCAGGCGATGGCAAGTGGAAATGTGCCAGAGAGCATGCGGAATCGCAAAGTGATCACACTGGATATGGCCTTGATGATTGCGGGGACGAAATATCGCGGGCAGTTCGAAGAGCGTATAAAAGCCGTGATGGATGAAATTCGCCGTTCGGGGAACATTATCCTGTTTATTGATGAGTTACACACGATTGTGGGGGCCGGTTCGGCCGAGGGGACGATGGATGCATCGAACATCATCAAGCCGGCCTTATCGCGTGGCGAGCTGCAATGCATTGGTGCGACGACGCTGGAAGAATACCGGAAGTACATTGAGAAAGATGCTGCGCTGGAGCGGCGTTTCCAGACGGTACGGGTAGAGGCTCCCAGTGTCGACCACACGATCGCGATCCTCAAAGGGTTGCGGTCGCGATATGAAGAGCATCATGGGGTGACATATGACGATGTGGCACTGGAAGCCGCAGCCCGGCTATCGGATCGGTATCTCTCCGGGCGGCATCTGCCGGATAAGGCGATTGATATTCTGGATGAGGCTGGGGCTCGCGCCCAAATCCTGGCCAGCACCCGTTCCCCCGACCTCCAGGAGCAGGAAACGGCCATTGCACGTTTGTGCGAGAAGAAAGAAAAAGCCATCCTGGCACAACATTTTGAGGAGGCGGCCAAGCTACGTGATGAGGAACGGATAGCGCAGGAGCAACTGGATGCGACAGTAGCCCAATGGAAAGCCTCGTTGGAAGCGGACCGCCAAACCGTGCAAGAAGAAGACATCATGCAAGTCATTTCCAAGTGGACGGGGGTACCATTGCAGCGAATGGAGGGCAAGGAACTGACTCGCATGCTGCATCTGGAGGAAGAATTGTCACAGGTTGTCGTTGGGCAGCAGGCTGCGGTTAGCGCGATTGCGCGCGCGCTGCGTCGATCGCGGGCCGACTTGAAGGATCCCCGCCGTCCGATCGGGTCGTTTCTGTTCCTGGGGCCAACAGGGGTCGGCAAGACCTTGCTGGCAAAAACACTATCGGAGACCGTGTTTGGTGATAGCAGCGCGTTGATTCAGATTGATATGTCCGAGTATATGGAGAAGTTCAACGTATCGCGGCTGGTAGGATCGCCGCCAGGCTATGTTGGGCATGATGAGGGCGGGCAATTGACGGAGAGGGTGCGTCGCCGTCCGTATTCCGTTGTGCTGTTTGACGAGGTGGAAAAGGCGCATCCGGACGTGATGCATATGCTCTTGCAGATTCTGGAGGAAGGCAAGCTGACCGATAGCGTTGGGCGCCAAGTGGATTTTCGTAATACGGTCATCATCCTGACCTCAAATCTGGGGCATGGAACCGGTTCGATGTCTGGTGGTCTGGGGTTTGGCGATGTTACCGAGAAAGCAAATTACGCCCAGTTGCACCAGCGTATGATGGATGCCGCCAAGCGGGCCTTTAAACCGGAATTTCTCAACCGTATGGATGAACTGATTGTCTTCCGGGAATTGTCGGATGATGATCTCACCGTGATTCTCGATCTGGAACTGCAAAAAGTACGGGATCGGTTGGCAGCCCGCGGCTGGCGGATTCATGTGCAGAAGGCAGCCAAGGCGTTTTTGCAGGAGCAAGGACACAATCGCCAGATGGGCGCGCGGCCGCTGCGTCGTGCGATTGCGCGCTACCTGGAAGATCCCCTGGCAGAGAAGCTGCTGCAGGCCGATTTGGGGGATGGTGGCGTTATCCAGGTGTCGTTGGGAGACGACAAGCTCGTGTTCAAGCCACGTACGCCGAAGAGCGGCAAACCGCAAACCCCGGAGCCGGTAGCCTGAAAAGAACACCGCCGCATGAGCGGCGGTGTTGCGTTTTTGGCGTCGGCCTGTATCAGGCGGTGTACTTATGTGCCGATTTTGATTTTGCGTGTTCGGACCTCATCCCGTTTCGGGATTGTGAGGGTAAGCACGCCCTGTTTGGCAGTAGCCGTAATACCGTCGACTTGCACGGCATCAGACAGCTGGAAGGTACGGTGAAAGGTGCCGTAATCCCATTCCTGACCGACCAGTTTATAGCCATCGGGGGCCTGCATGGTTGGTTTGGCATCCAGGGTGAGGATGCCGTTTTCCACGCTTACCTCGACTTCATCCCGGCTGGCACCAGGGATGTCTGCCAACAACGTAATGTGCGCCCCGTCTTCCAGGATGTCTACATCCGGCATATAGACCGTTTGTTGCCGGGAAGCAGGTTGTTGTTTTCGAACGATTTGTTCCGAGTTTGTCATAATATCACCTCCTGTTATGATGAGTATCCTTATGCATCCAGCACTTTGATCTTATGGGGTTTTTCCTCTTCGGACCGCGGTAAGGTAACCCGCAGGATCCCATGGCGGAATTCTGCTTTGACGCGCGAGCTGTCCACCCGGAAGGGAAGTTTCAGTGAGCGACTGAACGCGCCACCGGGCCGCTCCTGTCGATGCAACGTTGTTTTCTCGTCGCCGGCATGCGGTGGAATGGTGCCGCTGATCGTAAGCTGATCACCGAGAACACTCAGGTCAACGTCCTTGGTGCTCAGACCCGGCAATTCGGCTTCGACGATAAGACCATCGGCTGCATGCCATACGTTCAGCAGGGGATATCGTCCCGCTGCGCCCTGCCGTCCATCGCGTGCAGAACCAAATGCTCGCTGCATGGATTCCTGCATGGACTCCAGTTCATCAAAGATCGACCACGGATTGCGTGGCCACGCCGTGACTTCCAACATGGTACACCTCCTTTTTTGTCATGCATCAACCCATTGTGACTGCCGACCTGGCAGTCTCCGGTCATAAGCCTAGCATGCAGCGTGCCATGTTGGAGAAGGCTTGCATAGTATGTATACAAGTGCTTCACTGTCAACGGAATGCGCGGGTATCTGGCGTGCCGAATTATCAGTAAATAGTGCCAATATGGCGCTTATGCGCGTCGAACACCAGGGGGGATATGGGTCACAGTGACACACTCGGCGATGCCGGAGATCGGCCGCTACGCGTACGGTGACAAAGCCGGGATTTCGTGCTCGTGCTCGTATGCGTACACACGAATTTGTTACGGTTCGGTCGGGGTCTTGCGAGCGGTTTCGAGCAAGGCATCCTGCCAGGCCGCAAAGTGGACCTGATCCAAGGCATCGAGCATCATGCGGTTGAGTTCGGGCTTGATGGACTCGCGTTCCTCGGGGGGTGCTGGCGTTCGGTCCAGCAGAAACGCAATCACGGTTCCTTCCTCCGTTTCGATGGGGGGCGAGAGCTCGTGTGCTTGCAAGGGTAGAAGCTCTGGCACGATCTCCTGGAAGAGGGGAATATCCATGGGATCTACTTCATAGAGAGAAAAGGGCTTGATCTCGGTAACTGCCAGATTCGCGTTGGTTGCGGCCGCGTAAAACGAATCGGCATCGGTTGCCTGGTCCTCGAAGGTGTCGTGGATACGTTCGATGGCAGCTATGCGTGCTTCTCCCCGGGCGATTCTTTTGGCTTCGACGAGTACTTGTTCGGCAATATTCTCGTAGGGCGGAATGTGAGCAGGTACGACCTGGTGCAGTTGTTGAACATAGACGGCATTGGTGCCGGGAATGGAAAAGCTGAAGGGACTGGAGGTAGTATTGGTGGCAAGCTGAAAAGCGGACTGGATGAAATTGCCTTCGGTCGAGACACCGTCGGGGGCGGGACCGCTAATCTGGAACAGGCGGCTGGTTGAAACCGAAAGGTTCATATCAGCGGCCAAGGAGCGAAGATCTGGTTGCGTATCGCCCTGCTCCTGCACCAGAGTGCCTTCATCCACGAGCAACATGGCTTGCTCCATGGCGGCGGCGCGTGCTTCCTGCTGTGCTAGCTCTACCCGGATATCCTCTTCCACCTCCAGGAGGGGCTGGGTCGATACAACGTCTGTTTCCGCATTTGTGACAGCAAAGCGCTCCGGTTCACTCTCGTAGCGAATTTCGATTTGCCGGGTGGTCACGGCCTCCGGTGCGAGGTAATTGGTGTACGGGATGGTAGCATATACGACGCTGCGTTGTTCGGGCACCCGGAAGCGCTCGGGGTCTTCTGTGTATAGGGATTGCGCATCCGCGGCGGTTACGTTCACTTCCTCTACCTCGGGATCGACCTTGACGTACGCAATGGAATAGGTGTCCGTGAAACGTCCGGCGTTATCGTCAAGCGAAGAAGGCGGAATCCATAGACTGGCATCAAGGACCAGGTTGCGTATCTTGCTGATCAGGATTTCCTCACGGATAAAATTTTCGAAGACGGGGACGGGTACACCGATCTGCCGGCGAACGAGTTGCTGGTATTGTTGCTGATTGAAGACGCCATTCTGCTGGAAGGAAGGGTCGTTCTGGATGGTTTGGACCAGTTCGGCGTTTGCTACGCTGAGCCCTAGTTGGTTACGCGCAAAACGAAGCATGGCGATCCGTGCCCAGGCTTCTTCCTCGATTTGTTGGCGGATCTCTTCTCCCCCCCGGGTAGGT
>CAZRCN010000023.1:0-25908 GCA_964598575.1 uncultured Victivallales bacterium | reverse complement strand
GAAAACAAATGTCGGCCTACAGTCATGGGAGTCCCCTGTCTACTCAAAAGTACGGTGAGGGAACTGGGTGATTTCCGTACTCGTACACGCACTCGTACACACAAATCTCTTGTGGCAAATGGTTAGGAAAACATTGAAGGTACAACCAGGTTGGGGCAAACGTCGGTGAATACTCGATGAAAAAGGCACCTTACAAGAATGCCGCGCTGCCGCTGGAAGAGCGGTTGACGGACTTGATGTCCCGTATGACGATTGAGGAGAAGACGGAGCAACTGCTTCAGGTCAGGGTTGGGAAAGACATCAACCCCAACAATATCGGGGAAGGGGCATTCCGTCCCACGTTAGGCTCCCTTCTGGGGGGGCGGCATGGACCGGTTGTACATAACCAATTGCAGAAGATGGCGGTTGAAGATACACGCCTTGGCATTCCAATCCTCTTCGGCATGGATGTGATTCACGGCTGCGTCACCATCTACCCGCATTCACTGGCCCAGGCCTGCTCTTTCCGTCCGGAGCTGGTGCAGGCGTGTGCGCGGTATTCCGCCAGGGAGACACGTGCGATGGGGTATCACTGGACCTTTTCCCCGATGATGGACGTTTGTCGTGATCCTCGCTGGGGACGCATGGTGGAGGGCTATGGGGAGGATCCCTATGTCAATGGCTGTTTCGGTGTCGCTGCGGTGAAGGGGTACCAAGGGGACGACTTGCGCGCCCCCGACGCGATTGCTGCCTGTCTCAAGCACTATGCGGGGTATGGCTGGGGGGAGGGTGGCAGGGACTATGTGTATGCCGATATCTCGATGCGCACCCTGTGGGAAAGTATCCTGCCACCTTTCCGGGCCGGGGTTGATGCCGGGGTCGCTACGGTTATGAGCGCGTTCCATGATGTTACCGGCACACCGGCGGTGGCAAACCGCTATCTGCTGACGGAGGTGCTGCGGGATCAATGGGGTTTTGACGGATTCGTGGTTTCCGACTGGAATGCCGTGTCCCAGCTAGCAGAGCAGGGTATGACTGCAGATCCGGCTGAGCAGACCCGGTACTGCCTGGAGGCTGGAAACGAAATGAATATGGCCGACCAGGTGTATAAAAACATTCCGGTGCTGGTGGAGACGGGCAGACTGGACGAATCGGTTGTGGATGAAGCGGTACGCCGCGTGTTGCGCGTGAAGTTTCGTCTGGGGTTGTTTGAAAACCCTTATTTTGATGAAGCCGGTTTTGGGGATGCCTTTCTGCGGCCTGATGCCAAAGAAGCGGCGGAGAGACTGGCGGCCGAGACGCTGGTGCTGCTCAAGAACGAAAAGGGGCACCTGCCGCTACGTGCTGCCCGCATTGCGCTTGTGGGGCCGACCGCGGACGATGCCGCATGCTTGCTGGGAAGTTGGGAGTGCTGCGGGCGGCTTGAAGACACCCATACGATTCGCGCCGGTCTGGCAGCACGGTTTGACGGCGATGTGCGCTATGCGCGCGGATGTGACTTTGACGGCGATGATGCCAGCGGATTTGCGGAAGCGGTGGCTGCGGCCGAGACGTCGGATGCGGTTGTCCTTTGCCTAGGTGAGCCGGGCGGTTGGACGGGCGAAAACCAGTCGCGCAACACAATCGAGTTGCCGTCGGTTCAGCAACAGCTCCTGGACGGGATCAAGGCCACGGGCAAGCCGGTAGTCCTGGTGCTCGTGCACGGCCGCCCACTGGGACTGCATACGGTGGAGCCCAAGGTGGAAAGCATCCTCGGTGCCTGGCAGCCGGGGACCATGGGGGGATACGCCGTTGCCGATGTGCTGTTGGGTACGGTGAATCCCTCCGGTCGACTGGCGGTAACGTTCCCGCGTACCACGGGTCATATACCGACGTATTATGCCATGCATCCCTATGCCCGGTCGGGAGCAAACCAAGGACGCTTCCGTAATATCGAAACCGAAGCCGTCTTCGCGTTTGGCCATGGGCTGAGCTACTCCACCTTTGCATATGGTCCGGTGGCATTGACGGCCTCGCATCTGACCGAAAACGAAACGCTTACAGCGGCGGTTGCCGTCACCAACAGCAGTGACCGGGCTGGTGCCGAAACCGTCTTCTGGTACCTGCGTGACCCGCAGGCACGGATCACGCAGCCGATTCGGCGGTTGCTTCACTTTGAGAAGGTCGATCTTGCACCCGGGCAGACCACGAAGGTTTCCTTGTCGATTGAACCCAAGGTTCATCTCACCTATCCGGACCATCAAGGAAGGCCCGTGCTGGAAGCGGGACGCTTCATCCTCGAAGCGAGCCGCCGTTCTTACGCCGAGTTTTTTCTCAGCGAAACGTGAAAGCAGTCAGATACCAGATTGCTTCGGATTGCGGCCAAAACTGGGGTGCGTCGACATTGTTGCTGCCTTGACAGGGCGGGAGATTGGCACAAGAATAGCTGGCATGAAAATATATCTTTGCCGGAGTTGTGAGCAAACCGTACCGTTATCTGAACTGTCCGAGCACCGCAAGCAGTGCGGGCCGGATGCTGAATTTGCGATCAAGGCGGATAGGCGTATGAAGATGCGCCGTGCGGTAACGGTGGTCGGGGCGGTCATGGGGCTAGTGGTGCTCACGGTTGCGGCGCTGCTGTTGGGTCGTGCCAGTTTTACTTCTATCGCGAATATGCGTCAGTTGGAGCGGGTGCCGGCAACAGAAATCCATGCGGTTCTCCCGGGCGAAATAAACCTGAGCGGCCAGGTGGAGCGGGACCAGAAACTCTTGCAGGCACCGGATACGGATACGCCGTGTTTATACTATCGCTATGTTGTCGAAAAGCGCACACGGGACTCCGATGGCGACACCAAGTGGAAAACCATCCGTGACGAAACCCGGTTTGTAGACTTTTTGCTGGTGGATGGGAGCGGGCGTATACGGGTCCGGCCAATCGATACGGTAACATTCAAGGTGAACGAATCGTTCAGCCGTAGGGCGGGTGACCGCCGCTACACGGAGTACCGGATTGAGCCGGGCGAAGCTGTGTTTGTCTTTGGATATGTGGTCGGTGGTGGGCGTGCGCCGGAGATTCGGTTTGATCGTCCGGGCTACTATACCCCGATTATTTCGGAGCGCGGGGAGGCGCGGGAGCGAATCGGCATGGCGGGCTTATCGGTGGGGCTGTGCTGGGGGGGGCTGGTCTGTCTGGCATTTGCCATTGGACTGGCGGCCTGGTTGCTGCGGCTGCACCGGTTACTGGTCTACTTCCTGCTGCTGTCGATGGTGCTGGCAATATATCTTGCCGTACTGGGCGTACAGATGATGCAGGCGGATTTACAGTCCGGTGCCGAGCGGCTGGCGCAGCATGAAGCGGCTGCGCAGCAGGCCATCCGCAATACGCTCGCGGATGCATCCATCGCGTGGGAGGGGGCGTGGACCGAGCTAGGTGACGCGCAGGCACTGGCCGGGCTGGGGAGCGATGCGGCTGCGCGCATCAACCGCATACGGCTGGATCTGGCGTTGGCGGTGCGTCGGTTCAAAGCCCAGCGTCTGGCCTTTCCCGAGCGGGTGTTGGCACCGGCCTGGGGTATTGCCGTTCCGGTGGAGATGCCCTTGCCGTCCTCGCAGCAACCGATACTGGACCGCATGTCGGGCGCATTTGAGAAGGCGGCGCTACCGCCACTGGTCGGATGGGGGATTATGGGTGCGGCCGTGCTGTCAGGACTGGTCTTGGTACGTTTCGGGATTCGCAAGGTGCGCAACAAGCGTTGCATCGAGAATATTCCTACGTCGCGGACGACCGGTGCGGCCTATGGCTTGTGCGAGCTGAAGGGGTTTGTGGCGTTAGCGGAAGCGGAAGAACCCCTGACGGGTCCGCTTACGCATGTGCCTTGTATCCAGTATCACTACACGATCAAGGAGCGGCGGCGCAGCGGCAAGAAGACGAAATGGGTAACCATTCTCGACGAGGAGCAGTCGCGCCCGTTCTTATGCCGGGATGCAAACGGGGCGATCAAGATTGATCCGGCTGGTGCTACGGTCTATAGCCAACATCGGGCGACGAAACGCAGTGGCAAGTGGCGCTATACCGAGAGCCGGCTGGAACTGCAGGATCCGTTGTATGCAATTGGGGCATGTGTGGTGGATGAGACCACGGGCGAAACGCTGAAGCTGAATAAACCGGAGGACGACTACCCCTTCATTCTGAGCAATCTGACGGAAGCACGTGTCATGCACAAGGTGGCTACGACGGGCGTCGTGCTGCTCAATCTGGCTTTTTCGGCCTTGTTGCTTGCGGGCCTCGTGCTGTTCGGGCTTTCCGGGTCTTTTGCGGCAACGGATTATCTGGCGGCAGCCCTCATTACACCTGTTTTCATGACAGGCGTGATGTTGATCCTGCATTACAACGATCTTGTGTTTCTGCGCGAACGTGTGGAGCGGAACTGGAGCAATATCGAAGTGTCGCTCAAAAAGCGGCATGATCTGATTCCCAATCTGGAAAAGATGGTAAAGGCCTACATGGCGCATGAGGCGGGGGTACAGGAGGCTATGGCGGCGATGCGGTCTTCGCTTGCGCAGGAGCAGGGTGCCCCGCGCGACCCTGATCGGATCGGTGCCCTCATGGCGTCCGAGCAGCAGGCGGCTGTTCGAATGCTCGGCCTGATGGAGGATTATCCGGCTCTCAAGGCGGATCAGAACGTATCCCTCTTGATGGCCAAACTGGTGGGCGTAGAGAATGAGCTCGCTATGATGCGCACGGGCTACAATCAAGCGGTAGAGGCCTATAATACGCGCATTTCGGTGATTCCAGATGTAATCTTTGCTAAGCTGTTCGGGTTCCGGTTGCGAACATTCCTGCAGGCGGAACTGGAGGTGATCCGGATGCCGGCGGATATCCGTGATCAACTGCGTAAGCCCGCAGGTGGCGATGTGCGGTCGGCAGAGACACCGGCGGCGGAAGCGGTGGTTTCTTCCTCGTCGGAAGCAGGGGCGGAGCATGCTGCGGCAGAAAGATCTGAGGCCACGGAAGTGTCAGATGCCCGTGCCGTGTTATATGCGCTCCTGCTGCATGCGGATTCGGAGGTCCAGCAGGCGCAGCTTGCCGTGATTGGTACGCAAGAAAGCCCTGCCGTGCGGGATAAGACATCCCGCCTGATCGAGCCCGTGGCCCAAGAGGCGGCAAATCCGGTTGCACGGCTGCATACGGCCGAGGCATGGTTGCCGAAACTGCGGGGCTTGTCCCCATCGCAACACGATGTGTTCGTGCGGATCATACGACAACTGATTGAACAGGATCAGGAGATTTCGCTTTTCGAGTACGCCTTGAGCAAATCCATTGACCGCAGACTGGAACCTGCCTTCTCGGAGAGCAAGGCGCAGCCGGTACGGTATCAGGATCTACCACGGATTGCTGATCCGGTTGCGTTGGTGCTATCACGTTTTGCCCAGGCCGAGGAGGTCCCGGCAGAGCGCGCACAGGCAGCCTTTGAGGCGGGTGTTGCGGCACTTTCCCACGAGACCACGTCCGACTTCCGGTACCTGCCGGCTGCCGCCTGTTCCTTGGCAGCTTTTGATGCTGCCCTGGAAGAGCTGGCACTTGCCACAGAGGCGGTAAAGCAGAACATATTCGATGCCTGTTGTGCCTTGATCCAGATGGGCGATGATTATACCTGGGATCAGGCCATGTTGCTGGCCGCCGTAGCGGATGTATTCGGTTTGGCGCGGCCGGACTGGCTATCTGGCACGGGATGAGATGGCGCTTCGCATCGTGCACGTTGCGCCATAATTGATGTTACCTCCCTTCGGTAACATGTAATTCTGCGCAATGCGTAGCCGAAAGCCGAATAGTTTGAGAAAACAGGGTTGACCTTATGCAAATACTCGTTAGTATGGTCTCCATTCTCGTAATGCGGGCGTAGTTCAATGGTAGAACTCCAGCCTTCCAAGCTGGCCATACGGGTTCGATTCCCGTCGCCCGCTCCACCTTCGGCGAACGTTCCCGACTAGCTGTTTTCCGCGCTATGCATAAAGAGCGTATGACAGAAGCGCTGGGGGGTATGCGGGCGTAACGGGTAGTGGCATCAGGCTGCATACCAAAACATACGCAAGTTTTACGTTTCCCTGATTTTCTTTCTGCCATACATTGGGTGCTGTCTGTGTTCTGCATGGTTATAGGGCTGATATGGTATGTTTTATGGGATCGAAAGGAAAGGGAATCAGGTATGGTGACGGGGCTTGGATCAAGATATGAAGCGGATGTTGTGGTGTATGGGGATGCAGCCGTAGGGGTGGCAGCGGCCGTGCAGGCGGGACGTATGGGGGCATCGGTACTGCTGATTTCACCGCATGGGCATCTGGGGGGGATGACGAGTAGCGGATTGGGGTGGACGGACATCGGCAATACAGCCATTCTCGGAGGCATTGCACGCGAGTTTTATCATCGGGTCTTTCAGCACTATGCCCAGGATTCGGCCTGGAACAGGGAGCCCCGTGCCAATTTCCCCCTGAAAGCCCAGGGAGCTTTGGCATTTGATCCTGCAACCGAACTGGGATCTGTTTTTGAACCCAAGGTGGCAGAAGCCATTTTTGATACACTGGTCAAAGAGGCCGGTGTGCGGGTTGTGCAGGGACGTCTGGATCTGCGCACAGGTGTAGAGCAGGAGGATCACCGGATTCGATGCTTGCGGTTGGAGGGGGACGTCCTGATTGCGGGTCAGATGTTTGTGGATGCATCCTACGAGGGCGATTTGCTGGCACTGGCGGATGTACCGTTTACGGTCGGGCGCGAATCAAATGCCTGCTATGGGGAAGTATGCAACGGAAATACCGGTGTGGCGCGTAAGAACCAGTTGCCGGATGGCATCGATCCATATGTCACGCCGGGTGTTCCTTCGAGCGGCCTGTTGCCGGGGGTGCATCCCGGGTTTGGTGGAGAGCGGGGGGATGGTGACCATCGGATTCAGGCCTTCTGCTACCGGATGGTTCTAACCGATGTGCCGGAAAATCGGGTAATGATAAAGTGCCCGGCGGGCTATGATCCCTGTGACTACGAAATATTATTTCGCGCAATCGAAACGGGGGCTGATTTGCCGTACTTTAAAACGTCCCTGATGCCGAACCGTAAAACGGACTCGAACAACGATGGCGGGGTTTCGTGTGATTACATCGGTATGAACTACGGCGATGACTGGGACTGGACCACGCTGTCCTATCCCCAGCGGGAACGGGTTGCTGCGGCGCATCGGGACTGGCAGCTCGGGCTGGTGTGGACGGTACAGAACCATCCGCGTGTGCCAGAAGAGATTCGGCAGCGCTTCGCCTGCTGGGGGCTGCCGCGGGATGAGTTTACGGACACGGATCACTGGCCGTTCCAGTTGTACGTACGTGAGGGACGCCGCATGCTTTCGGATGTGGTTATGACGGAGCATCACTGCCGGTGTGAGGAGGCGGTTCCTGACCCGATCGGCATGGGGGCTTATACGATGGATTCGCACAATACGCAGCGGGGAGTCGTGCAGGGGATGGTGAAGAATGAGGGGGATATCCAACGTTCCCTCGGAGGAAGGCCGTACGGTATTGCCTACCGTGCGATGGTACCACCACGGCAGGCATGCCGGAATTTGCTGGTTCCCTGGTGTCTATCCGCCAGTCACATTGCGTTCGGCTCGATTCGCATGGAGCCGGTGGGAATGGTCCTTGGGCAATCGGCAGCTACAGCGGCTGTGCTGGCATGGGAGCAGGGCCTGGCGGTGCAGGATGTACCCTATGCGCAGTTACGGAATAAGCTGGAGGCGGATCGGCAGGTGTTGTCGATTTGCATGGAGGTCGAACAGGCAGGCTAGATGGTTGGATGCCTGTATGCCAACGGAAGCGCGTGACGGTATGGAGATAAGACCTGCAAAAACCGAGACGTATAAGCAGGTGGGCGACGTCCAGCTTGCGCTGCACGTTTTTTTGCCACCTGATCATACGGCAGCAGATAGCCGTCCGGCTATCGTGTTTTTCTTTGGGGGCGGCTGGAAGGGGGGCCACCCGCAGCAATTCTTTCCTCAATGTGCGCATTTGGCGGAAAAAGGCATGGTTGCAATGTCGGCTGCCTACCGGGTGGAGGGTGAGCATGGTACATCGCCCCGGGCATGCGTACAGGATGGAAAGAGTGCGTTGCGTTGGGTACGGCGACATGCGGCTTTGCTCGGGATAGACCCGGATCGGATTGCAGCGGGGGGCGGTTCGGCGGGGGGGCAGGTTGCGGCTGCGGTAGCCCTGACAAATGGGTTTGAGCCGGCGGGTGAGGCCCGGGATGTGTCCTGTCGTCCGAATGCACTTGTGCTGTTTAATCCGGTGTTTGACAATGGCCCCGCGGGCTATGGATACGAGCGGGTGCAGGCCTATTGGCAGGCTATTTCGCCATTGCACAACTTGAGCCGCCATGCACCACCGACATTGGTTCTGCTGGGATCGGAAGATCATTATGTTCCGGTATCGACGGCAGAGGCCTACCAGCAAAAGATGACAGCGTTCGGGTGTCGGTGCGACGTATGCATCTACGAGGGGCAGAAGCATGGGTTCTTTAACGCTTCGCGCAACGCAGGCGTCTACGAAAAAACGCTGCGGGACATGGATGCGTTCCTGGCTTCGATTGGGTACCTGGCATAAAAAAGGCAGCCGGTAGAACCGGCTGCCTTGTGTTGGGTTGCTATGCTACGACGGCTTAGTTGTTGCCGCGGCCGGAAACCCCTTTGGTGGCTTTGGTGACGTCCTTGGCCTTGCCCTTCGGGCGCAGCTTGCGCACAGCCTTGCCGGTTTGCCACATTTCGGAATTACCGATGGCGGAAAGCTCCTTGTCGAGGCGTTCCTTGTAGTCCTTGCGTCCACACATCCGGATGACGCGCTTGGTCTCGCTGCCATCCGCCACGCGCTTGTACAGATCCTTGAATACGGGCAAGGTCGCCTTCTTGAACTTGGGCGCCCAGTCCAGCGCACCGCGCTGCGCGGTAGCAGAGCAATTCGAGAACATCCAGTCCATGCCTTTTTCATCCACCAGGCGGATGAGGCTCTGGGTCAGTTCCTCGACGGTTTCGTTGAAGGCTTCACTGGGGCTGTGTCCGTGTTTACGGAGCGTGTCATACTGGGCTTCCATGACACCGGCTAATGCTCCCATGAGGATACCGCGTTCCCCGGTAAGATCACTATGCACTTCCTGCTCGAACGTCGTCGGGAACAGGTATCCGGAGCCGATGCCGATGCCCACGGCGATACAGCGTTCTTCGGCCCGGCCGGTTGCATCCTGGAATACGGCATAGCTGGAGTTGATGCCAGCACCATTGAGGAAGTTACGGCGTACCGATGTGCCAGACCCCTTCGGGGCCACCATAATGACGTCAATATCCTCGGGTGGAATGACCTTGGTCTCGTCCTTGTACACGATCGAGAAGCCATGCGAGAAGTAGAGTGCATCGCCGGGGTTCAGGCATTTCTTGATTTTGGGCCAGATGATGCGTTGGGCGGCATCTGTGACCAGCATCTTGATGATGGTGCCGCGTTCGGCGGCCTCTTCGATATCGAACAGCGTTTCGCCGGGAACCCATCCGTCCTTGACCGCCCGGTTCCAATCCTTCTTGTAGGCCTTGGATTGCCCGATAATGACGTTGAAGCCATTGTCCTTGAGATTCAGCGCCTGCGCCGGTCCCTGCACGCCATAGCCGATCACGGCAATAACTTCCTGCTTGAGAACCCGCCGTGCCTTGGACATCGGAAATTCCTTGCGCATGACGACGTTTTCCTTCACCCCACCAAAATCAATCTCTGCCATTGTGGTCCTCCTTCACTAACCTGATACCTTGAAACAAGAACTGCTGATCATAGGCAATCCTGACGCTGCGTCAATGCTTTTCAGGAGGAGAGCGGCAGCATGTTCATAATTTCGGCGGCTGGTCGACGCGCCCGGACGAGTTTGCCCATGGCGTGCATGTAGGGATCGATGTAGCGGAAAAACTGTTGATAGCCTTCGCACAGCCAGTTCAGGCCGGGCTGTCCATCGGCTGTTTGCAGGAAGCGATGTTTCGGGCAGCCTCCGTTGCAGGCAAAGCGCACATTGCAGGCGCGGCACTGGTCGGGCAGGTCGCGGGCTTTGCTTTGTCCGAAAGCGCGTTGTGCCTCGCATGTCGCCAACGCGGTCAGGGGGGTTTCGAGTAGGTTGCCGCGTCGGAAGGCGGGATATACAAAGTGGTCGCAGGCGTAGATATCGCCGTTATGCTCGAGGACCATGGCATTGCCACACTCTTCGCCGAAGACACAGAGGGGTGGGGGATATCCGAGCCAGGCGCTGAGCATGACGTCAAAAATCTGGACAAAGATGCGGCCGACATCCTGTTGGACCCAGACATCGAAGATGGCGGTAAGGAAATCGCCATATTGTTTGGCCGTGACTGTCCAGGGCATGACACGATCATCGTTGTCATCAGCGGCAAGGTCGGGCGGTACGGCCAAGGAGAGGCCCATGCTTTTGGCAGCTGCGTCGGGTTTACGTTCAATGATGGGGATGAACTGCTGAAAGGTACTGCCAGCCGATTTGAGGAAATCATAGATTTCGGTGGCGTGGGGGGCGCTTTGCCGGGTAACGCAGGTCAGGGTATTGAAATCGACCTGATGGCACTTGAACAACTTGAGGGTTTTGCGGACACGGTCAAACGTCGGTTGGCCGCCGCGCTGGACGCGGAATTTGTCATGGATATGGCGGGGGCCATCGAGGCTGAGGCCGACGAGAAAATGTTCCTTATGCAGGAACTTGCACCAGGCATTGTCAATGAGGGTGCCATTGGTCTGGAAGGCATTTTGGACGGGGCGTCCGCCGGCATACTTTTTCTGGAGGGCGACGGCTTTTTCAAAGAAGGGAATGCCCATCAAGGTGGGCTCACCGCCCTGCCAGGCAAACACCAGCTCAGGCGTATGCTGGGATTCGCAGTATTGGCGGATGAAGGACTCGAGTACTTCCTCGGACATGCGGTGGGTGGGGCGCTTTTCGAAAAGGGCATCCTTCTCGAGATAAAAGCAATAGCGGCAGGAGAGGTTGCAGTCCGGCCCAGCGGGCTTGGTCATGATATGAAACGGGGGTGTTTGGCGGGATGTGTTTTGCATACCGGTGCTCCGTTCTTTTGTTATAAGAGTGCGCCGACGCGGCAGGAGGTTTCGAACTGGTTTTGGGCGGTACGATAGATGCCGATCCCCTCGTTGCGGGCGGAGGCGAGCATATCATCGGGAATGGGGCGCTGGTTGCAGACTACGATGGCCTGCAAGCCGGCGAGGGAAGCGACAGCCACGGTATTGTTGTGGGCCTGGATGGTGATGAGCAGGTCGGCATCGTGGGCACGGGCCATGACGTCACTAAGCAGGTCGGAGGTATAGGCGCTGGTGACAGGCAGGTCCTGGGCGGGTGCGAGCACGACGTCCCATTGGCAGGTTTCGGCAAGTGCCTGGATATTCATATTGTTGGCTCCTTTCGGGGTTGTTGTAAGTGAATGACGGCTTTGACGGTTGTGCCGACGCCGGGTTCGGAGTGCATGAAGAATGCATCGGACACGCGTTTGGCGTTGGGGAGGCCCAGGCCGGCCCCGAAGCCGAGGGACTTGACCCAATCATCAGCAGTGGTATAGCCCTCGGTCAGGGCTTGGTCGACGTCGGCAATGCCGGGGCCACGATCCTGCACCAGGATTTCGACGGCATCGGGTGTGACGCGGTAGCTGATGGTTCCGCCCACGGAATGGACGACTTGATTCATCTCGAGTTCGTAGGAGGCGATGGCCACCCGCTTGATGAGGTTGCGGTCGAGATCGTGATCCATAAGGTGCTTCTTGATGGTGGTAGACGCCTTGCCGCCGTTTTCAAAGTCGTGCTTCCGTACCTGGAACACGTGACTGTATTCGATGCCGGGTTTGACCTCGTGGTCCATCATGGACTCGAATTTGGATACCTGCTGGAGCAGGCGATTGATAAGAGTGACATTGATATCGCGGACGGTGAGAATGCCGGTTAAACGCTGGGCTGCATTCAGGACGGGAAAGCGGCCGTAGGTATATTTGCTGAAAGCGGAAATGGCGAGGGAGAGGGGCATGTTTTCTTCCAGTGTGATGACTTGCTTAGTCATGCAGTCGGCGGCCGGCAGGTCGAGGTTCCCGCCGCGCATGGCCTCGATGAGGTCGTGAATGCTAACGATGCCGAGCAAACGCGCTTCTTCGGCCACAGGCAGCCCGCTGACCCCATGATCGCGCATCATGGTCTGGACGGCTTGCATGGGCGTTTCACGGCGCACGCAAACGGGCTCTGGCGTCATGACCTTGCGCACGGGTGTCGAGTATACCAGTTCTACAAGGGTGAGCGGGGATGTTTCGGGGCTGAGATTCGGCAGGCGGTTCATGGCTGAACCTCTTGCTGCAAGAGAAGCCCGAGTGCCAGGCAGGCCTCGAATTTTGGCAGGGGCGATGCCAGCAGGACCAGGTTCAGATCACGGGCAAGGTCTTGCAGGCTTGCGGGCGGCGGCTTGTTGTTTACGAGCACGACGCCGATGGCCCCGACCAGATCTGCCGTGCGGGCCATTTGGTCGGAAGCCAGCGATGTAACGAGCAGGAAATCCTCACGGGACGCAACGAGGACATCGCTCATGAGGTCCGATGCCACAACGTGTCGGAACGGGATATGTTCGGGTGGGGGCTCGGGCACATGGCAGGTGGCTTGCAAAGCGGTGAGTATTGGTTCAAGTTTCATACAGTTATACTCCTTGTTGGGGGGCAAGTTCGGCTTCCGGCGTCTCCCTGTCGGCCATAATCAGATAAAAGAGTTTTTCGATCTCAAGAGCGAGGTTGACGTTTTGTACATGGCACTGCGGCGTAGACTTGATGGGTACGGCGGCAAAATTCAAGATACCTCGTATGCCGGTGTTCTGCAAGGATGTCACCATGTCCGGGGTTGCATCTTCGGGAACGGTTAGCGCGGCCACTTCTATCTTGTGCTTCTGCACAAAAGCCGGGAGTTCCTCGACAGGCAGGACCGGAATCGCGGCCTGCGGGTCCAGCCGCTGGGGATTGTTGTCGAACCCGGCTGCCACACGGATCTGCTCGCTGGCAAATCCTTTGTGGTTGATGAGGGCAGATCCGAGCTTGCCGCAACCGACGACGATGATGTGCTGTTCTTCGTTCTTGCCTAGTAGCGTGTTTAGGCGCTCCACCAGATCGTCGACCTGATACCCGCCCCGTCGTCTGCCCGTTACGCTGCAGGCCGCAAAATCTTTTCGCACCAGCGACGAGGATATCCCGAGCGCATCACTCAAATTGTCCGAAAATACCCGCACAAACCCCATCTTCTTTAGTTTTTGGAGGATTTTCTTGTACTGGGAAAGTCGTTTAATCATCTCATGTTCCATGATAATGCTCCTTCTGTGTCGTAAATATGACCACAAGATGTATTAAACGTGCTTTTATGTCAACAAAAATAACGTTATACGCCATAATAACAATTGTTTTGTACCATAAACAATAGAAAAAACAAAAAAAATGGTTTGACTGTATCAAAAAACCTCGATAGAAAGGGTAGGTAATTGAAACGGGCGAGAGTGTACGAGTACGGTGAGGGAACTGGGTGATTTCCGTACTCGTACACATACTCGTACACACAAATCTCTTGTGGCAAATTGTTAGGAAAACAGGGAAGTTACAACGTAGAACGCAGAGAGATAAGAGGAGGCTTTTGTGGAGGAGCAAGGACAGACAGAGGAAACGAAAGAGACGTTGACCCCGGAATTGGTGGCGTATGTCAAGGAATGGAAGCCGCGACCGGGCAACCTGATCATGGTGCTGCACCGCATCCAGGAGCATTTCGGGTATATTCCGCGTTCGGTGGCATTTGAGGCAGCTGAGCTATTGGGGATTCCGGTGGCCAAAGTATACGGTGTGATTACTTTTTATCATTTTTTCCGCATGACGAAGCCGGGCAAGCACACGGTTGCGGTCTGTATGGGCACCGCTTGTTACCTGAAGGGTGGTCAGGAGCTGATTCATGAGCTGGAGACCTTGCTGGGGTGTAAGAATGGCAGTGTGACGGATGACGGAGAGTTTGGCATTGAGGCGGTTCGTTGTATCGGATGCTGCGGTCTGGCCCCCGTGATGACGGTGGACGGCGAAGTGTATGGAACGTTGAAGCCGGAGGATCTGGCAGGGATTCTGGCAGAGTACCGGGGAAAATAGCGTGCATGCCACCATCTGCGACCAGTTGTATGATTTGGTGCAGAATGCCGTTGAAGCAGGGGCCACTGTGGTGCACGTGGACTGGATAGAACAAAACAGCAGCTTGTTGGAGATTGCGGTACAGGATAATGGTTGCGGGATGACGGAGCCTGTGCGTAAGCGGGCACTGGATCCGTTTTTTTCCGATGGACGTAAGCATCGGCGTAAGGTCGGACTTGGTCTCGCGTTTCTGCAGCAAATGGCGGAAGAGACCGGGGGGCGTTTGACGTTGGATACCAAGGAGGGAGAAGGCACCCGTGTGGGCGTGCAGCTCGATCGGCGGCATGTGGATGTTCCGCCGCTGGGTGATGTGGTGCAGACGTTTGTCGGGCTCATGTGCTTCGGTGGCGACCATGAACTTGTGATTCGGCGGGAGACCGATGGTGGTGGGCGCTATGCGATGCGTCGGACGGACTTGATGGAAGCGGTAGGGGATTTGGCGTTGGCGTCTTCACAGGCGTTGATACGAGAATATATTGCCTCGCAGGAAGAGGCGTTACAGATGCAGAAAGGAACAGACAATGGCAGCCATGACACTTGAAGAGCTACGTGCCTTGCGTGCGGAGAAGCAAAAAGACTTACAGCAGCGGGATGTGGGCGAAGGGGCAACGGAAATCATCGTGGGGATGGGGACTTGCGGCATTGCGGCTGGGGCAAAGGAGGCCTTCCATGCGATGGTCGAAGAGGTCAATGCAAACAGTGTGGCGCAGGTGGTGGTGAAACAAACCGGCTGCATGGGGCTGTGCGCGAGCGAACCGACCGTGGAAGTCAAGAAGCCGGGAATGCCGGGGATTGTCTACGGCAACGTGGATGCTGAGATCGGGCGCAAGATCGTTCGTAAGCATGTGATCAAGGGTGAATTGGTCGGCGAGTATATTTTTGATAAGCCGGCTGCCGATTTGTTGAAATAAGGATAAGAGGGGAAAACGCCATGGCGTACAAGCAATATGTATTGGTTTGCAGCGGAACGGCCTGTGAGTCGAGCAAGAGCAAGGATTTGATCGCATCGCTTCATCATGAGGTGGCGGACGCTGGATTGGGTGGGGATGTACAGATCGTAAAGACGGGCTGCTTCGGGTTTTGTGAGAAAGGCCCGATTGTGAAGGTGCTGCCGGAAGAGACGTTCTACGTGCAGGTGAAACCGGATGATGCAACAGATATTGTCAAGGAGCATTTGGTCAAGGGACGTCCGGTGACACGCCTGCTCTACGATCCGGAACAAAGCAAAGCGAACGCGAAGCTGGAAGATATTGCGTTCTACCAGAAGCAGGTACGGATTGTGCTGCGTAATTGCGGGGTGATTGATCCGGACTCGATCGATGAATACATTGCGCGCGACGGCTATGTGGCGCTGGAAAAGGTACTATTCGAGATGAAGCCGGAGGATGTGATTGAAGAGTTGCGCAAATCCGGCCTTCGCGGGCGTGGTGGGGCAGGCTTCCCGACGTGGCGCAAGTGGGAGTTTACGCGGCAGGTTGAGGACGAGGCGGAGAAGTATGTGATGTGTAATGCGGATGAGGGGGATCCCGGGGCTTACATGGACCGCAGCACACTGGAGGGTGATCCGCACTCCATCCTCGAGGCCATGATGATTGCCGGGTATACCTGTGGCTCATCCGTTGGCGTTATCTACATTCGCGCGGAATATCCGCTGGCCATTGAGCGCCTCAACACGGCGATTCGCAAGGCGAAGGACTATGGCTTGATGGGCGCGAACATTCTCGGCACGGACTTCTGCTTTGATGTGGAAATTCGTCTGGGGGCAGGTGCTTTTGTCTGTGGCGAAGAGACGGCCCTGATTGCCTCCACGGAGGGTGGAAGAGGGATGCCGCGTCCGCGTCCGCCATTCCCGGCGGTCAAAGGGTTGTGGGACAAGCCCACCGTCATCAACAATGTGGAGACGTATGCGAGTATTCCGATGATCATCATGAAGGGTGGTGACTGGTATGCCCGGATTGGAACCGAAACCTCGAAGGGCACAAAAGTCTTTGCCCTTACGGGCAAGATCAAAAACTCGGGACTGATCGAAGTTCCGATGGGAACGACGCTGCGTGACATTGTGTTTGGTATTGGCGGCGGGATCAAGGACGGCAAGAAATTCAAGGCAGTGCAGACAGGTGGTCCTTCGGGCGGGGTGATTCCGGAGCAGTATCTTGATACGCCGATAGATTACGAGAATCTCGGCAAACTGGGTTCGATCGTGGGGTCCGGTGGCATGATTGTCATGGATGAAGACGACTGTGTGGTAGATGTGACAAAGTTCTACCTGGATTTCAGTGTAGACGAGAGTTGCGGGAAGTGTGCCCCTTGCCGAATCGGGGGCAAGACGTTGCTTACGCTGCTGGATCGCGTATCGAAAGGTACGGCCACCGATGCGGATGTGGACACGATGAAGCAGCTTGCGGTTGCGATGCAACGTGCGTCGTTATGCGGACTGGGTCAGACGACCCCGAACCCCGTACTGTCGATCATTCGGCATTTCAATGATGAGCTGCAGGCGCATATCCAGGATCGGAGCTGTCCGGCCGGTAAATGCAAGGACCTCGTTCGGTTTGAGATTGACCCCGAGGCCTGCATTGGATGCACGGTGTGTGCGCGACGCTGCCCGGTAAACTGCATCAGTGGTGAACCGAAGCAGGTTCATGTGATCGATCAAGATCGTTGTGTGAAGTGCGGGGCCTGTCTGGAAGCCTGCAAATTTAATGCTGTCATCAAATCCTAAGGAAAAGAAAGCAAGGTATCGAATATGATCAAGCTGGAAGTAAATGGATTACCGGTCGAGGTAGAGGAAGGAACGACGCTGCTGAAAGCGGCGGAGCAGGTTGGGGTCAAGGTGCCACGGCTCTGCTATCACGAGGACTGCATCCCCTGGGGGGCTTGCGGCATCTGTGTGGTGAAGGTGGAAGGTTCGCCGAAGATGATGCGTGCCTGTGCGACGCCCTGCGCCGAGGGGATGAAGATTATCACGCATGACACCGAATTGCATGAGGTACGGCGGACCGTGCTGCAACTGATTCTCTCCACGCACCCGAATGATTGCTTGCGCTGTGCCCGCAATGGTAACTGCGAGCTGCAGACCTTGGCCGAGGAATTCGGCATTCGCGAATTTGATTTTCCGAAGCGCTTACGGGAGCTTCCGATTGACAGCTCGACGCCATCGATTGAGGTAAACCCGGTCAAGTGCGTGTCGTGTGGCCGGTGCGTGCAAGTCTGCCAGCAAATGCAGGGTGTCTGGGCGCTGGAGTTTCTGGGACGGGGCGATACGATGCGTATTGCTCCAGCGGCGGATGTGCAGCTCAACGATAGTCCCTGCATCAAGTGCGGGCAGTGCTCGGCGCATTGTCCGGTGGGGGCGATTTACGAAAAGTCCGATAGCAAGACGGTGCATCAGGCCCTCGCGGATGAGGATAAGTACTGCGTTGTGCAGATGGCCCCGGCGGTACGGGTGGCCATTGGCGAAGCGTTCGGATATGAGAGCGGCGAGCTGCTGACCGGAAAGCTGTATGCCGCGCTGCGGCGACTAGGGTTCAAGGCTGTGTTTGATACAAATTTCTCGGCCGATCTGACGATTATGGAGGAAGGTTCGGAGTTTATCAAACGCTTTAGCGCGGGCGAGGATCTGCCCCTGATTACAAGCTGCTGCCCGGCCTGGACGGATTATATGGAGAAATTCGCACCTGATTTTGTGACGAATTTTTCGACCGCAAAGAGTCCGCAGCAAATGATGGGGGCTGTGGCGAAGACGTATTATGCCGCGTCGATCGGGGTCAAACCTGAAGATATCTACATGGTATCGATCATGCCTTGCACGGCCAAGAAGTACGAGATCACGCGGACGGAGGACATGTTCTCGACGGGGTATAAGGATGTGGATGTTGTGCTGACGACCCGTGAGCTCAGCCGCATGATCAAGTCGGCGGGGGTAGACTTCCGTAATCTACCGGAAGAGGAAGCCGACTCGATTCTAGGCACCTATGCGGGTGCCGGGACGCTGTTCGGGGTGACGGGTGGCGTGATGGAGGCTGCCTTACGAACCGCCGTATCGCTGATGACGGGCGAGAAGCTGCCGAAGGTCGAGTTCGAGGGTGTGCGTGGGCTGGAAGGGGTTAAGGAAGCGACCCTGGATGTGATGGGAAAGGATGTGCGGATTGCGGTTGCGCATACGATGAGCAACATCGAGCAAGTGCTGGACAAGGTGCGGGCGGCCCGCGAAAAGGGGGAAGAGCCTGCTTACCACTTCATTGAGGTCATGGCCTGCCGGGGTGGCTGCATCGGGGGTGGCGGCCAGCCCTACGGAGCCACCGACGAAATTCGTGCCAAGCGGATTGCGGGACTTTACAAGGATGATGAAAAGAGCGCGGTACGTTGCTCGCACGAAAACCCGGAAATCCAGCGGATCTACAAGGATTTTCTCGGGGAGCCGTTGAGCGAGAAGGCGCACCAGTACCTGCATACGCACTATAAAGCCCGTCCGATCTATGATCTGGATAGCGCAGACGCGGAAAACGCATAATCTGTCGTTAGGGTGTGTGGGTGTTGCCCTGCAGCATTTCGCGAGCATGCTGCAGCGTGACACTTGTCAGGTCCTGGCCTCCTAGCATACGGGCGATTTCGCTGGCACGGGCATCCCCGGTTGCCGGTTCGATGCCGACATAGGTGCGCCCATCGCGGATGGCCTTCTGGACCACCAGGTGGTGTTGGCCACATACCGCGACCTGGGGTAAATGGGTGATGCAAAGTACCTGATGGGCGGATGCGACGGTAGCCAGTTTACGGCCGACCGCATTACCCATCTCCCCGCCGAGATTGGCATCGATCTCATCAAAGAGCAGAACAGGCACTTTGTCGTGACGCGCTAAAACGGCTTTTAAGGCCAGCATCACACGGGAAATCTCGCCACTGGAGGCAATGGCCTTGAGAGCGCGGAGCTCCTCACCGGGATTGGGGGCAAACCCAAAATCGATCTGGTCAAGCCCGTCGGGCCCGGGGGTGTCTGCAGGTAGGACGCGGATAGAAAACTGCCCATGTGCAAACCCGAGATCATGCAACTGTTGCTCAATATCCCGCGCAAGCCGCTTGGCATTTTTTTCACGAGCGGCACGCAGGGCTTTGCCTGTCTGTTGTAGTTGTTCCTGCACGCGTGCTTGTTCGGCCTCGATCTCTGCGATCCGGGATTCGCGCGAGGCCAGTTTCTGGTGTCGCGCTTGTGCCCGCGTTAGAAAAGCCTGCATGTCCTGCACGGAGCCGCCGTATTTGCGTTTCAGCTTCTGGAGCAGTGCCATCCGGTCTTCCAGCCAGGTCAGTCGCTCCGGATCAGGGTCAATGCGGTGGAGCAGCGCTCCCACCGCGTTGGAAATTTCTGTGGCTTGGACGGAAAGCGATTCGAGGGCTTCGAGCCAGTCTTCGGCTTCGGACATAAGCGAGGCCAGCTCGGTTGCGGCGCGTTTGGCGGCGACGATACCGTTGAATGCGCCCTCTTCGTCCCCGGTTAAGGCGCTGCTGATGGTGTCGGCCAGCTCGAGGATGCGGGTGGCATTGGCCACTTGGCTGTGCTCATCGAGCAAGGCCTCTTCATCCGTATGTTCGAGATCGGCCGCTTCGAGTTCCTGTATCTGGTAGGCGAGAAGGTCAAGCTGTGCGGCGGTATCGCCATCAGGGGTATGAAACGACGCGAGCTCGGATTGGAGTGCCAGCATCCGGGCATAGGGGGCATGGTATGCCGCCAGGAGGTGATCATGTGTGCCGAAGGCGTCGAGAATCTCGCGCTGAAAGCGTGGATCCAGTAGCGACTGGTGTTCGTGGGGGCCATGCATGTCGACCAGATGCACCCCGATGCGTTTGAGCAGTTGGAGCGTAACGGGTGTGTCGTTGAGAAGAACCCGGCTCGGCCCGTTGGCAGAAATCGTACGACGGATGAGGAGCATGCCATCCTCGCAGGGATCAAGCCCCGCTTCTTCCAGTAGCGCGTTGACCGCTTCCGGTTTTTCCAACTCGAAGACGGCCTCGGCCTGGCACTGCGTTTCGCCCGTGCGAATGAGGGACTTATCGGCCCGTTCCCCCAGCAGCAGGTTCAAGGCATCGGCCAGCATGGATTTGCCGGCTCCGGTTTCGCCCGTAATCACATTCAGCCCGGGGGCGAGGGTGACGGTTGCCTCGTCGACAACCGCAAGATGTTTGATGCGTAAGGAAGTAAGCATGCGAACAGCATACAGGGATGTCGGTTGTCCGGCAATAGAGGAATTGCGCCCGGAGCAGAAAGAATGAGGCAGGGGGGCTACGCCGGGCGCGGCTGGTCACGGCCTACTGAAGCGGTCCTCATTCATGGCGCAGGGCCTCAATGGGGTCGAGTTGGGCGGCTCGGGTGGCGGGATAGATGCCGAAGATGATACCGACGGCCATACTGACCCCGAGGGAGAGCATGACGCTGGCAGGTGTTACAAAGGTAGGCATGCCGGCAACCTGGGTAATCATGCGGGGGATGAGAATGCCGATGATGACTCCGATGATACCCCCCGTTGTGGATAATACGATGGTTTCGATCAGAAATTGTGAAATGATCTGGCGTCGTTTGGCACCAATGGCCCGTCGGATGCCGATTTCGCGCGTACGTTCTGTGACGGATGCGAGCATAATGTTCATAATGCCGATACCGCCGACGAGCAGGCTGATCCCTGCAATGGCTCCCAGTACGATATTGAAGTTGCGGCGGGTTGTTTCGGCTTGGCGCAAGAGTGCGAGAGGGACATTGACACGGTAGGCGTTCGGGCGTGGATGAAACCGGGCAAGCATGGTATGAATCGCCGCCGCAATGGGTTCGACGTTATCCCGGGTGTCGACTTCGACGATAATCTGCTGCAATTCGGCTAGTTCCCGGCTATGGCTGCCGCCGGAGCGAGTCACCTGGAAGTCACCGAATCGTTCGCGTGCGGTGCTCAGGGGAATATAGAGGTCCGTGTTACGGTCGGGGGTCTGCATGCCGCCTGCGGCACTGGCCTCGCTCTGGATAATACCGACAATGCGAAAAGCGGTACCGCTGATTTGCACGAGCGAGTCAAGCCCGCCACTTCCGCCTGCAAACAAGCGCCTTGCCGCATGCTCGGTTACAACCGCCACATTGGCATTACGTGCTACGTCGGTGGTGGTGAGGGGACGACCGGCCCGCATCGGGCGTTCGACCAGCTTGAACCAGTCCGGTGTGGTGGCAACCAAACGTAGCGGCATCGCATGGCGGCCGATACGGCCTTCGCGCTGCATCAGTTTTACGGGCACGGCGCGCTGTATGCCGGGAAAGCCCTGTTGCAAACGCTCCAGATCGGCATATTTGAGGCCATAGATCATGATGCGCGTGCGTTCCCCACGTTGTGCCTCATCGGATTCCGGCTTGGGGGCATCGATAATGATGTTATTACTGCCAAGGCGCCGGATTTGCTCGAGGGCTTCGCGGCTGGCCCCCTCTCCGACAGCCAGCATGGCAATGACACTGCCTACGCCGAACACGACCCCGAGCATCGTGAGCAGCGAACGGAGCTTATGCAGCAGCAAGGTGTTGATGCCAAGACGGATGTTGCGGAGGATGCGGGTGTTCTTCATGAGGATTCCGTGCGTTCGATGCGGCCATCGCGCATCATGAGTCGGTGCTGGGCGCGTGCCGCAATATCAGCTTCATGGGTGACCATGATAATGGTTTTTCCGCTCTGGTTCAGTGCAGTAAGCATTTCCATGATCTCTTGTCCGGTTTCGGTGTCGAGGTTGCCGGTAGGTTCGTCGGCCAGCAGCAGGACGGGGTCATTGGCCAGAGCCCTTGCAATGGCCACACGCTGCTGCTGCCCGCCGGAGAGTTGGAAGGGCCGATGACCGAGGCGCTGTTCGAGGCCGACTTCCTGCGCCAATTCGGCGGCCCTGGCATGTGCAGCAGCAGGCTCCCACCCCTGATAAAACAGGGGTAGATGGATGTTTTCGGCTACTGTCAGCTGGGGAATGAGATTAAAACTCTGGAAGATGAATCCCAGGTAGTTGAGACGGATGTCACTGCGTTCGTTATCGGGAAGGGTTGCGGTATCGCGACCTTCGATGGTGTAGCGTCCGCTGTCGGGACGATCCAGACAGCCGAGCATGTTCAGCAGGGTGCTTTTCCCGCAGCCACTGGGTCCCATGATGGCCCAGAAGCTACCAGCGGCAAAATCGGCTGTGAGGCCATCGAGGGCATGGATATCCGTGTCACCCATCCGATAGGTCTTGTGCACATCTTCCAGTTGTGCCGCCATGTGTGTCATGCTGTGCTTCCCTGCCTGCGCTGCTTGTTGCCGTTTTCGGGGGTGTCCTCCAACGGTCTGCGGTTTTGCCCTTTGGTTGGGTCTGCATCCTGGTCGGAAGGATTGCCGCTGATGGGCGGGGTTAGGATGACCGGCTCCCCTTCTGATAACCCGCTGCGGATATGAATCATGACGCTATTGTCATCCCCGATTTCGACGACACGTTGCTGGGGGCCGTCTGTAGTTTGGAGGAAAACAACGGTTTGCCGGTCTGGGGTACGCACCACACATTGAACGGGAACATGGATGGCATCTTCCCATTCTGCAACATGAATGCGGGTCTGGCAGCTCATGCCGGTTTTGAGAACATCGGTGCCGCCTTCGATTGTAACGTCCGTGTCATACAATTTGAGATCCGGATTCATGAAGGTACTAGTCGGATCCGGCAGGGGGGCAATGCTGCGAACACTCCCCTCGAATGTCGCATTTGGTAAGGACGAGACCCGGATTGTCACCGGATCGCCAACCTCGACCTTCTTGACGCTCGACTCGTGGATTTTGATCTGGGCCATGTAGCCAGCCGCAGTTGGCAGGTGTATGAGTTCCTGGCGTTCGTTGACTTCCTGCCCTTCGTCAAGCGGCTCCACATTTCCTCTCCAGCTGAAGCGGGTGCTGGTAGCATAGATCACCAGTCCCTCGCGCGGGGCATATATGCGGGCTTTGCGGATTTGTTCATCCAGCTTTTGCAATTGATCCAGCTTCTGCTGGAATTCGGATTCGCGGGCACGTAGCTCGGCATCGGCCTGGATTACATCTGATTTGGCCCGCCGCTCCACGCGCTCCAGGGCCATCTCGGCCTGGGCGAGATCGCTTTCCAACTGGGTGATCTCGCGCTGGTATTCAAAGTCTTTCAGGAACCGCAGATTGTTTTCGGCGAGTTCCACATCCAGCTGGGTTTTTTGCACGGCAAGTTGATCAGCCTGCACCTCGGATTCGGCCAGATATTTTTCTTTGAGCAGGACTTCGGACCACTGCAGCTTCTCGAGCGCGCGCTGTTGCTCCTCGCGTGCGAGCGTAATCCGGGCCTCCAGTTCTTTCAGGCGGTTGGGATATTCGCCTTCGCGGTATTGGATGACGTCTTCGCGCGCAAACTGTAAATCCAGTTCCGCACGCTCTACATCGCTCTTGGCTTGGTTCCGGACGACAGCCAGGTTCTCGCGGCTGCGGATGAAGGCCGCTTCGGCATTCTGGACGGAAATGTCGAGATCGACGCGCCGCTCCTCCAGGCTGCTGGCATCCAGCTCGACGAGCAAATCGCCCTCGGCAACTACGGTGCCTTCGGGTATAAGCGATAGGATGCGGTTGCGTCCCTCCAGCTCGCTCTTGATAATGATTTTTTCCTGGGGATGAATGGTGCCGGATTCCTCGACGGTGATGGAGAGCGGTCCGCGTGCAGCCGGAAAGGTGGCGACGGTCGCTTGCGTCTGGTGGACGCGTTGCAAGCGCAGGAACCCCAGGATTGCCAGTATAAGCAGGGGGATGAGAACGAGTGCCGTGCGGCGGAATATCATGCTGTTTTTCATTCTGGATTGCTTTCGTTGGGTTGGGAATTGGGCGAAGTCGGTTGAGATGGGGCGGTGGGGGGTACGTGTTCCTGCAGGATGCCATCGACGGATACCGTTAGAAGATCGGCATCGCGCTGGAAGCGGAGGATGGCGATGCGGTAGTTGACAGCGGCGCGGCTGAGGGCGTTGCGCGTGCTGACAAGATCCTCGCGTGCTTCGAGCACGTCGCGGATCTGGGCTCGTCCCGCTTCCAGGAACATATCGGTGCTGCGTACGCGCTGCTCGGCAAGGGCTGCGGCTTGCTCCTGAATTCGCCACGCCTCACGAGTCTGGAAAAGCTGGCGGATCGCTTCCCGAATCTCCAGTTTGACGCGGTCTTCGGTGCCCTGGGCCTCCCGTCGGGCAGCATCCAGATCGAGGAGGCTGCGGCGATAGGCGATGCGCTCAGAGCGTCGGTTGAGCGGTAGATCGAGCGTAAAAAATCCGTTGGCCCGGCGATTGTCAAGCGCTAGGCGGGCGTCATCGCTGTCGGCAGATCCAATGCTGGAACGGCGATCCCCGCTCGCGACCGAGCCGCCCAGCGTGAGTTCCGCACGGAGGGCATCGCGTGCTACACGGATGCTTCGGCGGGCATCGTCGATTTGCATGTAGGCAATTTGCAGATCGAGGCGGTTCTGGAGGGCAAGCTGCATGGCGGTCGGCTCGTCGAGCCCGGGGAAACCGGGCAAAACGTCGTGGGAGGCATGTACTTTGTTGGTTATCGACGGGGCGTCCGTCCCGGAAGGGAGCGCGCTGATGATAGAATCGAGTACCTCCTCCTGGAGGCTGATGCCGGCATCGGGCGGCAGGCCAAGTTCGATTTTGAAGGCATCGAGGCGACCGGCATACTGTTCGCGCGCATCGATCCAGCGACTTCGGGCCCGCAGTTCATCCTGGACGGTCTGGTCGTATTGGAATTCGGGGAGGCGTCCTGCATCGGCAAGGCGGCGCGCCCGTTTGCGGGAGCGGACGAGGCTGTTATAGTTCTGGCGGGCATTTTCGATTTCACGCGCGGCCTGCAGTACGTTCCAATACCCACTGAGGATGTCGAAAGCAAATTGGCGTTTGAAGCGTTCGAAGGTCATGACGGCATACAACAAATCGCGTTCGGCTTGACGGAGGGGCTCGGCGACGATATCGCGTCCGGATCCGCGCAGCAGGGGAATCGTGATGCCGGTATCGGCGAGGATGCCGAGGGAAGAGGCGCTGCTCTGTGTCAGGAGCTTGGCGAGGTCGACTGCCAGGCTACCGGTCCACTCGATGCCATTGCGGAAGGTACGCGTCGCTTGCAGCGGTAGCGAGCCGGTGGTACCGCGCACCGGTTCTTCCCCGCTACGATCCTCCGCGATATCACCAGCAAGGCTGGCAGCAAATGCGGTTCGAAAGGCGTCTTGTTCGAGATGCAAACCGAGAGCGGCCGAAAACAATCTGTCCTTGGCTTGCTGGAACGCGCGGCTATTGCGAGCAGCCACTTGCAGGGCCGCGATGGGATCCAAGTGGAGTGGGCGCAAGGATATATCTGGTGCTTCGGCTTCCCGGTTGAGGGCATTGGTGCGAAATGTGCCGGGTAGATCCTGCGCTACCATAAGCCGTGCGCGAAGCGCGTCTGCGGACGTTCCGACCTGAATCGGCTCGGTTGCCCCCAGCGCGGCAGACTGTGCTGCCGCAAGATTGACCTCGGCTGTACGATTGGCCTTGTCCTCGTGCCAGCGTGCCGAGCGGCAGCCGGCCGCCAAACATGCCAGAAGCATAAATGTTATACGAAAATTCCAGTGCATAGGGTAGTATCCCAGACGGATGATGGAACGTCAAGGGGATGCATGCCTGTCATGACGG
>CAZRCN010000022.1:16027-26802 GCA_964598575.1 uncultured Victivallales bacterium | reverse complement strand
GCCTTCCCGCGATCAGCTATGGCATATCCTACCCACAGATTCTGCGGAAGACCCGGAAAAAAAGGCACACATTGTCGGTCATAGATGCTCACGAGAGCGACATATTGTCTCTTTCTGGGTTTTTTATAAATTCCGTATACCACTGACTAACAGTTTATTATGCAATATAAATCCTCTAAAATTCGTGATTGGTATGTATTCTGCTGCATTAGAAGAGGTAAGAAAGTGAGGGATATATTATGGATACAAGCAAATTGACACAAAAAGCGCAGGAGGCGCTGCAGCAGGCGCACGTTCTGGCCATCCGCAGGCAGCACCAGGAAATTGATGGGGAGCATGTGCTGCTGGCGTTACTCTTGCAGGAGGGCGGTCTCGTACCGCGCATCCTCGATCGCATCGGTGCAGCTCCATCCGTGTTGCAAGCCAGACTGGAGCAGGATCTGGATGCCCGTCCGAAAGTCAGCGGCGGTTCCACGGAATCGGGTAAGGTCTACGTCACCAGCCGTTTCCAAAGCGTTCTGGTCGCGGCGGGCGATGAGGCCAAGGCGCTCAAGGATGAGTACATCAGCGTCGAACACCTGCTGCTCGCATTCGCCAAGGAAGGCAAACAGACGTCTGCCGGACGGATGCTTGCTGAAATGGGCGTTTCACGCGATACCCTACTAGAAGTTCTGCAGGATATCCGGGGCAACCAGCGCGTTACAACGGATAATCCCGAGGGGGCCTATGAGGCACTTGAAAAGTACGGCATCGACCTCGTGGCAGTGGCCCGCCAAGGAAAACTGGATCCAGTCATCGGACGTGATACCGAAATCCGGTCGGTCATCCGTATTCTATCGCGCAAGACAAAAAACAATCCGGTGCTCATCGGTGAGCCCGGGGTCGGTAAGACGGCAATTGTAGAGGGGTTGGCACACCGCATTGTGCGCGGCGATGTGCCCGAGGGTCTCAAGGACCGAACCATTTTTGCTCTCGATATGACGGCCCTTATGGCTGGAGCCAAGTACCGGGGTGAATTCGAGGAACGCCTCAAAGCGGTACTCGGCGAAATCAAGGCTTCCGAGGGACGCGTTATCCTGTTTATCGACGAACTGCACACCATCGTGGGAGCTGGACGAACGGAAGGCTCAACCGATGCCGGAAATATGCTCAAACCCATGCTGGCACGCGGCGAGCTACACTGCATCGGTGCCACTACGCTCGACGAATACCGCAAGCACCTCGAGAAAGATGCCGCCCTCGAACGTCGGTTCCAACCCATACTTGTCGATGCACCCTCGATCGAGGATTCCATTTCCATCCTGCGTGGCCTCAAGGAGCGCTTTGAGGTGCATCATGGTGTGCGCATTCAGGATACCGCCCTCGTCGCCGCCGCAACGCTGTCGGACCGCTACATCAATGACCGCTTCCTGCCCGATAAGGCAATCGACCTCATGGATGAAGCCTGCGCCTCCATCCGGACCGAGATCGACTCCATGCCCAGCGTTCTGGACGAGATCAGCCGGAAGGTCATGCGGCTGGAAATCGAGGAGACCGCTCTCAAGAAGGAAAAGGACAAGGCCAGTCGCGAACGCCTTGATGTACTGCGCAAGGAGTTGGCGGATACACGTGCCGAAGCAGACCGCCTCCGTGCACAATGGGAAAAGGAGAAAGAGGCCGTTACAGCGGTAAATGCCTTACGCGGCTCGCTGGAGCAAGCACGGCAGGAGGCCAACGAAGCCGAGCGTTCCTACGATCTGGACCGGCTGGCCCAGTTGCGACATGGAACCATTCCAGAGCTGGAGAAAACCCTGTCTGAGCAGGAGGATTTACTCCAGAAGGAAGAGGGAGCAACCGGACTGATCCGGGAGGAAGTCACGGAAGATGAAATTGCCGAAGTTGTATCGCGCTGGAGTGGCGTGCCGGTGAACCGGCTTCTGGAGGGGGAACGACAGAAACTGCTGCACCTGGACAAGACCCTCCACGAGCGCGTCATCGGACAAGATGAGGCTGTCCAAGCCGTGGCAGATGCCGTATTACGGGCACGCGCCGGCATTAAAAACCCTGCCCGACCGATCGGCTCGTTCCTATTCCTCGGCCCCACCGGGGTCGGGAAAACCGAGTTGGCCCGCGCGCTGGCCGAGGCGCTGTTCGACAGCCAGGAGAACATGATCCGCATCGACATGAGCGAATACATGGAAAAACATGCTGTATCGCGGCTTGTGGGGGCGCCCCCCGGCTATGTCGGATACGAAGAAGGCGGACAACTTACCGAGGCCGTCCGGCGCAAATCCTACAGCGTCGTGCTACTGGATGAAATCGAGAAGGCGCACCCGGATGTTTTCAACATCCTACTGCAGATTCTTGAAGACGGTCGCCTGACCGACAACCAGGGCCGAACCGTCAATTTCAAGAATACGATTGTCATCATGACCAGCAATCTCGGCTCTACGGCCCTGCTGGAGGGTATTAACGAGGACGGAACCCTCTCCGAGGATGCACGCAAGCGTGTGCTTGGTTTGCTCAAGACCCATTTTCGACCCGAATTCCTGAACCGGATCGACGATACGGTCTTGTTCAAACCGCTTTTGGCTGAGGAAATCCGCGAAATCACAAAACTCCTCACACAGGAGCTTGCAGACCGGATCGAGGAACAGGAACTGCACCTCAAGCTCACGGATGCCGCATACGATTTCCTGGCTCGGGAAGGGTTCGACCCGGTCTATGGTGCGCGTCCCTTGAAGCGGTTTATCCAGCAGGAACTGGAAACACCGATTGCCCGCAAACTGATCGAGGGCGCCTACAGCCCTGGCGACACCATTCAGGTGGATGCAACGGATGAGGGGCTTCTGCTTCAATGACGCCCAGCAGGCTTGCCCCTCTCCGTCTGTGTCGCCGCACCTGCCGACGGATAGGATGGCCGGACAAATACGGGCGGGTGCATGTAGAGAATATCGGGAGAAGTAGCTTCGTCTGGCAATTGGCTGGCCAGACGTGCAATGGCGGCAGCAGATGGGGCCACATTCCCCGGTATCCAATGGCACATGCCCGGGAACTGCACACGGCCCTCAAGGCGCTCGTACTCGGGCGATAGGACCAAAGTGCCGGGCGGCAAATGGGCATCTTCCAGGGCCTCGCGCGGGAGCAAGTATTCCTTCATCTGAGAGGGTTGTTCCGCCTGACCAAGCGTATACAGCCAGAGATGATCACGGCGGGCATCCCCTAGAACGGCAACCGCAGGCGCTTCGGCATGCTGTTCCTGCGCGTCTACCAGCAAAGCAAGCGGGCCGCATACGCCGCGAACCGCTATGCCCCCCGGAAGGGCCAGCGCATGTGCTACGGCCATGGAAACGCGCAACCCCGTGTAGTTGCCGGGGCCCTTCCCCACCACAAACAGCGTCACGGCATCCCATGTCAGATGCTCCTCTTGCAGCAGCTTCTGGATGGACGCTACTACCGAATCAGCTGTATAGCGGCCAGATACCCAGGCTGCTTCTGCCAATATCGTATCACCTCGCACCAAGGCTACGGAAGTCCGGGAAGCAGAAGCATCTATCCCGATCACAACGTCGGAAGGTGATGTCACGACCCTTCCTCCCCGCTTGCACGTTCCCCTGCTTCAGCCTGGACTGCCTGCTGCTGAGCACTGTGTGCTTCGCGATACGATAAGATGCCACGATAGATGGCCTCGGCGAGCTTGGTGCGGTGCGCGTCGTCTTGCAGAAGCGCCCGCTCCTGCTTGTTCGACAAAAAGCCTACTTCCAGTAAAACCGCCGGGCAGGGCGCATCACGTAACACGGCAAAGCGTTCACGCTTGATCCCTCGATCCACGGCACCGGCTGATTGCAGCATGGATTGGTGCAGGGCATCCGCCAAGAGCAGATTCTCCCCGTCAAACGCGTTGCCAGCCAAGGGGGTGCTGTCGAGCGGAAACACCCGCTCCGATGTGCCGGGAAATCCAGCCGCAGGCAGGACAAACGATTCGATGCCCTGCACATGTGGATTGCGAGCCTTGTTGGCATGGATGCTGACAAACACGGATGCATTCCAGCGGCCGGCCAGTTGGGGGCGCTCCTCCAACGCAACAAAGACGTCCTTGTTACGCGTCAGTTTCACCGTGACACCGGCTCGGATCAAGCGTCGCCGCACACGCTTGGCAACATCCAGTACAATATCCTTTTCATAGATATTGGTTGCTGCAACGCCCCCCGGATCGTGCGCCCCATGGCCGGGGTCCAGCACAACGATGAAGGGCTCGGTGATGGTTTTGCGTTTGTCGGGCGACAGTAACGGAATCAAGGTTTGCTGCAAATCCGCCTCGGGTACCTGCCACTCGTTATCCTGATAGCGCAGCGGTCCATTCATCCAATAGAGTGCATCATCAATTTCCAGTCGCCGCATCCCACTGAAGAGACGCGCTTCCCGCTCGGGCAACTCGACACGCGTTCGCCCATCTTCCTCGTGGTAGATCCACTCAATGGGCGTGTGATCCGCAAGCGCCAGCAGCGGACTCCATAAGATCACACGCGGCTCGTTGGAGGCAAACGCCACCATACGCCCACATAACAGCAAACCCAAAATCAGACTGCACCATTTTTTGCACATCGCGAAAACATAGCGCGAAGCCCCCCAGCCTTGCAAACTCTGATTTTACACGCTGTTAGCAGCTTCTGGGCTCTCTTTGCCCATGTGTGTACGTTTCACACCCCTGACACACACATGACCTACGTTGCACCCTGATAGATCCGGTCGCGTCCAATCGTTCCTGTCAATGTTACGGCAAACGCCTTCGAAGAGATACGTTCCAGTTCCTTCTGGCAGGAGGCCAGCGCCTCTTGCAGTGCATGTTGCTCGGTGCTGGACTGTGCCTTATCCTGAAGCGCAATCTGATGCTCGATGTAGGTGATTTCGCGCTCCAGATGGGCTTGCTCTCGCTCTTGCATCGCAACCAGCCGGTCCTGATACCAGTCCGATTGCAATACCGTCTCGCGATCAAACAGCGCCCGGAACTCCGGATCATCCTTCGTAAGCCCCTTCCAACGCCCCGTCGCCATCACATGCAGCAAAGCCTGCAACGGCGGAATGGCCCCGGCGACACTGCCATCGTCCAGATATGCCTGTGCTACCCGTTGCTGCGTCTCCATGATGTTGTAGATACCATCCACAAATGCATCCAGGTTCTGCTTCTCCGGCTGAAGCATCTCCTCCGGAAACACCAGTTCCGGTGAATCAAAAATTCGTCCCAGAAACCCGGTGGCAAACTTACTGGTAATCCGATACCCCAGTCGGCTAGCCAGTACTTTCTTCCCCTTGTGCTCGAAATCCTCGAGCTTTTCGAAAAAACCGTTTTCGATCAAAAAGGCTGGATCACGTTCTTGGGGTGAGAGGCGCGACCAGATTTCGGGCATCAGCAGGCTGATATCGTGATCCACACGATATTTTTCGCCGATATGGCCGGCAGCCGTAGAAAACCCGTCGTATCCGGTTAGGATGAACGAAAGCAAGGCATTATTCAGGTCGGTCGTTGCAACCAAGGCATTGAACGGCCCCTTGGTCAGTGCGCCCTCGGAGCCCGCCCCCGTGGTAGAGGGGGACTTCCCTGTCAGGCTCGACACGAAATCCATAAACAACTCCGGCAGCTCCTGGTAATGAATCGGCCCGTATACCGAGAGCGGCCGAATCCCTTTCTCATAGTCCGGCGGATTGTTCCGCCGACCCGGCAGAATGGCATTAATCGGATGATAGACCGGTTTTCCAGCCGGGATCTTCCGGAAAAGGCGCACCCCTACATCCGCCAGATAGCGATCGATCTTGCGCAATTGCGCCGGATCCGTTTGCAAATAACGCGGGTTCTTGGAGGGCTTCCCATCAATCATGCGCGGCTGCGACGAAAGCACAAAGTACGAACATGCCTTATCCCCGGCCACATCCTGCAGTAGCTGGTGGACAGGCTCCGTATATTCGGAATACTCCAGCGTACGCTCGATGTAGGCCTTGGCCTGCTCTTGCGGCAGCGGCTCGAAGTTCGAAACAAAGGCGGGCGCATGCGACAAATCCTTTTCCGCCTGCTTGTCGTAGCCGCGATGGATGGCCTCGTCAGGACGCTGGAAGAATCGAAACTCACAGTTCCGGGTGAATTTTATGCTCGGATTGGTATACTCGGGGTTCAAACCCTCCACCCAGGCTTGTGGCACCACGGCCGAGGCAGAAATATCATCCTCCCACTGCACTTTACGCGAGGGCAGAAAATCCTGCCGGAGCTTGTGGGTCCAACCCGTACCATCGTCACGCAGCCCCACGCGCAAATAACTGGCAAGCAAGGGACGATTCATGAATTTCAGGATGTTGCCGGAGGCCCCATTGACAACGTCTACGCTGAACCGGTCGCGCCAGGCATCGCCCCACTCCTCCTGATAAAACCGTTTCACGAGAAAGACCAAGGCCTTGATCCGGTGCGGAATCTCCTGCAGCCAGGTATTGAAGGCAGGTTTGTTTTCGGGTGCCGGCGTCAGAAGCTTGATGACCGAACCCAGACTCCGTTTACTCGACAGGATCTTGCGGCTGACGTGATCCGGACCTTCCGGGGGCTCTATAAAGCGATTCGTGTAATCACGATCAATAATCTCTTGCACGTAATCCATGTCCTCTTTGTAGTCGGCAATGAATAGCGGCGTAAAGTGAATGGCATCCCAGATAGATTTTGAAATCTCCGATTTGCCACCACCGGACACCGTGCAGGGCTTGTGGCACAAGGTTCCTTCTGCCACCGTACCTGTCAGATACCATGCATTGGATTGCGGATGCGGATCCATTGTGATCTTGTAGCCTGTTGGATGCACATAGTAGGTGTTGGGAAGAATGCGCAGGGCCTGCCTTTGCCCCGCCGCATCGGTCCAGGTTGCTTGTTGCTCTTCCAGGCTGATCTCAGCATCTTCGGGCAGATAGTGAATCACCGGATACTTCCGATCCACCCCGTATCCTTCGGGGCGCACATCGATGGCATCGCCGAGCAACTGCTGAACACCCTCGAAGGTATGGTCCGCAGACCTCAGATTACTGTCCGGCACAAACGAAACACCCAGTTTGTAGGATGGGAACGCCAGCGCGCCGCCAGCATGCTCTTCCTCGGCCAACCCTAGCAGATTTGCCGAATAACTCGTTTGCGTTTTGACTTCCTTTTTCGAATACCCGAAATAGTTATCCGCAATCAACGTCACCATGACCCCGCGTTCATCGCGCGCCGTAATTTTGAAGGGCGTCCCATCATTGTAATATTCATCGGGATCCGACCAGCACATCCCTTCCCGCTTTTGACGCTCGTTTGCCGCATCGATGTGCGGCAGCCCCAGATCCTTCTTCTTCAACGTCATCAAGTGCGTGGCAAGGATTATGCATCCCGTATGCCCCGTCCAGTGTACCGGATCCAGGGCGCTATCATGCTCCGGCAAATACGGATCTCCCGCATTGCCGAATATCGACTCCACAAAGTCGAGATTCGACACCAGATTGCCCGGCACGAAAAACCGTATTTCGAGATAGCGTTCGCGCAGGGCTTTTGCAATCGGCGGTTGCACCATGGGGTTGAGCAGCAGGCTGACAAACCGGCAATCGGGGCTTTCAATATCAGGCGTGAACGGCAAGCGCGCCAAATCATCCGGCGGATGGAGCGCAGCCTCGAGCAGACGCGCAAATGTAATACGCGGAACACTTTTCTTGTCAGCCGGTATAGGCAGGCCGCCCTCGCTCACATGAAAGACGCCCTTGGTCGTGCGGCGGTCATGCTTGGGGTTATGCAATACACCCTGTTTGATGCGGTAGGAATGAACAAAATCCGTATGAAACTCGTCGGCATCAGGCGGCAGCGACAGCTCCCGCGCAAGGCCATACTGATTTAAAACAAACGTGTTGCCAGGAAGACGCGGAACCTTCTCCAGGTCGGGTACATCCTTCAGGTAATCATCCAGAAAGGACTGTATGCGCTGATCGGCAGGTGGCAGATAGTTTTCCAGCAAACGGTTCTTCTGGCGAAAGTTGGGTGCCATGGCAGCCGAAAGACGGCTGGCAACAGCATCCTCAACCTTATGCACCGACGAAAGCCCATGCGTCGCCAGCTTGAAATGCAGAAAATTACTGATCTGTTTGCGCATATCGGGGTCCGTATGCGGGTAGCCTAATCCGAAATCTACGTTGCGTTGTGTCTTCATGCTATATGCCTTCCCGTATCATCTGGTTGTTTCATGATCCGCCGAAGCGGCATCCGGTATATCACGTATTGGTCCTTACGCTTGTATTGCAAGTTATGTGCAAGCATCGCAAATCGTACTCCGCTGCGTCAAGCTTCGTCACACCAAGGGCAGGGTACATGACGGGGGTGCGGTTTTCAAATGCAACTGACAGACAGTACGTTGAATCGAATATCCAATATCCAACAAGGAATATCCAACCGAACAAGGACTGGAGAATGGCCATTAAGTAAATGCGCCCGACCGCTTCACATCAGGTCGATGGCATCGACATCCACGGCGAAGGTGACAGTTTTCGGAATGGCGACCGTGCGCCCGATCTTTTGCAGGATACCGTGCATCCGCTGCACCGAGCGCGCCCGGACCATGATCTGGTACCGATAGATGTTCTTGGCCTTGGCCAGCGGGGCCGGTGTCGCATCGGAAACCAGCATGCTCGTACCGACTGCTTCCATCAGTTCAGCCGCAAACCGCTCGGCTGCAACGCGAACTTCCGCCTCATTGACACCACGAAAATGCAGGCATGTCAGGTGGGCGGCGGGGGGGTAGTGCAATTCTTGCCGAAAGGCAAGCTCATCGGCAGCAAACCCTTCGTAATCCAAATCACGTGCGGTTTGGACGGCCGTATGATGTGGCGTATAGGTTTGGATGAATACCTCGCCGCATACATCCCCGCGTCCGGCGCGCCCGGCCACCTGCGTGATGAGCTGGAACGTACGCTCACCCGCCCGAAAGTCAGGCAGATGCAGGCTCATATCCGCAAAGACAATCCCCACCAGTGTCACATTGGGAAAGTGCAGGCCCTTGGCAATCATCTGCGTGCCAATCAGGATATCAATCTCCCGGTCATGAAAAGCTCCTAGTATGGTTTCGTAGGCGTGCTTACGACGTGTGGTGTCGGCATCCATACGCGCAATACGGGCTGACGGAAAACAGGTTTGCATAATGGCTTCCACACGCTGCGTACCGAACCCCGCATAGCGGATAGCCGGATCCCCGCAGGCAGGGCATCGCGGGGGGACTGCCGCTTTGCCACCGCAAATATGGCATCGTAACTGCTGATTCGTGCGGTGATACGTATGCGCGACACTGCAGTGCGGGCATTCGGACACATATCCGCACTGCGGGCACATGAGCGAAGAGGAATACCCCCGGCGATTCAGAAACAGCATCGTCTGCTCTCCCGCCGCTAATCGCGCATGGATAGCATCCAGTAGCGCTTTGGCAAAAACCAGCGGCTTACCGTTGCGCTCGGCCTCGATCCGCATGTCCACCACCCGTACCACCGGCATTTGACGATAATCCGCCCGATCCGGTAAGGAACAAAGCTGGTACTTGCCTTTCCGGGCATTGGTCCAGGACTCCAGCGATGGCGTAGCCGACCCCAGCACCACACTACAGCCGCACAGGTGCGCCCGCATCACCGCAACATCGCGCGCGTTGTAGCGCGGTGCCTCCGACTGCTTGTAGCTGGACTCGTGCTCCTCATCCACAATGATGACCCCGGGATCTGGCACAGGGGCAAACACCGCAGAGCGCGCACCAATCACAACATCCGCCCCACCGGCGCGGATCCGATGCCACTGATCGTGCCGCTCGCCCTCCGATAGATGACTATGCAGCACGGCAATCCGATCCCCGAACCGCGCGCGGAACCGCGATACCGTCTGAGGCGTTAGCGCAATCTCGGGTACGAGAACAATTGCTTGTTTGCCTTTCGTTAACGCAGCCGCAATGGCTTGCAAATAAACCTCCGTTTTACCACTACCTGTAACGCCATACAGGAGAATCGGTCGCGGGGTCGGTGAGGCCATCATCTCCAGAATCGCTTGTAATGCAGTCTGCTGCTGCGGCATGAGCGGAAGCGGATCGGTAGGGAGTATGCTTGCTTGTGCAAAGGGATCCCGCGCACAGTTGGTCTCGGATATTGCTACATGCCCGATGCGGCTGAGCGTCTGCAGCGGGGAGGCCGATGTGCCTGCCGCTCGCACCAGCTCCGCCACCGCCATGTCCCCACCCGCCGCTTCCAGTGCCGCAAGTATCTTTTCCTGGGCGGGCGTTATCTTGCTGCCGCTCCGGTCGCGGGGCACGAGCGAAGCCATACGCTGCTTCCGGAAACCAGCGCCCTTCTTGCGAACCGCCCCCGGTAGTACCGTACGAATGCATTGTTCCATCCGGGCGCCATAATACGTGGCCATCCACCGAATCAGTTGCAGGATTTCCGCATTCATATACGGTGCCGGTCCGACCACTCCCTTCAATGCCTTCAGTACCACCCCCGAACGCACGGACCCACTTTGCCCGATCGCCACCACATAGCCCTGGGTCGTGCGTGGGCCAAACGGCACCGACACCCGCGACCCCATTTGCACGCGCTCCTGCAAGTCTGCGGGTATCAGGTAGTCAAACGCCCGGTCGACGGACACATCTACAATCACACTGGCTGTTCGTTCTTCCGTTTGCATCAGACCATACGCATAGCATGGATTCAATCTGTTGAAAACGGATAAACACGCTAAAGCAGTTCCTTTGTGAGATCACGCAACGATAGCA
>CAZRCN010000022.1:0-15927 GCA_964598575.1 uncultured Victivallales bacterium | reverse complement strand
CATGCTGTACAGAGAGCCTCAAAACAGCTAACAGCGAAAATGTCCTGCGGCGGCATGCGCTTGACGGCTGGCAACCGTTCCGCTACGGTTCCGCATCCCGTTTAGGGGTAGATGCGTGTTAAATAAACATGGAGCCAGTTGTCGGATTCGAACCGACGACCTAGTGATTACAAATCACTTGCTCTGCCAACTGAGCTAAACTGGCTTTTTTGCCCCAATGGGAGTGTTTGTACTCTAATGAGGTTCGCTCGTATGTCAATGCAGGAAATGGAAAAGCCGCACATCCCCGCCACCCCGTCGGTCGAGGTTGGCATCAGCCTAGGCAGCAATCTGGGGGAACGGATCACCCATCTGCGCGATGCCGTGCAAGCGCTGCGGGCCGTACCGGCAACCAAACTCTTGACCTGTTCCCCCGTCTACGAGACCGAGCCGGTTGGTGTCAAACCGGAATATCGCGACCTGCCCTACCTGAATACCGTGGTTTTGCTTTCTACCACACTGTCGGCCCAAAACCTTTCCGCGCATGTGCATGAGATTGAGGCGCGCCAGGGGCGCATGCGGCAGGCAGACCGGTTTGCCCCCCGCACCATCGATATTGATATTCTCTATGTAGGCCAAATTCGCCAGAAGGACCCTGAACTGACGTTGCCCCACCCCCGCTGGGCCCAGCGCCGCTTCGTGCTGCAACCCCTTTGCGATGTGCGCCCCGGCCTCATCATCCCCGGATCCACCCAGACCGTAGCGGAGCATTTGGCCGCTCTACCCCCGGCGCAGGAAGCCGTAGAACGCATCCCGGATACCCTGCTTTCCTGAAAATTGACCGCAGGTCGCGGAATATTCTTCTCACACAACCCACTTTGAGGCATACTACCAAAATGAAGCAAAACAACCAACATAACCCTTTTGATTTCTGGTATGCCGTAAACAACACGGACGTGAAACTGCTCCCCAGTGGCCACTTGGAAACGTTTGGGAACACCATCCTGAACTATCACTTGGTCACGGAACTGATGGACGACACGAGCCGGGTGCGGGTGCGGGAAGGAAAACTGGAGGCTGGGCGGCCCCAGATCATTACACCGGATGCATATGCCCAGACCGCCCTGGAGGGCTTTGGGGAGGAAGCGCAGCAGTACATTGACTGGCTACGGGAGCATGAACAAGATATCAGCTTACTCCAGTACGGCTATCGGCTCAAACAGGAATCCTTCCATGAAAGCATCGTCTCCGACTCGCTCGGCGAAGTTGTCGAACGGGTCGAAGCGGCCGTCAAGGCAGCAGAAGATCCCCTCAGCGCCGTCGTGGTCGGCGTGGATGAACCGTGGGATGTCTGCCTCATCCGGCTCTTCTGGGAAGTCATTCAGCGGTCGGCTGTCTTTAATATCCGCGAAATGCAGAGCCATAAGCTGTTCGAACGGGAACAGGGCGTGCCGCGCGGTATCCGGCGCGATGTCGATGCCGCCTTCCAGGCAGCCAGCAAAGATCCCCGGCAAATCAAGGCCTTGGGTGCCCGTCTGCATGCCATGGGCCTGTTCGACGAATATGAAGACCGGTTTTTCTCGCTGGTCAAGACAGCTCGCGGCCTATCCTAAGAGAGGACACCAGCATGGAAACGCGTGTACTTGCTATTGCCAACCAGAAGGGCGGAGTGGGAAAAACGACGACGGTCATTAACCTCGCAGCTTGCCTGGGGGAAGCCGGGGTATCCGTTCTCGTTGTCGACCTCGATCCGCAGGCAAATGCCACCAGCGGCCTGGGGCTGGAACGCCAGACGGGCACCAGCCTCTACCGCGTGCTGTTGCGCGAACGCGGTATCCAAGGGCTCGTCCAGGGTACGGTCGTGCCCGGCGTTGATATCATCCCCTCCGAGCTCGACCTGGCCGGAGCCGAAATTGATGTGGCCCGTATGGATGGATATCTCCAAGGCCTCAGCATGGCAATGCTCCCTCTGGTCAGGACCGGCACCTATGATTTTATCCTGATCGACTGCCCGCCTTCGCTCGGGGTACTTACGATGAACGCCTTAACGGCCGCGCATGGCCTGCTTTTGCCCATCCAGTGCGAATACTACGCGCTGGAAGGGCTGACCGTGATTACCCATATCGTCGATCAATTGCGCGAAACGCAGGCAAACCCGGATATCTACATCCAAGGCATTGTGATGACCATGTATGACATGCGCACCCGCCTCTCGCAGGATGTTGCTTCCGAGGTGCGGTCTCATTTCGGGGATCGTGTATACCATACCATGATCCCTCGCAACGTGCGGCTAAGCGAAGCACCCAGTTTCGGGAAACCCGTCATCCTCTACGACCCGCATTGCGCCGGATCAGAGGCCTACCGCCAGCTCGCCCAGGAAGTGATCGCACGCAACAAGGCCGCGGCTACTGCACCTTCGCAAACCGATACTTGAAAATGCACCAGAAGGCCCACATGCCATCCTTCCAGGTGATTTTCTTGCCCTCGGAGTAGCTGCGCCCGTAATAGGCAATCGGCACCTCATAGATCCGCCAGCGCTTTCCCCGTGCAATTTTGGCTGTTACTTCCACCTCGAAACCAAAACGGTTTTCCCGCAAAGCAATGTTCTCGAGCACTTCTTTCCGGAACACCTTGTAGCAAACCTCCATATCCGTCAGATTGAGATCCGTCATCATATTGGACACAAGGGTCAGGAAACGGTTGCCGAGGTAATGCCAGAAAAACACCACCCGGTGGGCGCCGCCCCCTAGAAACCGGGAACCATAGACCACATCGGCATGCCCCTTCAGAATGGGTGCCAGCAGTCGGGGATATTCTTCTGGGTCATATTCCAGATCAGCATCCTGAATCAGAACCACATCACCCGTTGCCGCCGCAAATCCACTGCGCAAAGCCGCACCTTTGCCTTGGTTGTAGGTATGGAACACAATTTTCCAATCCGGGTGTTCCTGCTGCAATGCCTCCAGTTTCTCCCGTGAGCCATCCCGTGAGCAATCATCCACCAGGACAACCTCCCGCTCCAGTCCCGTCTCTACCGCAAGCACCTGTCGCAACAGCTCATCCAGCGTTGCCGCCTCATTAAATACCGGTATCACTATCGAAAGCTTCATCGTTCTCACCTTTCCTGCTGCTGCCTCACCCCAGAATCAATTTGCTGGAGTCTACGTAGGTTACCCGCATCCCGCAAGAAACAACCGAGCAAGGCTCATCACAGGCGGAAGGAACTTGCAACCAGAATAGGATGCTGCCATATATCTGGCTAAGCATCACGCCCGAATACACAATGTTCATCGGAGAGGAACGTAACCATGCAGGAAAATATCAGTTGGATTGATTTTGAAACCATGCGGCACTTCATGATGGACGTATTCGAGGGCATCGGCGTGCCGCCCGATGACGCCGCCTGCTGTGCAGACGTATTGATCACTGCCGATAAACGCGGTATCGACTCTCATGGCGTTGGGCGGCTCAAACCCATTTACTATGATCGGATCGTGCGCGATCGCATCCAGCAGCCCGTCACCCACCTGGACATGATTCGCGATATGGGCGCCACGGCAGTTGTGGATGGTGGACATGGGATGGGGATGGTCATCGGGCATCGCTGCATGCGCATGGCCATAGAGAAGGCGCAGCAGTTCGGTGTAGGGGTCGTAGTTGCGAGGAACTCCACCCACTACGGCATTGCCGCATACTATCCGATGATGGCCTGTAACGCCAACATGATCGGCATGACAGCCACGAATGCCCGCCCCTCTATTGCCCCCACCTGGGGCGTCGAGAACATGCTTGGCACCAACCCCCTCGTCTTTGCCATGCCCACCGATGAACCGTTTGTCTTTACCAACGATTACGCCACTAGCATCTCCCAGCGCGGCAAGATCGAAGCCTATGCCCGTGCCGGCAAGCCCTTGCCGGAAGGCTGGGTCATTGATCGGCAGGGTCGACCCATGACCGACCCGGATCTGGTTCTAAAGGCACTTGTCGCTGGCGAGGCCGCCCTCTGCCCGATCGGCGGGCTCGGCGAAGAACATGGCGGCTACAAGGGCTACGGCTATGCAACCGTCGTCGAAATGCTCAGTGCCGCCCTGCAGCAAGGTGCCTTCCTCAAGCAACTGACCGGGATCGGGGCTGACGGACAAAAAGTCCCCTATGCACTGGGTCACTTCTTTATGGCCATCAACATCGAGGCCTTTTGCGATATCAAGGCCTTCAAGCAAACAACCGGCGACATCCTGCGAGCATTGCGCGGCTCGCAAAAGGCGGCAGGGGCCGAACGCATTTATACCTGCGGCGAAAAGGAATATCTGGCCTCGCTCGACCGCAAGAACAAAGGCGTTCCTGTCGGCACCGTCTTGCAACAGCAAATGGTGCAGATGCGCGACGAACTCGGCCTCCACCAGTACCAATTCCCCTTTGAAGCCGACTGACCCAAACCATCGACATAGGCCCGGGCATCAACAAGGGGAGTCGGCGTTCTGCGCCCTTCGACAATAGACGAGAGGACGCTCGTCTCCATGGACGTACCGCAACGAAAGTGCCGCTTATGCCTGCAGCCAGCGTGCGAAATGCGCTGGAGGTGGTGCCGTAAAACGCATACGCTCGCCTGTATGCGGATGCGGTATGGTCAGCGCATGCGCATGCAGCGCAAGGTGCTTGCTCCGATCCCCGCTTTTACCGTATTTGCGATCACCAACCACCGGATGCCCCAGCTCGGCACAATGCACCCGGATTTGATGTTTGCGCCCCGTCAAAAGTTGTATATCCAGCAAACTGTGTGCGCCGGATGTATGCCGGACGCGATATGCCGTGCGGGACAACCGCCCCCTCGCAGCATGCGGTGTCGAAAACACGCGTAGGGCCCGATTCTCGGTCAGATACGACGTAACAACCCCTTCCGGCTCCTGCAGGTGCCCATGCACCACGGCCATATACTCTTTCTCCACCGCATCCCAGTGATCTTGTAATTGCCGCTTGGCGCCCGGCGTACGGGCAAACACCAGCACGCCCGATGTTTCACGATCCAGGCGATGTACGATAAACACACGTTCGCGCGACTTCGCAACCCCCTTGCGAACATAGTCCGTCAGCATGAAATATGCCGTGCGATCCCGAACCGCATCAGTAGCAATTGTCAGCAATCCAGCCGCTTTGTTCACCACCAGAATCTCACGATCCTCATATAGCATCGTCAGCCCGGCAAGCCGATTGCCGCCCCGCCTACGCGAACTACCGTATTTCTTTTTTCTTTTGTCCTTGGCCATAGCACGCCAACCTTCCCACAATCCAGCAGCAACAGAAAGCCATTTGTTCTCTCGTACGATGCATCCCGGATGGACCTCGCAGCTTGCTGCCGCAACAAAACGTTCGTGACGGGGTGTGCTGCAATCTGCTAGCCTCCAGCAAATTGTACGTGTTTGTTGTCGATCGGAGGCATTGTGGCTCAATCCTTGTTTAGTGGACGGCGAATTGCAGAACGAATTCACCGCAGCTTATCAGATGCCGATGTGAGGAAACGACTTGCGGCAAGGTCGCCGAACATGGCCCCCTTGCCCGCCCGGCTTCCGGCCGGCAACGATTGCACCGACGAAGGGCTGGCCACTCGCCTGTCTTTTTTACAACACGAATACGGATTTGACCTGACGGCTCTCGGGGGGGATGCGGGGATCCCGTCCGCGGAGCAGTTACACGGCAACATCGAGAACGGGATCGGCATGGTACAGATTCCCGTGGGAGTTCTCGGTCCGTTGCGCGTCAATGGCCTGTATGCACATGGGGATTATGTAGTACCACTGGCCACGACCGAGGGCGCGATGATTGCCTCGTACCACCGCGGGGCCTACGTGTTGTCGCTCGCAGGCGGCGTGTCAACCATGTGCCTGACCGAATCGGTTTCCCGTGCACCGGGCTTTGCTTTCGATTCCCTTACTGAAGCAGCCGGGTTCATGGACTGGGTCCTGCAAAACGCGGACTCGTTTCGAGCGGAGGTGGCAACGGCAACATCGCACGGGCACCTGATCGACATCAAACTTTCGAGCTGTGGCACCCTGGTATATTTGATTTTCGAGTATGAAACCGGTGATGCCGCCGGTCAAAACATGGTCACAGTGGCTACCGAGAAGGTCTGCCAGTATATTGTTGCCGAATCACCCTACAAACCCCTGCGCTGGTATGTGGAGGCCAATCTTTCCGGCGACAAGAAGGCCAGCATGCTTTCGTTCATGGGCGCGCGTGGCAAGAAAGTCGTGGCATCTGCCCGCATGCCCGCCAAACTTGTCCAGCGGTTTCTGCATACAGATCCGGCGGCAATGGTTGAGTATTGCCGGGTATCGGCACTGGGGGGCGTACAGAGCGGTACAATCGGCGTACAGGGACACTATGCGAATGCATTGACGGGATTGTTTCTGGCCTGCGGTCAGGATGTGGCTTGTGTGGCCGAAGCCGCGATTGGTGTAACACAAATGACGGTCTCACCGGACGGGGCGCTGGATGTTTCGGTCTCGTTACCGAATCTGGTGGTGGGGACGGTTGGCGGTGGCACCCACCTACCCACAGCTCAAGCCTGCTTAAAGATGCTCGATTGTGTTGGCCAGGGGCGTGCCCGTGCGTTTGCAGAAATCTGCACCGCTACGGTTCTGGCAGGAGAAGTTTCTATTATTGCGGCGATGGCAGCCGGCCAGTTTGCCGGGGCACATGCCCGGTATCGGCATCAGCCCCCGGAACCGGCCAGTGAATAGGGGTGATCCCTGATGACAGAACTATCGGCAGATGTGGCCAAACGAGTAGCTTTCGATCGCATTCGCTATGCCAATTGCTGGGAGGATAGTGCCTTGCTGGTCGAGGCGTTGCAGCCGGCGCCCGGTCGCCGGATCCTCTCCATTGCCTCGGCCGGGGATAATAGCCTGCATCTGCTCTCCCATGGGGCGGATGTCGTGGCCGCTGATCTGAATCCGACACAGCTTGCCTGCGTCGAACTGCGTGTCGCCGCCATTCGCACACTCGATGACGCACCGGCACTGGCCTTTCTCGGGTTTTATCCGGCAGCTGACCGAGCGACCATCTATGATGGCATGCGTGCCGACCTCTCCCCTTCCGCACGGGGTTTCTGGGATGCGCATCCGCAGTGGATTGCCAATGGCGTAGTGCATGCCGGCAAGTTCGAAAACTATTTTCGGCTTTTCCGCACGCGTCTGCTGCCCCTGGTGCATGCACGGCGCACAGTCGAGGCACTCTTGGAACCTCGTAATAAAACCGGACGCGAACAGTTCTATGCAACGCACTGGAACAATCGACGCTGGCAATGGCTTTTCCAGCTCTTCTTCAGTCGTTTCATGATGGGACGGCTTGGACGCGATCCGGAATTTTTCCGCTTCGTGGAAGGATCCGTGGCCGACCGGATCCTGATGCGTTCGCATTACGGCCTGACGCAGCTTCAGACGCATGACAACCCGTATCTGCGCTATATTCTGACGGGGACGTTCGCGGGCGCAATGCCGGATTGGACACGGCCGGAGGTGCTGGCGGGCATTCGGCGCTATGCGGATCGGCTGACGCTGTTTCAGGGGGGCGTCGAGGAGGCGGCTGCACAACATGGGGCCAAAGGGTTTGATGGCTACAACCTATCCGACATTTTCGAGTACATGGATGAAAACAACGGAACCAGTCTGTACGCCACGTTGCTGAAATATGCCCGCGCGGGGGCACGACTGGCCTATTGGAATATGCTGGTGCCGCGGCAATGCCCAGCTTGCCTTGCTGATCGCATCATCCCGCTGGACGCGTTGGCGGAACGCCTGTTCGCCTGTGACCGCGCGTTCTTCTACAGTGCGTTTCGGGTGGATGAAGTCAAGTCCGGCCTAAGGGAGGATACCGCTCATGCCGGCTGAACTTGCAGGAGTACTGCTGATCGTGGTGGCGCTGACGGCATACATCAGCCTTGTTGAAGTGCTTGCCCGGCGGACGGCCATTCCGGCGGAGTGGTCACGCAAACTGATACATGTGGGCGGTGGCCTGGGATGCCTATTGTTCCCCCTGCTGCTACACCACCCCCTAACGGCATTACTGCTGGCGGTGGGCTTCGGCGCCAGCCTTTGGCTGGCCGAACAGCGCGGCTGGCTTACGTGTCTGTGCCGTGTAGAACGGCACAGCCGCGGCAGTGTTTACTATCCTTTTGCCATTGCCGCCCTGTTCTGGTTGACTCGTGACGACTACGGCTTGTACATGAGCGCGGTGCTGGTGTTGACGGTGGCCGATACGGCCGCCGCCTTGGTGGGGGCCCGTTTCGGGCGCATCCGGTATCGCACCGGGGGCATTGCGGAATGCAAGAGCCTGGAAGGATCGATCGCCTTCTGGCTGGTTTCGTTTGTTGCCGTACTAATGCCGCTGGTTACGCTCCAACACAATGTAACTGTTGAGCAGGCCGTGCTATCAGCGTTTCTGGCGGCAACCTTGTTGACCATGGTCGAGGCCGTCTCGATCGGGGGACGCGATAACTTGTACGTGCCCCTGTTGGCCGCCTTCATGCTACTCAAAACCGTCACCAAATCCACGCCGGAGTTGCTGATGCAAGCCATCAGCATCCTGCTCCTGTTCGCGATGCTCCCGGTGGCGAATCACTACGGCAGACTACTGCGAACGAAGGCGCTGATGATCATGAGTATCATCCTGTACGGGGTCTGGAGTCTGGGTTCAGTCGACTGGGCTGGTCCGCTGTTGGTGGCAATTCTGGCTTTTCTACTGGTATTCACCGTCACTGGTGGCCAGCCACGCCGGACGCTGGCACATCAGCGGATGGTCTTGCTGACAATGCCGGCGGCGACGCTGATGGTTCTTGCCAACCTGACCGGTATGTTCCGTTTCCTATATGCGCCTTTCCTCGCTGCGGTGCTGGTTCCACTTCTTTGTGGGGTTGTGGTGCAACTCGGCAGCGGACAGACCGGCTGGCGTTGGACATGGCGACAGCTTGCCGGGGCGATGCTGTCGATGGTGGCGGTACTGGCCGAACCGGTCCTGATGCGGCGTGCCCCGGACACCGCAAGTATTCTGCTTCTGGCTGGAGGATCGCTGTTGACCGTATGGCTGGGCGTCGGGGTCATGGCTCGGCGTCCGCAGAGTGCTGGCGGCACCGTCGCGTTTGTCGCGGTGCTTACCGCGGTTCTTTTGATGACCCTTGGCCAATATACGCGTATTGCCACCCCTTGGTATCCCCTACTGTGGGCTGATATATACGGACGCGAGGCCGATGTCTTGCTACCATGGAACGGGGCCTTGCAGCAGGAGGAACCATGACCATCCGGAAACTCGATCCGCTTGATGTCGCACATGCCGGTTTCTTCGCGCTGAAGGCACAGATCTATGCCGAAGACCCGTTTTGTATTCCCACTTCGCCAAGGGCGGAAGCAAAGGCCTTGTTCGACCCATTGTACGCCAAGCGGCAGGCAATCTTCCTGGCCGAACAGGATGGTGGAGGACGGGCTCGTTGCGTCGCTCGGTTATCCGGTGCGAGCCATATCGGCACCATCGGGTTCTTTGAAGCGTTCAACGACGTCGATGTCTGTCGGTTGCTGCTGAGGTCAGCCGAGAAATGGCTGCACGCGCAAGGCGTCTCGCAGGTACTGGGACCGATGAATGGCGATACCTGGCATGGCTATCGGTTTGCGGTCGAGCCTCTGCAGCAGGCGCCGTTCCTGAAAGAACCTTGGAATCCGGACTACTATCCCGCCTTGTGGCAGGCTTGTGGCTACACTGTGGCGGAACGCTATTGCTCGACACGCATTGTGGATCCGGCAAGGGCAGCGAAAAATCTGGCACCCTACCGGCGCCGTGTCCGCAAGCAGGGCTATACGTTCCGACCGATCTTCAAACAGAATCTGACCGAGGAACTGAAACGGCTACATACGCTGTCGTTGCAGATTTTTGCCGGCAATCGTCATTACACGCCGATCCCACTGGCATCTTTCCTGCAGTTGTACGAGGGCATTGAGGCCTTACTCCTACCGGGCTTATGCCAGTTCTGCTGCGACCCGGATGGAACGGAGGTGGGCTTTGTGTTCTGCTACCCCGATTATGCCGCAGCGGTGCGTGCCATGCAGGGGCGGCGGTCGCTGCTGGCCAAGGCAAAGTTCCTGTATCAGCGTCGCCGGGCCGATCGGGTTTGTATCAAATCGCTGGGGTGCCTGCCGTCCTGTCGCGGCACGGGCGTGGGGCCTGCCCTGATGGGAATTGCCTTCGAGCAAACGGTGGACAAGGGGTACAGGGAGGCACTCATGTGCCTGATGCATGAAGGCAACGACTCACGACGCCTCGATGGCGGCACGTCCGTGGCATTTCGCCAGTATGTCCTGTTTGAAAAAATGCTGGCAGCAGAAGGTAAGTATCATGCCTGACGGCGACGGCAACATCCTGGGCTTTTTGCAGGCGACAGCACAACGGGTGCCCTCGCGGCCAGCGCTGATCATGCCGGATGGGGCATCGGTCAGCTTTGCCGGTCTCTGGGATCGCGTCTGCCGGATCGCCGCAGGTTTGCAGCAAGCGGGATTACAGCCCGGGGACCGCATGGTGGTGATGATCCCCATGTCGATTGACCTCTACAGCGTCCTGCTGGGGATTATCAAAACCGGTGCTGTCGTGGTATTCGTTGATCCCTGGATGCCCATGCGCAAGATTGCGCAGTTCGCCGCCTTTGCCGAACCCCGTGGATTTGCCGGTGTGGGCCGCAGTCATGTATTGCGTCTGTTGGCTCCAGCATTGCGGTCACTGCCGCTGACGGTAACAACGGGGCACCGTACCGGTCCGTTTCCGGCGCGACTATCCCTGCGGGGACTGCTGGCATCTCCGCCGGACCCGACAATCTGGCAGCCAGAGCACCCGGAATCACCGGCGCTGATTACCTTTACCAGCGGTTCGAGCGGGATACCGAAGGGGGCCAATCGCACGCACGGTTTTCTGGCCGCCCAATATGCCGCGTTGTGCCACGAATACCAGTATGAAGATAGCGATGTGGACATGCCGATGTTTCCCGTGTTCGCGCTGCGCAACCTGGCCGATGGGATCACCTCGGTGATTCCGGATATGGATTTCCGTCGCGTTGCCGCCGTCAACGGCAACAACCTGCTGGCGCAAATCAAACAGCACGGTGTGCGCACCTGCACCGCATCGCCGCCCTTTGTGGATCGACTGGTGCAGGCGATTACCGCAACCGGAGCGGATCCCGGTCTGCGGCGCATCCTGACCGGTGGAGCACCGGTCACAGACGAACAATTGCAGCAGTGGCGCCCGGCATTGCCGGATACGGACATCACGGTGGTCTACGGATCCACCGAGGCCGAGCCGGTTGCCTCCATGTCGGGAGATGAGCGCTTGCGCGTGACCGGAAAAGGCTATTGCACGGGCAAACCGATTGAGGGGCTGGCGGCACGGGTGATATCTATCACACACGGGCCATTGATGTTCCGCTCCTGGTCCGAACTGGAGCTGCCGCCAGCGGCAATCGGAGAATTGATTGTTGCCGGGGCACATGTCTGCCGCGACTACTTCCGCAATCCCGCCGCCGTAGCCGAGAACAAACTGATCGATGACGCGGGCCGGTGCTGGCATCGCATGGGGGACACCGGCTATTTCGACCATGACGGCCGTTTCTGGCTAACCGGACGCGTACACACAACCATTCACTGCAAGGGCGAGGTCTTGCACGCCCAGATTCTCGAGGACCAAGTTTCCGCCTGGACGCCCCACGCCAACCGAATCGCCGCCCTCGAGGTGGCAGCGCAACTGGTCATTGTCGTACAAGGAGTAGCGGTACCCGGCCTGGCCGACACGCTTCGAAATGCCGGCATTCCGGTTGACCGGCTGATCTTCACACGCAAACCACTGCCGCTCGATCCACGCCATCAGGCAAAAATCGATTACGAGACCCTTCGTATCCGGGTGCAGAAAACCATGCGACACCCGAAAGAGAGAGAGAAACGGGGCAGCAAGCCTCATGCAGTAATAACAAGGAGATTATGAACAGAAACAACGACGTCCTGACACTGGACAGTCCATTCGTGGTGCGGCTGAAGGCATACCTGGATGAGCGGTTCCCGCTTTTTCCCCATATCAGTATGGTTATTATTTATTTTCTGGCGAACCAGTTCCTGGCGCAGGTGCTTGGGCGTCCAGGGCAAGCTCTGCAGATCGGCTGGTTCACGCCGGTTGGCATGCTGTTCCTCTTCTGTATTTTCTTCCACCTGCGGGTATTCGATGAGCACAAGGATTATGCACAGGATGTCATCCATTATCCACAACGCATCCTCTCGCGCGGTCTTATTACCCTCACGCATCTCAAAATCCTGGGCGGGGTGGCAATTGCGGTTGAGCTCTGCTGTGCCCTGCTCAGCGGCTGGGCCGCCGTTGTGGCCGTCGGTATTACTGTCCTCTTCTCCTGGATCATGCTCCACGAATTCTTTGTGCCGATCTGGTTACGGGCGCATTTCATCATCTATGCCATCGCGCACATGCTGATCATGCCGCTGATGACCGCCACGATCTTCAGCTTTACGATGAAACGGCCCTTCTGGACCGCCCCCTGGCTTTTCTGGGCCTACGCGCTGGCGGATTTCTTCGCGTTCTCGAACTGGGAGATTTCGCGTAAGATCCGCATGCCCGAAGATGAGATCGAGGGGGTTGACAGCTATTCCGGGCATCTGGGCCTCTTCACGGCCGGTTATGTGGCCATGGTGCTGCGGGTGCTCAACACCCTGCTGGCCTGGATTGTGGGGGTCTATCTCGGGCTCGGGCTCTTTTATTATGCCGGACTGATCGTCCTCTTCCTGATCTGCCTGGGCGGATTCCTGCATTTCCGGCTGGCCCCCAGTCGTCGCACCGCACGCAATCTCGAGGCCTATGGCGGGGGGTATATCGTACTGTTCTATTTCGTGCTGGCAGTTGAACTGTTCCGCATGCACGGCGTTACCGTTGGAGGTGGGTTATGAGTTATCTATTCAAACCGGATCTGGCATGCGTGGATGGCCCGCCGATCGGCGGCAAGGGTATGAACCTGCACCGATTGCAGCAGGCCCATCGGGTGCCCGAGTGGGTGGCGTTGCCCGTCGACGGTATGCTGGCGGCATTGGCCGAGGACGGCCTTGGGAAGAAGATGGAAGACGCCCTGGCAGAACTGACGCCAGATAACGCCGCCGACATTGCCACCAAGGTGCAACAGATGATCCTGGAGGCCCCGTTGCCCGCTTGGCTGGAGGCGGAACTGGCGGCCGTGCCGTTTATCGATGGCCCGGCTGCCAGCTTTGTCTCCGTCCGGTCCTCTGCCGCCGATGAAGATGGTTCGGCGCACTCCTTTGCCGGTATCCACGAGAGTTTTCTGTATGTGCGTGGGGCAGCCTCGGTCGCCCGCCATGTGCAGCGGGTCTGGGCCTCGGGCTATCAGGAGCGTGCCCTGCTTTATCGGCAAACCAACGGTCTGGTGCTGCATCCGGTACCGATGGCAGTCATAATCCAGCGCATGGTCGATGCCGACGTCAGTGGCGTCGTGTTTACGGCAGATCCCGCCACGCAGGACCCGCTCACGCTGGTGGTGTCCGCCCTCTATGGGCTTGGCGAAGGCCTCGTCGGGGCGGGATTGGCGGCGGATCATGTGTGTTATCACAAAACGACCCGTGCAATGAAACAGACGCTGGTCTCCAAGGATACGCGGTTTGTGTTCAACCGGGAAGCCGGTGAAGGCCTGGTTGAGGAACCCGTTCCGGCGGGGCGGCGCGACGTGCCGGCGCTCGACAACCGGCAGCGCGATGCCGTGATCCAAGCCGCTTTGACGATTGAGAATGCCTACCGCCGGCCACAGGACATCGAATTCTGCTTCGATGCGCAGGGCGTGCTCTATATCCTGCAGACGCGCGATATTACCACCGTTGCCGATTATGGTCCGGCTGCCGGCAACCGGCAGGTCTGGGACAATGCGAACATTATCGAGAGCTACAGCGGCGTCACCAGTCCGATGACCTTCAGCTTCATACGGCATGCCTATACCGTCGTGTACCACTGCTTCTCTCAGGTCATGGGGATTCCCCCCGCCGTCGTGCGTGCCAATCAGGCCGTGTACGAAAACATGCTCGGATTGATCCGGGGGCAGGTTTACTACAACCTGATGAACTGGTACCGCCTGATCCAGCAGTTCCCCGGCTACGGTATGAACAAGCGGTTCATGGAATCCATGATGGGCTTGCAGGAACGCTTTGACCCCGAGGATGGGGAACCGGCGGCACTGCCCGCATGGCGCAAGTGGCTGGTTGAATGCCCGCGACTACTACGCCTCCTGCTGCGCATGCTGTTCCAATTTGCCACGATTGACGGTCGTGTGGCGCGGTTTCAATCGCGATTTCGCAAACTGTACGAGAACTGGGAGTCTCTGGATTTTAATGCCATGGCCCCACATGCGCTGATGGGCGTTTACCGTGAAATGGAAGCCCGGCTGCTGTGGAACTGGCAGGCACCGATTATCAACGATTTCTATGTGATGGTGCACTATGGTCTGCTACGCAAACTCTGTCGGGACTGGTGTGGCGACGAGAGCCAGTCGCTACAAAACGATCTGATCTGCGGCAACGGCGACATCGAGAGCACCGAGCCGACCCGCATGCTCATGCATTTGGCCTTGCGGATCCAGCGCGACCCGCCGATGCGGGTGCGTTTCCAACGCGAGGATCATCACGCACTGGCGCGCCAGATTCCGGCGGATCCGGCTTGCGCCTGGGTAGCAGCCGAGATCAACCGCTATCTCAAGCTCTATGGTTTCCGCTGCATCAACGAACTCAAACTCGAAGAGCCTTCTTTGCACGAAACCCCCGAGTTCGTCTACCAGATCCTGCAGAATTACCTTGGCGTCGACGAAGCCTTGCTCGATGCTGACGCTATGGCGGCGCGTGAGCACGAGATCCGGCGGTGCGCGGAAGAAACCGTTGACCAGGCTCTCGGGCAACGTTCCGTCCCGTGGTTGCGCAAGCACATGTTCGGGCTTGTTCTGCGCAATGCGCGCAAGGGGGTCATGAACCGCGAGAACATGCGGTTTGCCCGGACCCGCATCTACGGTGTACTGCGCAAACTGATGCAAGCGATGGGCCACCATCTGGTGACGGCCGGCATGCTCGATGCCCATCGTGACATCTTCTACCTGACCATCGACGAAGTCTGGGACACGGTCAAGGGTACCGCCATCACCACCAACTTGCGCGGTTTGGCGGCACTACGCAAAACCGAGTTTGACGCCTATCGTGCCGAACCGCCGGCCGACGATCATTTCGACACCTATGGCATGGTATACAGCGGCAACACCTTCCGTCAGATTCGGCCGGCGGATGTGCAGCAAGGCGACTTGACCGGCACAGGCTGTTGTCCGGGCGAAGTCACCGCACCCGTGCGGATTGTCAATAGCCCGCATGACGACCTGGACCTCAATGGCTGCATCCTGGTGGCGGGCCGGACCGATCCGGGTTGGGTCCCGCTGTATCCAGCCGCCAAGGGCATCCTGATCGAGCGTGGCAGCATCCTGTCCCATTCGGCGATTGTCGCACGTGAAATGGGTATTCCCGCTATCGTCGGGATCCAGGGGCTCCTGGCGTCGCTCACGGACGGTCAAATCGTCAGTATGAACGGCCAGACCGGCACCGTCCGCGTGGAAACGGGGGAAGTTGGAGTCCGCCCTTGAGAATGGACGTTGCGAGCAGTGATTCGTTGTGCCATGCAGCGGCCACGAAAGGCGGCAGGAACAGCCCTACACTCCCTTCTCAAAGATGACCCAATTCTTCCACTGTGCTTGGCGATGTAGAAGTTTTGCAAGCGGCTCTATTGAAGAATTTTCGCCTATCCTCCGTAGCGGTGCTTACTGCGCATGCAGGCGCTGGAGGCCGGCAAGGCCCTTGCGGTGCGGCTTAACGGCACCCCTGGTATGTTCCCAGT
>CAZRCN010000021.1:20651-28090 GCA_964598575.1 uncultured Victivallales bacterium | reverse complement strand
CCGGAAATCCGTGCTTTATCGAATCCCTGTGGTATGCTTACCCTTTTAACGCCACATAAAGGGAATACGTAACCATGAAAAAGGCAGACAACCGGTTTTTCCAGTCATTCTTTCCAGCCAGCGAATTCACAGCTCGCAGGGATGGCCTGCTAGATGCCGTTGGCAACGATGCACATGTGCTCTTGCGTGGACGCTGGAAACCTTGTGGTCCCCGCTTTGTCCAATCCAAAACCTTCTTCTACCTGTCGGGCATTGTCATACCAAATGCGTTTCTGGTGCTTTCCGGCCCTGATCACAAGACAACCCTTTACCTGCCCCATCGTGATCTGCAAAAGCACCCCGAGGAAACTGGGCTGGGCGTAGAGGATGCCCGCGAAATCATGGCCGCAACAGGCATCGATGCTGTTGCTGACATCGAACAGTTGGAAAAGGACTTGCAATCTGTCCAAACACTCTATCTGCAGGACGCAGAGGATGAGCTTCCGTGCCGCACACGCTTTGAAGCAGCGGCCATTGCCGCGCAGCGCGCCGCAAACCCCTGGGACGGGCGGCTCTCGGATGTACAAACCTTCACAAGGCTGTGCCAGGAACGCGGCAATCCGAATATGGAGATCAAACCGTTAACCCCCATCATCAGCGAAATGCGACGCGTGAAAAGTGAACGTGAAATTGAGATGCTAAGGCGCGCCGGATATCTTTCCGCGCTGGCGACGACCGAAGCCATGCGCTTTACCAGGGTTGGACTGGTGGAACGGCAGCTTGCCGCACTTGCCAGTTATATCTACTACACCCACGGTGCCGTGGGGGAGAATTATCCGCAGATTATTGCATCTGGCAACAATATGCAGTTTGGGCATTACCATCGCAACGATGCACGGCTCAAGGACGGCGACATTGTACTGATGGATTCGGCGCCCGACTATGGCTACTACGCCAGCGACATCGGCCGCATCTGGCCGGTGAACGGCACCTACGCACCTTGGCAGCGCGAACTCTACAGCTACATCACAACCTACCACCAGACCCTGCTGGGGCTGCTGAAGCCGGGGCGCACCAAGGAAGAGATACAACAGGAAGCAGCCACGATCATGAAGGGGGTATTCCAGAAAACAACCTTCTCAAAGGAGATCTACAAAAACGCCGCCGAACGGGTCCTGCACTCCAATCCATTATCACATCCTGTCGGGTTATCCGTGCACGATGGTTCGCCCTACAAGCACAAACCATTGGAACCGGGGGTTGTGCTGTCCGTCGACCCCATGATGACCGTACCCGAGGAAGAACTCTACATACGGAGTGAGGACACCGTACTGATCACCGAAGACGGCATCGAGAATTTTACCGGTTCCGCGCCGCTGACCTGTGATGCTATTGAAGCGACCATGAAAGAACCGTCCGTCTTCCCGATCTATGAAACAGCCCAAACATGGGATCCCGGCCGATAACCACGCTTCCCCACGTCATCATATACGCTAGTCTGTAACGTTTTGAGTAGGAAGGGGACTCCTATGACTGTAGGCCGAGGTTTGTTTTCTCCGTTCTGCCACACACACGCACCCACACAACCACACACAGCCTCCACCGCTTCCTCCGGGCCACCCGGTGTCACCGCCGACCAGGATGGACGAACGCAGGACAACAGAAACTAGATATTGAATCATAGCGGATGGTACGGTATACAGGCATGCGTTACATGCATGGTTCGAGCGGTTGATAAGGTGACAAGGGCGTAAACGTGAAACATTCTCCAAACATACCCGGATATGAGATCACACGCGAACTCGGTGAAGGCACCACGGCCGTTGTCTGGCTCGCCCGCCAAACCTCCCTGGATCGGGAGGTTGCCATCAAAGTGCTCAAACCCGAATTTGTACATCAAATCGATGAAGTCGATGCCTTTTTGACAGAAGCCCGCTCGGTGGCAAAACTCAAAACCCGCCACATTATTCAAGTGTTTGACGTCGGACAAACCGATGATTCCGTATATATCGTCATGGAATATGCGGATGGACATACGCTGGCTGAGCTCTTGCGTACCGAGGGACGCATGCCGCCCCTCCATGCCCTGCAAATTGCTGCGGCAGTAGCCGATGCCATGACCGATGCCTGGCAAAACGAAAATATGATCCACCGGGACATAAAGCCCGACAACATCATTATTGAAACGGATGGCGGCGTAAAGCTGGCCGATCTAGGCCTGGCGCGCATTGCGGGACAGTGTACCGAAGGCGAAATTGCCGGTACCCCGAACTATATGTCGCCCGAGCAAGCCCGTGGCTCAGCGCGCCTTACCTTCGCCAGCGATATGTACAGCCTGGGTGCCACCCTGTACCATATGTTAACCGGGCAAGCACCGTTTTACGGAATGCCAATCAAAGATGTACTGGAGGCACAACAGTCGGACCAGCTATCCCCGATCGAATCGTTTTCCTCCCAGACCCCCCGCTCTTGCCGCCAACTGGTGTGCCGCCTCATGGCAAAAAAACCGCACGATCGGTATCCGGAATGGTCTCGCCTACGGGATGACTTGCTCAAACTGGTAGATGGCCGCCTACTCATGATCAAGTGTCCACCGCCAGGCGCTAGCACATTACCGTCGCCCAACCAGGAAACCAATGCGACAGCCTCGCCTAAAGCCATCAAGTTCAAAAAGCAGCCGGGCCGCAGCCGCATGGTTCCGCCTCGCGCAGCGAAGCATACGACCCCAAACGTGCTGCAAAAATGGGTTCCCATTCTACAAATCGTGCTGGGCGCTGCGCTGATCTGGTTTTTATTGGGGCAACCATGGCTGGACGCACGCCGTAGCGCACAAAGGCAAGCCCCAGACACCCCGGCCGCTTCCACGCCAACACCTGAGCCCGATAACGCCCCAGTCGCCACAAACGACGAATGGAACCAGCAGACGGAAGAGGATCTTGCCAGCGACAATGCGTCAGATGCCGATTGGAACGCTACAAACTCTGATAACCCTGATCAGGAAGAACCAGCAGAGGAGAGCATCCCCTCTGCCCTGAAAAACGATATCATCGATCAGCTTGCACAAGGGGCATCGCAAGCCGCCCGCACCCGTTGGGCACAATGGAAACAAGAACATGACCGCTATTCCCTCTTACCCGAAACCAAGGACATCACGGCGTTGCTGGCCGCAGAAAACCAGCCGGAAGCCCTCATTGGAGAGGTTCTCGCCCAGAATACGAAGCGAGAATTTACCCTCGAGATAGGGGGTGCTGAAGCGCTCATAACGCCCGAGCGTATCAAAGGAACGACCGTTGAGGCTATGGTCCGCCGTACATCCGGTGGGTCGACGATCATCCGACCCATACAATTTCCGATTCATAGCCTTTCCTCAGAGAATCAGCTCTCGCTGCTGCGTATGTCCGACAATCGCATGTTGCCATACGCGCGCACAATTCTTGCCCTACAACAAGCTGATTACGCCAGCGCCCTAAGCCGAGCCGAAACAGGCGGCCCCCTCTCAGAAGCCATTGCCCGCTTCGCGCAGCAGCGATTAGACCGTTTGCTCGGCGAAAACTGAGGAGTCTTGGTATGCCTACTCCCGCAGAACGTATCAAAACGCTGCATGCACAGATCCGCCATCACAACCGCCTCTACTACCAGGACGCCACACCCGAAATCGAGGATGCGGCATACGATGCTCTTTTCCGCGAACTGCAGGATCTTGAGGCCCGGCACCCTGAACTTGTCAGCCCCGATTCCCCCACCCAGCGCGTCGGCGCCGAACCCCTCACCGCTTTCCGGTCCGTCCAGCATGAAGTGCCCATGATGAGCCTCGATAACACCTACGATATCCAGGAAATTACCGATTGGCTCCGTAGCGTGTACAAACTGACCAGAAAACCGCACCTGACATTTTGCGTTGAACCCAAAATTGACGGGGTAGCCGTGGCCCTGCGCTACGAAAACGGTTTGCTCGCACGGGCGCTTACGCGGGGGGATGGGCAACACGGCGACGACATCACCCAGAATGTACGCACCATCCATAGTATCCCCCTCCGGATTTCCTGCCCGGCCGAAGCACTCGCACTGCGCGGAGAAATTTTCATGCCCCGCAAAGGGTTCGAACAACTCGTTGCGCACCAGACGGACAAAGGCATCACTCCCTTCAAGAATCCACGCAATGCAACGGCCGGCACCCTCAAGCTCCTCGATCCCCGCATCGTGGCAAAGCGTCCGTTGGGCGCGGCTTTCTACGGATTCGGGGCTTGCCGCGGCATAACCTTCCACTCGCAGCAAGAACTCATCGCCCATTTGCAGGCATGGGAGGTTCCAACCACCGGACACCTCGCCGTCTGCCACAACATCGAAGAGGTGCTGGCGGCTATCGACGATCTGGAAACCAAGCGACTGGATTTTCCGTATGAGATTGATGGGGCTGTCATAAAGCTGGATGACACCCGGTTGCAAGCCGAACTGGGGCATACGGCCCGGAGCCCGCGTTGGGCCAGAGCCTACAAATACCGGCCCATGCAAGCCGCAACCACCGTCGAAAGCATCTCCATCCAAGTGGGCCGCACCGGTGTCCTAACCCCCGTGGCTGAACTCAAACCCGTCCTGCTGTCCGGTTCTGAAATACGTCGGGCAACCCTGCACAATGCCGATGAAATTGCGCGGAAAGACGTACGTGTTGGCGACCATGTCTTGATCGAAAAGGCCGGGGAAGTCATCCCCGCCGTAATACGATGCCTGCTCGAAAAGCGCCCACCCAGCGCCCAACCCTTCCAGATGCCCGATACCTGCCCCGTTTGCGGGGAGCCCGTAACGCGCGAACCCGGCGAAGTAGCCACGCGCTGCGTCAACTTGCAATGCCCCGCCCTGGCCGTACGCTGGCTCATGCATGCCGCTTCTCGGGCCTGCCTCGACATCGAAGCTCTCGGCGAATCCGTGGCCGAAGCCCTGGTAAAACACCGCCTCGCGCTCTCCCCTTTCGACCTCTTCCAGCTTCAGGTGCAAGATCTAGCCGTCCTCAATCTCGCACAGGACAGCTCCGTACGAAAACTCGGCACACCCAATGCACGCAAACTGCTGCAGGCGGTGGCAAACGCGCGTACGCAACCGCTCGATCGCTGGATCCACGCTCTCGGCATCCCCGGGATCGGCAAAACCGTTGCGCGCGAATTGGCCCAAGCCCATAGGTCCATGTCTGATCTCGCGCATTCCAAACTCTTGCCTCTGATCGTGGAAGTATACGCCCTTCAGGAGCAAGCAATCGAATGGAACCCGAATGCACGCAAGCGCTCGGCAGCAGTAAAGCAGTGCTCGGTAACCCATCAGATCCAGCGCTACGAGGCCATCCTTGCCCGCATCGATACAATCACCGCAGAGCTGGAGCAGTACAACCAGATCGAGAAACTCGAGGAAAAAACCTCCCGCAAAGGGGTGCGGCGTATCAAGGTCCTCACACGCATCAAGCAGGATGCCGCACACAGTGTCCAATGTTTTTTTGCCAGCCAGCGCGGACAAGACGCTCTGGCACGGATGGAGGCGGAAGGCATCCAACCAGTGCCTGCTGGCACCATCCGCGGCACAAGGGCTTTCCTTGCCGGTACCGCCTTCGTCCTGACCGGCAGCTTAACCAGCCTTACCCGCCAGGAAGCAGCAGCAGCCATCGAAGCTGCCGGGGGACAGGTCCTGTCTGCCGTTTCCCGCAACACCGATTATCTGGTGGCTGGCGCAAACACCGGTGCAGCCAAAACCCAGCGAGCCAAGGCATTGAACGTCCCCGTCATTGGCGAGGAGCAACTCCTCCAGATGCTCGCGCAAGAAAATCCGCCGGCAATGGATGCCCCGCCTACCGAAAAAACCGGTCAGCTACAATTTTTCTGATGAGGGGCCGCCTGCATCGGTCGTATCGGCGACATAGTGACGGCAGAGAACACCCGCCGTATCCAGCAACTGGCGGGTCTGCGCAGTAAAAGGATAATCGCCCTCATACACAACCTCACGGATACCGGCATTGATCATCATCCGGGCGCAGGTCAGGCACGGACTGATTGTTACATAGATGACCCCACCCATCACGGCAATGCCATGATAGGCTGCTTGTGTAATCGCATTCTCCTCGGCATGACAACAAATACAGGATACCAGATCGCTCCCCGAGGGTGCGTCACCGGCACACCGTGCACAGCCCCCCTCGTTACAGTTGGGTACGCCGCGTGGTGTACCATTGTACCCCGTCGAAATAATACGCCGATCCTTGACAATCACTGCTGCCACCTGACGACGCGAACAACTGCTGCGACTCTTCACCACATGCGCAATGCTCATAAAATATGCATCCCAACCCGGACGCACCATCGGAACCTTTTGCCCTGTATCTTGCATGCCCTTGCCCTCCTGCAGCGGGGCATTGCAAGTGGGGGATCCCTCTGCCGTACCCAGCTCCTTGTCGCTTTTTTCCACACCAGCTTCTGCGACACTTACCTCCATCCTGGCCCCCATTCCGGTCTATACCCTGCAACACCTTATCCCTTATGGCAAGCAATCCGGTCACCCGCAGCACGAATCCGCGCCAAGACCTCCCGGATCGGCGCACCAGCCAGATCCGGATTCACGCAAACCAGCCGAATGGCGGAGTGTCCGCCAACCTGCCCGTAGCCAACCTTCACGGCCCCGGTCTCGTTCAGTTCCCGACACACAGCCTCGGAGCTTGCGCGACGATGCAGAAAGCACACATTCACACTCTGCGGCGACTCCAGAAGTTCCAGCTCCGGGTCTGCTTCAATCCACTGCGCCGCCTCCCTGGCCAGTTCCATCTGTTGCGCAATCCGTGCATCCCAGCCCTTATCCCCCAGCCGGCACCACGCTGCCCATAGGCGGAAGGCATCGTTCCGACGTCCACACTGCAAGGAACGATGCCCGGGATTGAAATCATGCGCATGCTCTTGAAATAAATAATCCGCGGATTCGTCCAGGCTTGCCTGCAGCAATCCCTGCTGGCAAACCAACAGGACCGAAGCCTGTAAAGCCACACCCATCATCTTGTGCGGATTCCACGTCAAGCTGTCTGCCAGCTCGATCCCATCCAGAAGCGTGCGCCAGCGAGCACTCAGCAGCAGGGTGCCGCCCAACGCACCATCCACGTGCAACCACGCCCCGCAGCCTTGTGCAATGTGTGCCGCACCACGAATATCATCAAACGCCCCACGCACCGTCGTGCCAGCCGTGACATTGATCAACATCGGTACACCGCCCGCCTCACGATCCTGCCGGATCTGCGCATCCAATGCTGCAAGATCCATGGTGCCGTCCGCACGGACGGCAATATTGCGCACCCGGTTACGACCAATCCCCAGAATACCGGCATTTTTACGAATCGAGTAATGCGATTCCGCCGAAGTGTATATGGTTGCCCCGGGCGTACCGCCCCCCTCATCCCGGCAGGCAGGATAGGCCCGGTTACGCGCCAGCAACATGGC
>CAZRCN010000021.1:8819-20551 GCA_964598575.1 uncultured Victivallales bacterium | reverse complement strand
CTTCAAGTTGTTTCCAGAAATGGATATCGATTCCGCTCACATGGTTTCCTTCTTGTTCCGTACGGTCCATACATGCGGCAACCTACCAACCGGCATGCCACCTGACAAGCCAACACCCCGCATAAAACAACCGCTCATCCCCCCGCCCGCAGGTCCACCTTGCGCAGACGGCGTGCATTGGCCACGACATTGATCGAACTGAATGCCATCGCTATCTCCGCCAGCAACGGGTGCAAGGCCCCCGCCATCGCCAGCGGGATCATGACCAGATTATAGAAAAAGGCCCAGAAGAGATTCTGGCGAATCTTCCGGAAGGTAGCCTGGCTGAGGCGTACCGCCCGCACCACGGCATCGAGCGTGCCCTGCACCAGCACGATATCCCCCGCCTCAATCGCAACATCCGTCCCGGTGCCGATCGCAATGCCCACATCCGCCTGCATGAGGGCTGGCGCATCATTCATCCCATCCCCCACCATCGCCACAATATGGCCCGACCCCTGCAGGGCACGGATCTTTTCAGCCTTTTCGCCTGGCAACACCTGCGCAAGCACCTCATCCACACCCGCTTCTGCACCAATGGCCTGTGCTACCGTCTCATTGTCACCCGTCAACATCACCGTCCGGAAACCTAGTTGCTGCAGTTGTTGCAGCGCGGCACGACTGCCCGGTTTGATCCGGTCCGCAACCGCAATCAACCCAAGGTCCCGGTCATCCATCATAACCCGGATGACCGTTCGCGCCTGTTGCTCCAACTCCTGCCGTTGTTTGTGCAAGCGCGCTGACAATGGGTGCTCCATCATCTCATCCGTTCCTGCTGCCAGCACAGCCCCATCCAGCTCCCCCTTTACCCCCGCACCCGTAACCGCCTCGAACGATGTGGCCGCCGGCACCTCGATGCCTCGCGATTGGGCCTCCCGCACAACCGCCTTGGCCAATGGATGCTCACTGTTGCGCTCCAGCGCCATCGCAGCCCGTAGCAAATCCTCTGCTGTAACGCCCTCCGCCGGGACCACATCCGTAACCCCCGGCTTACCTTCAGTAATCGTGCCCGTCTTATCCAGAACCACCGTATCTACATCACGCAGCACCTGCACCGCAGCCCCCTTGCGAATCAAAATGCCGTTTTCCGCCCCAAGTCCCGAACCCACCATCAAGGCCGTCGGGGTAGCCAGTCCCAGCGCGCAGGGACAGGCAATCACCAGTACGGCTATGCCTGCATGCAGCGCCAGGGCAATCCATCCCAGATCAGGCCGTACCCACGGCAAAAACCCCGACAACCACACCGCCAAAGCTCCCATCGGGCCGGGCAACACCAGCCAGACCGCAACCGTGAGGAACGCCAGCACAAGGACCACCGGCACAAACACCGATGTGACACGGTCCGCCACCGCCTGGATCGGAACCTTCGTCCCCTGGGCTTCTTCCACCATGCGAATCACCTGGCTCAGAAAGGTATCGTTGCCCGTGCGCGTTGCCCGTACCCGCAATACCCCCTGGGTATTGATCGTCGCCCCAATCACCTGACTCCCCGGCGTCCGCTCCACTGGCATCGATTCCCCCGTCACAAGAGATTCATCCACCCGGCTCTGCCCCGATACCACCTCGCCGTCCGTCGGGATTTTCTCTCCCGGCCGCACGACCATGATATCCCCGACCCATAGCGCATCCATGGTGACCATGCGTTCCTGCCCGTCGCGCTCCACGCAGGCCTCGCGGGCCTCCAGCGTCAGGAGCTTGCGAATCGCTTGCGAGGCCCGCCCGCGAGATTGGGTCTCAATGTGTCGCCCCGTAAGATGAAAAGCCATGATCATCCCAGCCAAACCACCAAAATTAGCTAGCGCGGGCATATCAACCACATACCCGAGCAGGACCACAAGTCCGGTGACATAGGCAGCCAGCGTACCAAGCGCTATCAGCACATCCATATTTGGCGCAAGCCGGCGAGCGGAACCCCAGGCACTGCGCAGTGTTGCTCGCCCCGGACCCAGCAAAACAAACCCGCTGAGCAGCACTATGCCCAAATCGTGCGCAACTGCGCCACCCGGTACCCAGTGCCCTTGCCCCAGCATCATCGGCAACATCCAGAGCATGATCGGAATCGTGCCCGCCCAGGCCAGCCACATCCGGCGACGCTCGGCACGCCCCTCCTCCTGTACATCGGACGTCCCCTCCGGTACAACCGAGAATCCCGCTTGGGTGACCGCCTTCGCCAGCACCTCTTCATCCGGCAGCGCACCCGCCGCGCCACGCACCAGGGCCGATTGGGTGGCCAGATTCACATGGGCTTCGGTAACCCCCGCAACACGCCGCAAGGCCTTCTCGACCTGCCCCGTGCAACTTGCACAATGCATACCCCGAATTCGTAGCGTCCGCTCTTGCATACCTTGATTACCTCCCCTCTGGAAAGGCAGATGCCCGCAGCACCGCACGCCGCCGGCGCTCCGATTCCCAGAACGCCCGAAAATCTGCCTCCAAGGCCTCTTTATCATATGTTTTCAGCACCATCTGTGTGGCGCGGCCTCCATCCTTGGTTTGCGCCAAGGCAAGCATATAATCATCCAGCAAGCCGGCAAACGGGAAATCAGGATCTGCCGCAGTTGACCGCCGCAAGTAATACACCAGCGCCCAGGCAACCGCATAATGCTGCTTACGGCATGTGTCATCGGGATGATAGAACTGCGCATAATCCATGGCAAACAACGCATCCAATGGCACCGTGAGCGCCAAAGGTGCCGCCGAGGCATTTTCCTCAAATTCGACCTTGTGATTCCGCAAGCTGGTTGCCGCAAAGTATTCAGCATGTCCTTCGTTAAACCAGACACTCGGTTGCGTGGTACCCGTTGCATACGACAAATACTGATGAAAGGCCTCATGGTAGACGGTCGCCATAACCCGATCACGTACCCGCCGGTAATGCCGGGCCTCCACGGGGCGAATCACCAACTCGCTCCGGCTGTCCGACCAGAGCCCCCCCGTCCATTTGTAGGCGTCGCCAACATACCGCTCGTAGGCATCCTCCTCCGCAAACACCCGGATCACACTCACCCGACGGATCGCCTCCAACGGACGGACGAGCCTCCGGTAGGCATCACGTAGAATCGGGAGATCCTGCTCGAGATCGCGCACCAGTTGGCTGGCACCACCACGCTGATTGGAAAGCAGGATATAGCCAGGGAAATCCACGCTCCACCAATCCCGCAGATTCGCGACGCTCTGCCGGGCCGCGGCACGACTGCGCTGCATGGATGCATCGTCCCCGTGCACAGCATCTGCCGATGCCAATCCTCCCCCGGAACCCGTCCCCGGTATGGCCGCGGGCAAAATGTCGATCGCACGCAAAAAGCGCTCGGCAAAGGACCGTCTTGCACGTGCCGCATCCGCCCCCTTTGCCAACCGAATCTCAGCCGCATAGTTGCGGGGTGTGCGCCGCATGGATCCCGCCTGCGGCATGCTGACCTGGAACACGTACAGCAGCCGGCGGTCATCACGCGTCGGAACGAAAGCCGCCGCAGCCAGCGGCTCCATCACCGACCGCAGCACCTCCGGCTGCCCCGGTTCATACCCCAGCCAGTCCTCCACCCACTCCAGCAGAACCGCGGACGAGGCCGACTGCAAGTCCGGTAGCTCCGCGAGCCGTGCGTCATAGTCCTCCCGTTGCACATGCGCATGCTCAAAACCATCCGGCAAGCGCGACCGAATAGCCAGAAGCAGAAGCGAATTGCCGTGGGAATCGCGCCAAGTTCCCAGATGCTGCGACCGCAACCAGATCGCATGCGGATCATACCGCACCTCGGTCCATTCCTCATCCCCCCGCCGCACTTGATACGTCTTGCGCTCCAAAGGCGGCAAGGGCACCGCCTCGGCCCGTGCCGGCAGCCGTATCCGCAATCGCTCACCAGGCAATTCCGACGGCACCACAAACGACGGCGTATTCCCCCGCGCTCCCGAGCCCATCAGCAGACCTGCTAGCAGCAACAACCTGTACACCATATTCCCCGCTTGCATCCCGTTATCCCCTTTACCCTCACGACCTAACCTGTAACTTCATTGTTTTGCTTTCCTTTATACGCAACATTAACACCCTATTTCTCCGGGTGAACGAGAACGGCGACGAGAACGCATTACGAGTAAGGAAAAACACAATCGTCCACCATTCTCGTCGCCGTTCTCGTTAACCGACCCCCAGCACTTCGACCCAAGTTACAACCCCGCATCATCCAGTAGCTCCGTCTGCCTCCCCCGAGTCTACCGGCTCCTGCTGGCTCAGACAATGAAAAGCACCCAATCCATAAACGATATCACGTGCCGCAAGCCCCACCACCGGACGCGTAAAACACTGCCGCAGGATATCCAGTGCAACCGCATCCTGCGGACAACCAAACGTCGGGACAACCACCGCCGCATTTGCAATATAGAAATTAGCATAAGACGCCGGTAGGCGCATACCATCCGCTACCACCGGTTCCGGCATCGGCAGTTCCACAATCCGGAGCGGGCGCCCATCCGCAAGGCGCGCCTGCTGCAACAACGCCAGATTCTCCTGCAAGGGAGCATAATTCGGATCGGATGCCTTCGGTTCCACCGCCGTCACCACCATATCCTCTGCAACAAACCGGGTGATATCGTCGACATGCCCATCCGTGTCATCCCCCACAATACCATCCCCCAGCCAGAGAATCTGTTCGACACCGTAATAATAACGTAGCAGGTCCTCCATCTCCTCCTGGCTTCGTCCGGGATTGCGGTTAGCATGCAGCAGGCAACTTGTCGTCGTCAGCAGGCAACCACCCCCATTCACATCAATCGAGCCGCCCTCCAGCACGAAGCCCGGATCCATCCGCGGCACCCCACAGGCTGCTGCCACCTGTGACGGTATGCGCGTATCCAGCGCATAGGGATACTTACCACCCCAGGACGTAAATCCCCAATCCACAATGGTCTTGCGGCCGGTTTCCCGATCAAACACAAAACAGGGGCCATGATCGCGACACCAGGCATCATTCGTCGGGAAAAGATGCAGGGATATCCGGTCCATCAGCACCCCGGCAGCTTCCAGTTGCCGGGCAACCGCTTGCCGTTGCGCCTCATCCAGCACATGCAGGTGCACATCCTCTGCCTGTGCCAGCAGCCGGATAAACGAAACAAACACGTGCTGCACCCGCGCGAGACGCCCCGCCGGCCAGGTATCTGCATTATGCGGCCAGCTTAGCCAGGTGGCTGCATGCGGTGCCCATTCGGGCGGGAAACAATACCCCACCGCACTCATGACGACGGCGCATCCAACCAGCGGGCCGTTAGGCCGCGATACGTATCGATGCGACGATCCCGAAAAAACGGCCACTGCGTACGGATCGTGTCCTGCTGCGAAAGATCCAGCTCCACCACCGGACTTTCCTCCGTATCATGCCCCGCCTCATACAAGACCTGCCCCGCTGGATCCGTCACAAACGACCCCCCCCAGAACTGCTGGTCCGCCTCCCGCCCCGTACGGTTGACAGCCACCACATGCACCCCGTTTGCAATCGCATGGCTGCGCTGGATCGTTCTCCAGGCATCATGCTGCGCACGGTTCACCTCCACGCGCTTCTCCTGCACATCCCAGCCAATCGCAGTCGGATACACCAGTACCTCCGCCCCCAGCATGCTCGTCAGACGGGCCGCCTCCGGATACCATTGATCCCAGCACACCAGCACACCAATGCGCCCAAACCGCGTCTCGATCACCTGGTACCCCGTATCCCCCGGCGTAAAATAATATTTTTCATAATAGCCGGGATCATCCGGGATATGGGTTTTGCGGTAGATACCACCGATCGAGCCATCCGCATCCAGCACCACCGCCGTATTATGATACAGCCCCTCGGCGCGCTTCTCGAACAACGATGCTACCAGCACCACGCCACGTTCACCAACCAAGGCCCGTAGCGCTTCCAGCGAGGCCCCTCCCGGAATCGGTTCCGCCAGCGCAAAGGCCGATGCATCCTCCCGATCACAGAAATAATCCGTCAAAAACAGTTCCTGCAGACAGATCACCTGCGCCCCCCGGGCCGCCAGATCTTCCACCTGCTCCAGCGTTGCCGCCAGATTGGCCGCCTTGTCCCCCCGCGACCGCATCTGTATCAATCCCATTTGCACTGTGCGTTTCATACCGCCCTTATACATACATGTCGCTTACCTTGCAACGCCCCCCCCAGCACAAAGCCCAGACGGCCTTCTACATGAGCACTATGAGCACCCACGACCGCCAAATGCCTTTTTTAACCTTACGGGGTATTATCTTTGGTTGCGTAGTCTTTCCAGCAAGGTGGGGAACGTCATGCCATTGATTCGTTCTAGACCTTTGATGCGGTGCAAAACCGCCAGATGCCGCTCCGGATGGTCGAGGTCCAGACGCTCTAACGTTATTTGCGTCAAAGGCGTGATATCCACGTTCAGATCACGCATGCATAGATGTTGAACGGAAAAGCCCTTCAGCAAATGCAGGTCACGCACCTCTGATCCACTGATATTCAGATATCGTAGCTTCTTGCCGTTCAGCGGGCTTAGGTCGCTCACGGCTGTCTCTGCCAGATTCAGCGACCGCAACGGAAGCTTGGTCGCCCACGTGATGGTATCCACCTGGCAACCTGCAATATCCAGATGCGTCAGCGGTAGGTTTGCCAGCGGGGAAAAATCGCGCACCAACGTGCCAGCCAACGTCAAGGTGGTCAAAGGCATGCCCCGCAGGCTATGAATGGTATTGACTTGCGTTCCGCGCAAATGCAAAGACGCCAGTTGCAGGCCATCCAGCAGCGCGGTATTCCGAATCTGGGTGGAATTCAGATTCAGATGCCGCAATGGCAAACTGCCTAGCACCCTGAAATCATGCACACTCGTATTCGATAGATCCAACTGCTCCACAGGCATGTTTATCAAAAAAGTAATGTCGCGCACATGTGTAGAACTGGCATTGAGATCCCGCAAAGGCAGTCCCGAAAGTACACGAAAATCAAAAACCTTGCTGATCCCGCTGACATTCAGAACCTGTAGAGGAAGTCCGCGCAAGGGACTAAGGTCGCGAACCTTCGTTCGCTGAAGATCCAGTGCCTCCAGCGCCAAGTCGCGCAAGGGTGTCACATCTTCCACCTGCGTTCCTCCTGCGTACAATGCGCGCAGAGGCATCCCCTCCAGCGGGGAAAGGTCTTTCACCGACGTCTGCCCGATATACAGCGTTTCCAGCGGCAATGCCTCCAAGGGCGCAAGATCGGAAACAGGCGCGGTCGGACGACTGCGGTCACGCTGTCTGAATGATACGCCACCAACATGCAGAATGCGTAAATCTTTCAAGGTAGCAAACGGCTTTAAGGTCTTCAGTTCCGGCGAAATAACATCCATGCGGCGCAACCGGTTTTCGGCATCCACGTACGCCTGTACTTCCCGATCGACATCAATCATGGGGTTCTGTTGTATCACCGTGTGGAACACGGCCCTGAAGGGCCCCGGCTCATCAAGCAAGCGTAATGCCTGCTCGGGCACGCCCCCTGCACCGGCCGCCTTCGCAGCTGGTTGTTGTGCCGGCACATCTTCCGCTTTTTGCTCATGTTCTTCTCGTAACATCTCGTTCATGGCAGCCAGCAGCTTTGGACCCAGCGGCCGCGGTACCTCTCCGAAATATGTACGGGCGTATTCCAGTGCCTTGAATTTGTGAGCTAGCAAGCCCTTGGCCAGGGAAACGCCGGGGTCACGATCAGTCCCCATGCGCATCATCCTCTCCCGTGGGGTCAGATCGGCAACCCCAAAAGTCACCGGAACCCGAATCACGGTCGTCCCCTTGCGCCGAATGTCCTCAGCATGAACCTTATGGGCCGTAACCGAAACTACCCGCAGTTGAACACGACCGGATAACAGCGCAACCGTCACTTCCTGCCCGACAAGCGGTTTAAAGGAATGCAGCACGTGCGTATCCAGCCCAGCCGCTGCCGCAATGACCCTTCGCGCCGCTTGCAATGCTTCTTCCTGATCCTCAGGCAACGGTTGGGCCAGGTGCCCATCCAGAACATCCAGCGCGGATGCGCAGCCCTCGGTTAGCAACGTGTGCGAAACAGATGCCCAGGCACTCTCGATACGGTGTTCAAGTTCTTGCGGCTCCAGCACCCCTTCCTTCCCCCTCGATGGGTTGTGTGGATTGGACGGCAATGCCAAATCGGTTTGTGCGGCAAATACATGAATAGCCAGCAACGCCAGCAGCGTGATCCGTTTCGTCAGCTTCATGGAGGCTTCCTGTCTTATTTCAACGGTTGTGTTCACAAAATAGCCGAATTCCATTGGTACTGTCAAATGCACAACGAAACAAGAATGCCGCTCCCGAATCCTCATTCCTCGCGTTTTTCCTTTTTACGGCTAGGGAATTTGTGCTATATACCCTCGGCAATCTGTTGCGGGGCCTGCGATAGTAGCAGGCGTCCCTGCAAAACACATGTACATGCGTGGCACCCAAAGGAGATTGCGATGAGCCTGAACCCCTTTATGGATTCCTTTATGGATGCGTTTCCCTTCGTCGGCCTCACCTTCGACGATGTTTCGCTTATCACCCAGTATTCCGATTTTCTGCCGGACGAGACCTCCATCCAAACCCGGCTTACGGAACGGATCCAGCTGAATATGCCTTTTGTAAGCGCGGCAATGGATACCGTCACCGAAACCGAAATGGCCATTGGCATGGCCATGCTCGGCGGTATCGGTATCATTCACAAAAACCTGCCGAAAGAGCAGCAGGCGCAGCAAGTCGGCATCGTCAAGCATCACTTGCACGGGCTGATTCGCGACCCCATCACCTTTCGTGATGAGGATACGATTGCCTACATTCTCCAGCGACGCTCTGAAAAAGGCTATTCGTTCAGCGGGTTTCCCATTCTCAATGCAGACAACCGGCTGGTGGGTGTCCTGACCTCTACCGATCTGCGGTATGCCGAAGACCCAACGGCTTGTGTCAGCTCCATTATGACCCAGGCGCTGATTACGGCCTCTCCGGATACGAGTCTCGAAAAAGCCTATGAGATTATGCTCAAGAACAAGATCGGGAAGCTCCCACTCGTCGACCAGGACAACCGTCTGACGGGGCTCTACAGCTTTGCGGATGTCAGCACCCTGATCCGCAATGTGGAGCCGCTCTATAACCGCGACGCACGGTACCGGCTGCGTGTCGGGGCTGCTGTCAGTCCCAACAACGAGGAACGCGTCGAGGCACTGGCAGACGAGCAAGTCGACGTAATTGTCGTGGATAGTGCCCACGGCCACTCGGAGGGCGTTATCGCCATGACGCGCTGGATTGCCGCACATTATCCCGAGATCGACGTGATTGCCGGCAACATCGCCACAGCCGAAGCGGCAGTAGCCTTACGGGATGCCGGGGCGCACGCTGTCAAGGTGGGGATTGGCCCCGGATCCATCTGTACAACCCGCGTCGTATGCGGCGTCGGCGTTCCACAGATTACCGCCATTCGGGCCGTCGCACGTGCCCTTGCCGGATCTATCCCGATCGTGGCGGATGGCGGCATCCGTCACTCGGGCGATGTACCCAAGGCCATTGCCGCTGGGGCCGATTCCGTGATGCTCGGATCCATCCTCGCCGGCACAGCACAAAGCCCCGGAGAAAAAATCATCCACCAGGGGCGCCAATACGTGGCGTATCGCGGCATGGGCAGCCTTGCCGCCATGCAAGAGGGCAAAGGTAGCCGCGAACGTTATAGCCAAGCCGATGTTGACCAGGCTGATCTTGTCCCGCAGGGCATTGAGGGCATCGTGCCGTATGCCGGTACGGTGCGGAAAGTCATGACCCAATTCTGCGGCGGCTTGCGCTCTTCCCTCGGCTATTGCGGCTGCCGGGATATTGCCACGCTTCAACGCCAGGGGCGCTTCACCCGCGTCTCATCCGCCAGTGTCCGGGAAGCTCACCCGCATGACGTCAAAATCATGCGCGATGCCCCCAACTACCGCTCCTGATCGCATTGCACAACAAAGCAGCCGGAAGAGGGATTGTCCACATGACGTTTTTCGAGCCACAGCGCAGCGCCGTGCTTCTCATCGATGTACAGGAGAAGCTGTTTTCCGTGATGCAGGAGCAAGATGCCCTGTTACAAGGCCTCACACGCATCGTGCGGGGCGCCTGGCAGTTCGAGGTACCCATTCTCTGGTTTGAACAGAACCCCACCAAGATGGGACCAACCCTCGCCCCCCTGCGCAAGCTGCTTGAAGGGAATACCCCCATCCCGAAAATGACGTTTGGGTGTTGTGAGGTGCCTGCATGCAAAGAACACCTGGCGCAGTCCGGTCGGGACCAAATCCTGCTTGCCGGCATCGAAACCCACGTCTGTGTCGCCCAGACGGCGCTCCAACTTCTAACGCAGGGTACGCACTTTCAAGTGCTGGCCGATGCAGTATCCTCGCGGCGGATCTGTGACCACCAAACCGCACTGCAGCGCATACAAGGGGCCGCCCTGCAGTCCGGGCAAGGCCCGGCCATCACAACATCGGAGGCACTCCTTTTCGAGTGGATGCAGACGGCCGAACATCCGCATTTTCGCGATGTACTGCGCATCGTGCGATAATCCTACATCGGTTTAGAGCTGCTGTGCCTGCGGTACCGGCACCACGGTGCCCCGGTTGAGCAGCCACGCCGGATCAAACACCTGCTTTACCGCCTGCATCGCCCGGATACCGCCGTTACCGTAGAGATCCTCCAGCATGTCGGCCTTTAACTTTCCAATACCATGCTCGGCCGAAACCGTCCCCCCCCAGCCGATCACCCGGCGCGCCCAGGCCGCATACAACGCCTTCCCCTTGCGCCAATCCGCGGCATCCCGCGGCAGAATATTTACATGCACATGATTATTCCCGATATGCCCGAATATCACATAAGGCAGCCCTGCTGCCCGCAAATCCGCATGATACATCCCCAGCGCATCCGCCAAATATGCATCCGGCACCGCTAAATCCGTCCCCAGCTTGGTCATCTCGGGCCACTGCTTCCGTCGCCCCGCAATCAGCCGATTTACCGATTCCGGAATGGCATGGCGGATACTTTTTACCGTCTCAATCGCTTCATAGCCCTCCGAAAACCAGGTGTCCTCGGCCGAACCACCGTGTGCTTCCAGTTCCGCCAGCACCGCCTCCAGAACATCCGCCGAATCATCAGCCAGCTCCACGTAGATGGCCGTATGCCAGTGGGACGGCAACGCCGGCAGCGTTACCGACTCCAGCTCAGACCGATGCTCGCGCAGCAAATCCAGCGACTCGGCGCTGAAGTACTCCATGGCCATGAGCGGCAGCGCCCGCGCCCGCAGCTCCTGCACCCACGCCAACGCCGAGGCCTCATCCGGCAGAAACGCCGTCAGACCCACAGCCGCTTCCGGACGTGGCACCAAGCCGATCTCCACCTCGCTCACTGCCCCAAGAATGCCTTCTGCCCCCACAAACAAGTCCAGCAAATCCATATCCGGGCAGGCATACAGCCCCGCAGCATGTTTAACCGCCGGCATGGTGTAGGGCGGAATGGTGCCCGCTAGCGTCCGACCGCTCTCCGTCTCCAGCACAAACGACAAGCCATCAGCACGCGCATGGTCCCGACGCAATGCCAGCACGTCTCCACCCACCAGGACCACCCGCAAGGCCTGCACATGGCGGCGGGCCGCACCATAAAAGTAGGACCGTGCACCGGACCCATTGGTGGACACTACGCCGCCAATCGTAGCGCC
>CAZRCN010000021.1:0-8719 GCA_964598575.1 uncultured Victivallales bacterium | reverse complement strand
CCGGCACCCGTAATACCGGTCAGGCCACCCTGCAGGGTAACCGGTGTTTGCGTTTCCTGTGCCACACGCAGCGTCGCCACAATGTCCGCCTCAGACTGCGCCAGCACGACGCGCTCGGCTGCTCCCTGTAAACGCGATTCATCCTGCACATACCCCTCGGCCGCAACTTCCCTCATCTTGTCCGCCTTCACCTTCAACGTTTTGTCTTGCTTGTACGCGCAACCTGTCTGCGCTGGCAACGCGTACAGATATGCGTACTGCGCTGCCCCACCGTCAACCGAATAATATTCCGTCCACAGGCCGGACACGGCAACCCGTCGCGCCGAAATACCCGGAGCTGATCCTGGTTTCGACCGCGGCGGCCCGCCACACTGTAGAAATTGACATCCCCTTTGCCTAGTGATGTACCCATTGCCGCAATCCCACGCTGCAGTACAAGCCGAATAGCCGCATGCAAGCGAACCGCCTGCACACGGGTAACCGAATCCGAGAGACGGCAGGGATGCAAACGTGCCTCCCACAACGCCTCGTCCACATAGATATTCCCCAACCCGGCTAGAAACGTCTGGTCCAGAAGCAATGGCTTGAGCATTCGCCGATGCCGCCGCAGCATCGCGTACAATCGCGGCGCCTCAAACGTGGCGTCCAGCGGTTCCGGCCCTAAACGATCCAGAACCGGTCCGGCATCTTCCAGCAACAGCCAGCGCCCGAACTTGCGCGTATCCCGGAACCGCAGCTCTCGGCCATCCGTGAACGACAACGCAACCCGCTCATATGGATTTCTGACCACAGCCGCATCCTCCACGGCCAATCGGCCTGTCATCCGCAAATGTATCAAGAGGACGGCCTGCGGTGCCAATTCCAGGACAAGGTACTTCGCCCGACGCCGGATCGCAACAATGCGTCGCCCCGCCATGGTATCCCGAAACACGCCGGGGAGCATATTGCCTACCGTTCGTGCCCACGAAATACGCGCATCCGCTACCGTACACCCCACCAGGCCCTTGCGACGTAGCCCCCGGACAACCGTCTCTACCTCCGGCAACTCCGGCATCGCTATTGCTCGTTCCCGGAACCATCCGTCTCATCTGCAGCTACAAAATCCAATGCGGCAGAATTGATACAGTACCGCAATCCCGTTGGCTCCGGACCATCCTGGAACACATGCCCTAGATGCGCATCGCACGACGGACATACAACCTCCGTGCGCACCATACCCAGCTTGCGGTCGGCGTGCTCTGCCACTGCATCTTCTGCCACCGGTTTCCAAAAACTCGGCCAGCCCGATCCACTATCGTACTTCGTACGCGAGTCGAATAAAGGCGCCCCGCAACAGACACACCGATAGGTACCCTCCGCTTTGTTGTGCAAATAGGCCCCTGTGCCGGGACGCTCGGTCGCACCTTTGCGCGTGATCCGGTATTGCTCCGGCGTCAGCCGCTCTTTCCAATTCATGTCTTCCATCATACATCTCCCTTCCTTTGCGGCAGAACCGCCCACCGTCTGCGACCGGCAGCCTGCCAGCAATCCTATACCCATGCTGATACATACCATGCATACAATCCGTTTATCCATCATAACGCTCCAATCTGGCCTGCGCCTCTCATCCCGGTTCATCTTACCATATATCGACCCACCCCACCAAGTCCTTACCCCGGCTTGAGGCGAAATTGCATTGACGACCGCTCCGGGTTTCACTTAAAGTTGCATCGCACGAACGGGGAGGCGAATGTGGCACCCCGTTGGTCAACGGTATCGTGCAAGCCACTGAACGAGGAGGAAAAGGGATGAAGCTGTTTTTTCCGAAAGAAACCCTCGAAGGGGAAACCCGCGTGCCGCTGGTGCCGTCGGTTGCCTCCCGGTTCACGGCCCTCGAAGCAGAGGTCTCTGTTGAACAGGGCATCGGGGCGTCGATCCAGATTCCCGACAGGGAATACGAGAAAGCCGGCTGTCAGATCACCTCGGATCGGCAGCAAGCACTACGGCAAGCCGATATGGTGTTACGTCTGTCACCACCTCCCGAAGCAGAGATCAGCGCCATGCGCAAGGGTGCCATCCTCGCTTGCTACCTGGATCCGTTCTTCCAACCTGCCCGTATCAAGCAGTTGGCAGAGGCCGGGGTCAGTGCCATCTGTATGGAGATGATTCCCCGCTCCACCATTGCCCAAAAGATGGATGCTCTCAGCTCGCAAGCCAATCTGGCCGGATACGTTGCCGTCCTGCAAGCCATGAACCGGCTGGACAAAATCGCCCCCATGATGATGACACCTGCCGGCACGCTGGCCCCCGCTAAAGTCTTTGTCATCGGTGCCGGTGTGGCCGGATTGCAAGCCATTGCAACAGCCAAACGCCTAGGGGCACGGGTAGAAGCCTTTGACACCCGTCCCGTCGTGGAAGAACAAGTGCAATCCCTCGGCGCAAAATTCCTCAAGGTTGACCTCGGCGAAACCGGCCAGACTGACGGTGGATACGCCAAGGAACTCACGCCGGAGCAGTTAGAGCTGCAGCGGCAAGCCATGGCAAAGGCCTGTGCGCAGGCTGACGTCGTCATCACCACAGCAAAGCTTTTTGGACGCAAGGCCCCGGTCCTGGTCAAGGCGGATGTACTGGATGGCATGCAACCCGGCAGCATCATTGTGGACATGGCTGCCGAGACCGGTGGAAACGTCGAAGGCTCCAAGCCGGGTGAGGAAACCGAGCATGCCGGGGTCATCATCATCGGCGCATCCAATCTGGCCGGATGCGTGCCCCTGGACGCCAGCCAAATGTATGCCTCCAACCTGTATAACCTCGTCGAGCACTTCTGGGATCAGGATAACAAAACGTTCAACCTGCATCGCGAAGATGAAATCATCGCCGGGTCCCTCCTGACCCATGACGGCGATATTGTCCATGAAACCATCAAAGCAAAGGTAGGGTAATCATGCAGGATATCGGTCTGCTCCTGTTCGTGTTCGTACTGGCAATTTTCCTAGGGCTGGAGCTTATATCGAAAGTCCCCTCCCAACTGCACACGCCGTTGATGTCCGGGTCCAATGCCATCTCCGGCATCTCGATTGTCGGGGCTATTATCGCCGTCGGCAAAGGCGATGGCCTCGTGATGACACTTCTCGGCACCACCGCGGTAGCCCTCGCCATGATCAATGTCGTTGGCGGCTATCTCGTGACCGATCGCATGCTCGGCATGTTCAAATCCAAAAAAACGGAGAAGAAATAACATGAATGCCGATACCGTGATTCCCTATCTTTATATTGCTGCATCCGTCTTTTTTGTGTTTGGCCTCAAAATGCTGAGCAAGTCATCAAGTGCCCGCCGTGGGAACATGGTTTCCTCCATCGGGATGCTCATCGCCATTGTTGCCACCTTGCTGTATGCGGGTATGGCGTACCAATGGATTGCCGTCGGGGCCATTGTCGGGGCTATTGTCGGGGCCACGGCCGCCCGCATGGTGAAAATGACGGCTATGCCCGAAATGGTAGGCCTCTTCAACGGGTTTGGTGGTCTGGCTAGCCTGCTCGTCGGTTGGGCTGAATTCCACAAGATCACCAGCCCCGACGAGAGCGGCAGCCTCTTCACCCTGATTGCCATTGGTGCCACGATTCTGATTGGTGGCGTAACCTTCACCGGCAGCATGATTGCTTATGCCAAGTTGGCCGGAAAGATGCAAACGAAGCCGATCCTGTTCAAAGGGCAGCAGGTACTCAATGCAACCGTGCTGGCCGTGGGAATAGCCGGAGCGGTTGGTATCTGCCTGATTGCCCCGGTGAGCAGCAATGCCTACCTTGTCTTTGGTGCCATGATCCTAGCCGCCATGCTATTGGGAATCCTGGTCACCATCCCGATCGGTGGCGCCGACATGCCGGTTGTGATTGCCCTGCTCAACAGCTACTCTGGGCTGGCCGCCTGTGCCGCCGGTTTCGTCATCATGAACAACGTGCTGATCGTAGCCGGTGCGCTGGTGGGGGCAAGCGGTTTGATCCTGACGAGCATCATGTGCCGCGCCATGAATCGTTCTCTCGCCAACGTCATGTTTGCTGGCGTCGGGGCAACGGCCTCCGCTGGCCCCCAAGTGCAAGGCGAAGCCAAAACGGTCGGTACGCAGGACGCCTATCTGATGCTGGAAGCTGCCAGCTCCGTGGTGTTTGTCCCCGGCTACGGCATGGCCGTCGCCCAGGCCCAACACGCCGTTCGCGAGCTCGGCGATCTACTGGAAGCAAACGGATGCGAGGTAAAATACTGCGTCCATCCGGTTGCTGGACGCATGCCCGGCCACATGAATGTGCTGCTTGCTGAAGCCGATGTCCCCTACGAACAACTGGTGGAACCACAGGATGTAAACCCCTTGATGGCAAATGTCGATGTTGCGGTCGTTATTGGTGCCAACGACGTGGTTAACCCTGCCGCCCGGCAGGAAGGGTCTGCCCTCTACGGCATGCCCATTATCGATGTCGACAAGGCTCGTGTCTGTATCGTCCTCAAACGCAGCCTCAAGGCAGGCTTTGCGGGCGTCGAGAATCCGCTTTTCTTTGCGCCAAATACGCGTATGCTGCTCGGTGATGCCAAGACCAGCATCACGTCGGTCGTGGCAGAATTCAAGGAATAGCACCAGAAGAGGTATCATATGGACCTGCTCAAACTTGCCATGCTGGCATTTGTCGCCGGGGGCATTGTCCTGTACATGGCCGATGTACGGGCCGAACAAGCCATCCTGATTTCGGCTATTGTCATGACCGTCGTAACCGTTATTGCCGTCATCCGCTACAAAGTGGATCCGCCCGCATCGAAACCGGATGATGATGATGTTGACAAGGGACCGACCATTCAGTGATGCCACACCCCCGACGAAAGCCGGCAACCGTTCGCAGCTACAGCCGTTGTCACCGTGAGGCGGCAATCCTGTGCCTCATGCTGCCCCTGCTGCTCGGGGGCTGTACGGCAGACTCTCTGCCGCCGCCCATTCCCAACTATACCCCGGCGGTACTGGATCGCCGTCCGCACGACACAAATGCCTTCACACAAGGCTTGTTGATCGATGGGACCCACTGGATCGAGAGTACCGGCAGGTATGGGCAATCCGCGCTACGCGACATCGACCGCGCCACCGGTCACGTCGTGCGTAGCGTGCAACTGCCCCGCATCTTTTTCGGCGAAGGCCTGGCTCTTCACCAGAACAAGCTCTACCAGTTGACCTGGCAAAACGGCGTCTGTTTCGTTTATGACCGCGACTCCTTCCAAAAGCGTCAGGTGTTTCGCTACGAAGGGGAAGGCTGGGGTCTGACGAGCGACGATGCGCACCTCTACATGAGCAACGGCAGCGACACCATCCAGGTACGAAATCCCAACGATTTTTCTGTCATCCGCACCTTTACAGTCCACACCCCGCAAGGCACGATATCCGCTCTCAACGAGCTGGAATGGATCGACGGGGAAATATGGGCCAATATCTACCAGACCAGCCGGATTGTCCGCTTCTCCCCCGACCAGGGGCAGGTACGCGGCTTCGTGGATCTGGCGCACGTGCCGCCTCCCGAAGACCGCCATCCGCAGCAAGATGTCCTCAATGGCATTGCCTACGACAAGCAAACCGGACACATCTGGGTTACCGGCAAATACTGGAAGAAGTTATACCGTATTGCCCACCCACCGGAGCCATGAGCGAGCCATACCACTGCGGACCTGCATGCCTCAGCCCAGATCCACCGGACGCGAAACCGCATCTGCAATCACCGCCGGGATATCCGTCCGGGCAATCCCACGCCAATACACATTCCAACCATTCTCACGGTGCACACCATCCGCCTGCCGGGCATACCACTGATGGATCGGGTTCCCCAACGAAGCCCGCCAATACAAGGACTGGCATCGCTCCGTGACCGCCCGCCACAACTCCTGCGCCACCCCTTCTCCGCGGGCGGCCGGATGCACGGCAAACTTCGATATATATGTATACGGATCACCCCGCTCCAGGATTGCCGTACATTGATAATCGGGATCCAGCAACATGCACCCCGCACGAGCCAGAAACCCTGTGTCCAATACCCGCTTCCCGAAACTGGCTTCCAGCAACTCGATCATGCGAGCCCGGTCAACCTGCTCGATCCGGGTGTAGGCCTCCACCCGCACCCCGCGCCGAATCAGGCAGCCAGCACCCTTCACGGTAAAGAGCTCCTCCAGCAGATTCAGGGGCGAGGCCACCGAAACATGCACCCCGGCATGTTGGAACACCACCCGGCCGCACAACGCGGCCAGTGCTTCATCCTCCGGATGCAACGGTACAGGATCCTGCACCTGGTAAAAAGACAGTGGCGCCCCCCCGGCATCATGCAGCGGGCCCCGGGCCCGGATTACATGCACCCGCTTCGTGAGCGCCGGCACCAGATGAAACACACCCTCTTCCAGCGTCACATCAGAATCAACCAGCACCAGTACCCGACCTGCCGCCTCGGCCTCTGCCAGCAGGCCGGCCAACCCCTGCCCCCGCAGCAGCGCAGCCAGATGTACCTCCCGCACCAGATACGGATGATCCTCCGTCTGCACAATCGCGCTTTGCAACGCCGCATCCGCCCCGCATAACAGCACCACCGGATCCAGCCCTAAACGCCGCAGAAACTGCAGATCAAACGCAAACAGGGCCGCTGATTCCTCCAACCCCGCTCGCTCCGGGACAACCAACGCAAACGCCGCATCCGCCCCAACCTGGAATTTTTCCAGGTAGAACTCATATTCCTCACGCCGCCCGATACTATCGAGAAACAAGCGCAATGTCTTATCTAACAGTTTGACCATGCCCGTATATTGCGCTACGCAACGCGCAGCGTCAAACCGGAATCACCGGGGAAACAGATATGCTACCCTGTAACTTCACCGTTTGCTCATTTCCTTTACGTAGCCTCGCTCGCCAGAGCGTGGACGTATCAGCCCAACGTCCCCTCCTACCCCATCCACGGCTCCGCCTTCGTTTACTGCGGCGGACATGGCTACTAACGTTTCAACCCTTCCATGGCGAAGGCGGACGTACGGGTGATCTCCAACTCGACGAATGTACCTACCAGATCCGTACCCGTTGCGGGAAACCGCACATGGATCTTGCCCTCGGTCAAACCCGACATATACCCCGGTTTGCGGTTTTGTCCCGTAACCAGCACCGGTAAACGACGCCCCAGCAAGCGTGCATTGTGAGCCGTTGCATGTCGTTGCAGCACATCACTCAGCCGCTGTAAGCGCTCTTTCTTGACCGCGGGCGGCACATCATCCTCCCACCCCGAGCTGGCGGCACCCGGACGCGGGGAATACCGCGCAATAAAGGCCATGTCAAACTCCACCTCCTCCATCAGGTGCAGCGTATTGGCAAACTGTTCCTCAGTCTCACCGCTGAACCCCACGATAATGTCCGTAAACAGCGTGGCCGTAGGCAGCAACCTTCGAATCGATGTCACAATTCCGAGATAATCCGCCACGCTGTGATTCCGGTTCATCCGGATCAGAAGCTGATCATCGCCCGATTGGACCGGCAAATGGATCTGCTTGGCCAGGCAATCGTAGCGGGCAATCACCTCCAGGACCTCATCCTGCATATCCCGTGGGTGCGGCGAGGTAAAGTAGAGCCAGAATGGCTGCCCGCAGCCTTCCCCATAGCGCCCGATTTCCTCCAGGAGCTGGGCAAAGCGCAGCTCTTGCCCGGGTGTATCCCGTCCATATGAATTCACATTCTGCCCCAGCAACGTAATCGAACGGTAGCCTTGTTCCACAAGATGTTGTACCTCGGTCAAAATGTCCTGGCTGGGCCGCGAAATCTCACGGCCGCGCGTGTAGGGCACCGCGCAGAACGTACAGAATTTATCGCACCCATTCTGGATGGGGACATACGCTTCCGACGACGATTGATACCGCGGCGTAATATCCCAGAATCCTGCAATCCGGGTTTCGGGTTGCTTCATCAACACCGGCCGCCCCGCAATTGTCGTATGTCCCCCGAATTGCAGCGTCTCAATTCCTTGCCGTGCCAGCTCTGTTTCCTCCGCTTGCCCCCGACCTTCCTCCGCCCCGGCTGCCGCCTCGGCACCAGCCGGCTGCATCCCATACGGCGTCACCACCCCGTATTGCCGGATCATCGCCGGTAGCTGCGGCAACTCACTGATCTGGAAACACAGATCAAACATCGTCAGGAATTTTTCCCGGTCGGCCGGCAGGATGCAGCCCGTCACAAACGTCAGCAGGTTGCGGGTATCCTTGCGCTGGTTCCACTTGTGGATCTTGCCATACACACGATCAATCGCAGCCTGGCGAACAGAACAAGCCACAATCCCGATCAAATCCGCTTGCTCTTCCTCCTCCGTTGCGCAGTAGCCCATCTGCTCCAGCACCGTCGCTATCCGCTCGCTGTCCGACTTGTTCATCTGACAGCCCAATGTCACCAAATGATACCGCATCATCCCCGCTTTCCAGCCCGTACCTCTCATCCATATATAAAGACCACGTCTGGCATGCTGGCGCGCATACCTACACACTCTCCCGCCTCTGCATCATCCCGACCGACCGCTGCCCCTCTCCATATTCGCCAAGACTTCACTCTAGCTACCCACACACACCATGTCCAGCCCACATTCACGCATTGTGGATTCCGGTAAGGTTCTCCTACTCTCTAAGGTTCTCTCCTTTTTTTTTATGGGTCTTCCGCAGAATCTGTGGGTAAGTCAAGGGCGTAGGCTGCGTAAAACG
>CAZRCN010000020.1:0-28224 GCA_964598575.1 uncultured Victivallales bacterium | reverse complement strand
AGCACCGGTCTCCAAAACCGGGGGTTGGGGGTTCGATTCCCTCCTGGCCTGCCAGTTCCGGTGAAAAGTGGGGTAGGATATGAATGAAGCAAGAAAGCAACCGGCGCTAAAGCGCTTTCGTGTATATTTGCACGAAGTGGTTTTGGAGTTGAAACGTTCAACGTGGCCGGATCGGCGTGCGCTTCTGATTCATACGGTAGTAGTAATAGTGGGGGTGTTGTTGCTTGGACTGTACGTCGGTGTAAGTGACAAGATTCTGGAAGTTGGTCTTCGTTGGCTGGTGCCGCGGGGTTGATGAAAGAAGGCTCATGGAAAAGCAGTGGTTTGTAGTGCACACGCTGACCGGGCAAGAGAACAAAGTTCGGGACGGAATCCGGAAGCGGGTAGCAATCGACGAAATGGGCGACCTGATCGGGGACATCATCGTTCCGACCGAGCAGGTCTCTGAGGTCAAGCGCGGGGTACGGACGACGACGACGCGAAAGTTTTTCCCGGGATATGTGCTGGTAAACATAGCCTTGTACGATGCGGAGCACCAGTTAGTGGAGCGCACCTGGCATTTTATCAAGGATACGACGGGTGTGATCGGATTTGTGGGTGGTGAGCGGCCGGTTCCCCTCCCCCCGGAAGAGGTCGACGTGGTCCTCAACCAGGTGGAGGAAAAGAAGGAAAAGGTAGCGCCCAAGGTTACATACGAAGTTGGCGAAACGATCAAGATCACGGATGGCCCCTTTGTGAATTTGAGTGGAACGGTCGACGAGATCGATCCCGACCATGGCAAGTTGAAGGTATCGGTCGTCATTTTCGATCGGTTGGTGTCGGTCGAGCTGGAATACTGGCAAGTAGAGCGAGTGTAGCGGCCGGTGGCAGAAACCGGTCTTGCTTAGATCAAAAGAACACGATAGAGAGAGCGAGGCAAAGATGGCGAAGAAGGTCATCGGGGAAATCAAGTTGCAGATTCCGGCCGGGCAGGCAAATCCGGCACCGCCGGTAGGTCCGGCACTGGGTCAGCACGGGGTAAATATCATGGAGTTCTGCAAGGCGTTCAATGCCCGGACGCAGGAAAAATCCGGACTGGTGATTCCGGTCGTCATTTCGGTATTTGCAGACCGATCGTTTACCTTTGTGACGAAGAGTCCGCCGGCGGCGTCGCTTTTGAAGCGTGCAGCCGGGCTGGCAAAAGGCTCGGGCGTACCGCATCTGGAGAAGGTGGGAACGGTGACGCGCGAGCAGGTACGTGAGATTGCGGAGATGAAGAAAGACGATTTGAATGCGCGGGACATGGAAGCGGCGATGCGGATGATCGAGGGTACCGCGCGCAGCATGGGAATCGAAGTAGAGGGTGCGTAAAACATACGCGTAACGTAAACCGGGAGTCGAGCTGCGGGCGCGGAACGAGAGTTGTTGCGCAACCGGGCTGACGTAGACCGGGGCCGTCGGGACATCTGGCGAGCCTCAGAGAAAGGAAAACGATGCCGAAACATGGCAAGAAGTTCAAAGCGATAAAGGCGAAAGCGCCGCGCGAAGTCCTGGAGGTGGCAGACGCGATAGCCTTCCTGAAGGAAAATCCTGCGGCGGCCTTTGATGAGACGGTTGAGGTGGCGTTCCGGATGGGCATTGATCCCCGTAAGTCCGAAAATGCCATCCGGAGCACAGTTGCGCTACCGAATGGCACGGGCAAAGAGGTTCGTGTGCTGGTATTTGCGGCTGGTGATGCGGCGGAAGCGGCGCGGGAAGCAGGCGCTGATTTTGTCGGCTTCGAGGATCTGCTGGAAAAAGTCAAGGGTGGGTTCACCGATTTTGATGTAGCGGTTGCGACGCCGGAGGCGATGCTGGAAGTACGCAAGCTGGGTCGTGTGCTTGGGCCGCGGGGGCTGATGCCGAACCCGAAGACGGGTACGGTCAGCGATGATACAGCGGGGGCCGTGAAGGCCGCCAAAGGGGGACGGATAGAGTTTCGGATGGACCGTCACGGCAACATCGCGGCTGCTGCCGGAAAGCTTTCGTTTACGTCCGAGCAACTGGTCGAGAACATCGAGACACTGGCCCAGGCGGTGCGCGGAGCCAAACCGTCCGGTGCGAAGGGCATCTATATTCATCATGTGAGTGTTTCGACGACGATGGGCGTCGGGGTTCGCGTCAATATCAAGGAATAGCAGCATCCGGGAGCAATACAAAGATGAGACCTGAAAAAGAAGCCATTGTAAAGGAAATCCGGGAGGAGATCGAGGGCAAGCCGTTCTTGTTCCTGACGGATTTCACGGGGATGAAAGTCAAGCATTTTGCGGCCTTACGCAAGGAGTTGGGTGAGGTAGATGCGAGTTTGACGGTTGTAAAGAACAGTTTTCTGGGGGTAGCACTGGATACGGAGCGCCGGGAGTTGGTTGCGCCTTTTCTAGAGGGCAAGACGGCTGTGGTGACCGGGACCGGGGATGTGACGGCCGTAGCGAAAGCGTTGGCGGCGTTCCAGAAAAGCAACAAAGTACTAGCTGTAAAGGGTGGATGCCTCAACACCCGTGTGCTGAGCGAGGAGGATGTACAAGCGATGGCGAAATTGCCGCCGCGTGACGTGCTACTGGGTCAGCTTGTTGGAACGGTTCAGGCGCCGATGACGCAACTGGCAGGCGTCATGCACGCAAAGGTGTCTAGCCTGCTGTATGTGTTAACCGCCATTGAAGAAAAGAAAAAAGAAGCAGCCTGAAACGAGTCCGGGTTGTTGCGAAAACGAATAAAGGAGAGAGTCATGTCGGAAGAGATCAAAGTTGAAGGCAAGATGGCAGAGTTTATTGATTGGATCGAGGGCATCAGCGTGCTGGAATTGTCGCAGCTGGTCAAGGCGCTGGAAGATCGTCTGGGCGTAAGTGCAGCGGCTCCGGTGGCGATGATGGCAGGCGGCGCACCGGCTGGTGGCGGCGAGGAAGCGGCTGAGGAGAAAACGGAATTTGACGTTGTTCTGAAGGAAGCCGGCGCCAAGAAGATTGGCGTCATCAAGGAAGTGCGCGGGATCACGGGTCTGGGTCTGAAAGACTCGAAGGACTTGGTCGAGGGTGCACCGAAGACGGTGAAGGAAGCAGTTTCGAAGGCCGAAGCGGAAGAGTTGAAGAAGACGCTGGAAGCCGCAGGCGCAGTTGTCGAGATCAAGTAGACCGGCAGCTTGTATGTCTGGGGGATCTGGTATCGGGAACAAACGTCGTTAAATTAACAGTGTGAGAGGTGTCTTTGTGGTAGAGAGAACAAACTTCGGAAAATTACGGGAAATCATTGACCCTCCAAACCTCATAGAAGTGCAAACGCGCTCGTACTGGGAGTTTATCCAACGCGAGGCGGCATCCGACAAGCGCAAAGCGCAGGGTCTGGAAGGCATTTTGAAAGAGGTATTCCCGATTGAAAGCTATGATGGCCGGTACGTACTGGATTATGTAAAGTACGAGCTATCGGAGCCGAAACTGGATCCTGTTGACTGCATCTACGAAGGGCAGACCTATGCCTCGCCGCTGCATGTGACCTTCCGGTTAAAGGATGGGGAAGCGGTAACGGAGGACGTGGTATTCATGGGGGATGTTCCCCTCATGACCGAAAATGGTGCGTTTGTTGTTAATGGTGCCGAGCGGGTGGTTGTCAGCCAGTTGCACCGGTCGCCGGGCATTTGCTCGGAGCGCTCGGTGCATGCAAATGGAGCCAGCCTGTATTCGATCCGGATCATACCGGACCGCGGTTCCTGGATTGAGATGCAGTTTGATACCTCGGACTTGATCTGGATCTATATGGATCGCCGGCGTCGGCGCCGTAAGTTCCTGGCAACGACGTTTCTGCGGGCGCTTGGATACGGGACCGATGAAGAGATTCTGGGGTTGTACTACGACTTCGAGACCGTGAAGCTGACGGCATCCATGCAGCCAGAGGCATACGCGTCGAAAGTCTTCAAGGACGACATCCTGGATCTGGACTCCAAGACGGTGCTGGCGCGGAAGTATGAAGAGTTGACGGAAGCATCGATCAAGCAGATCCGCGAAGCGGATATCAAGACGGTCGAGGTGGTGGATGTATCGTGGGATGAAGGGCTGCTCTTGAAGAGCCTGAAGGCCGATCCCGTCCATACGACGGACGAGGCGCTGAAGGACATCTACCATAAGCTGCGTCCTGGTGATCCGGCGACGCCCTCGAATGCCCGGCAGCTTTTGCGTCGTTTGTTCTTTGATCCGCGGCGGTATGACTTGGGCCGGGTAGGCCGGTACAAGATCAACCAGAAGCTGGGGCTGGATGGTGAGATCCAAAATGACATGCGGGTGCTTGATGAGCGGGACGTCATTGAAGCGCTGCGGCATTTGCTGCACGTGCGGCGCGGCCGCGAGAATGTGGATGACATTGACCACCTGGGTAGCCGGCGCGTACGGACGATCGGGGAGTTGATGGAGAATCAGTGCCGCATGGGCTTAGCCCGGACCGAGCGCTTGATCCGGGAACGGATGACGTTGTTTGATCCGACCACGGGCACCTTGACACCGCAACGGCTGGTGAATTCGAAGTCGCTGTCGGCGGTGGTGCAGGATTTCTTCGGCCGCAGTCAATTGAGCCAGTTCATGGATCAGACCAACCCGTTGTCTGAACTTGCCCACAAGCGTCGCTTGAGTGCATTGGGTCCGGGCGGGTTGAGCCGCGAACGGGCAGGCTTTGAAGTTCGCGATGTGCATAGCAGTCATTACGGACGCATTTGCCCGATTGAGACGCCGGAAGGGCCGAACATCGGTTTGATTTCGTCGCTGAGTATTTACGCCCGGGTCAATGATTTCGGATTTATCGAGAGTCCATACCGCAAGGTAGAACATGGACGGGTACTGGATACGGTCGAGTACCTATCGGCCGACAAGGAAGAACGCTACATCATCGCCCAGGCCAATGCGCCGCTGAAGGAAGATGCGTCGTTCGAAAACCCATTGGTTTCGGTTCGGCATCGCGGGGAGTTCCTGGAGGTACCGGGTGAGGATGTCGACTACATGGACGTATCCCCGAAGCAGGTTGTCAGCATCGCGGCCGGGTTGATTCCCTTTCTGGAGCATGATGATGCCAACCGGGCGTTGATGGGGGCGAACATGATGCGGCAGGCGGTGCCGCTGTTGCGGGTAGAACGTCCTTTCGTGGCGACGGGCCTGGAAGAGCGTGCGGCTCGCGATTCGCGGGTCATGGTGCTGGCGGAGCAGGCGGGCACGGTTGCCTATGTCTCGGCCAAGCGCATTGTGGTTTCGCAGGATGGCAGCATGCCTACCAAGAAGACGCCGGCCGACCAGTACCAGGAGTACCGGCTGCAGAAGTTCCGGCGTTCCAACGCAGGAACCTGCATCAACCAGAAGCCGATCGTACAGCTAGGCCAGAAGGTAAAGGCGGGCGATGCATTGGCGGATGGGCCAGCGACGGATCAGGGCGAATTGGCACTGGGCAAGAACTTGCTGGTGGCGTTTATGCCGTGGTCGGGCTACAACTTTGAGGATGCGATCCTGATGAGTCAGCGACTTGTCCGGGAGGATTCCTTTACCTCGATCCAGATTCAGGATTTCGAAGTAGGGGCACGGGACACGAAGCTAGGCCCGGAGGAGATCACGCGGGATATTCCCAATGTAGGGGAAGAAGCGCTGAAGAATCTGGGTCCGGACGGTGTGATTCGGCCCGGTGCGGAAGTGCGCCCCGGCGACATCCTGGTTGGCAAGATTACGCCGAAGAGCGAAACGGAGCTGGCGCCGGAAGAGCGTTTGCTACGGGCCATTTTCGGAGAAAAGGCGGCCGAGGTACGGGATACGTCGTTGACGGTTCCGAGTGGCACGTACGGCATCGTGATGGATGTGAAGGTTACGGCCCACAAAGAGACGAAGAACGCGGAAAGCTCGCCGACGCAGCGCAAACGGCAGCGCAAAACGATTGAGGAGGAGCATAAGGCGAAGCGGGCGGATCTACAGAATGATCTGACCGAATCGTTGAGCAATATCCTGCTGGGGGAAAAGATTCCGCTGGATGTGATTGATGCGGAGGGGGAAGAGATCATCATTCCGGCCAACCGCAAGATCACCAAGACGTTGCTGCGTAAGTTGGCTGCTGCGAGTGATCATATCCAGATTGAGCAGAGTCCGATCCAGATCAAGATTGATGATATCATCAATGAATACAAACCGCGCTTTGCTGAGCTGGACGAGGACAAAGAGACGCAATTAGAGCGTCTGGAGAGCGGGGATGATCTGGATTCGGGCATCATCAAGCAGGTCAAAGTCTACGTAGCTGCGAAGAAGAAGCTTTCGGTGGGGGATAAGCTGGCAGGGCGGCATGGGAACAAGGGTGTTGTGGCCCGGATTGTTCCGGATGCGGACATGCCCTTCCTGCCGGATGGCACGCCGGTAGATATTGTACTGAACCCGTTGGGTGTGCCGTCGCGCATGAATCTGGGGCAGGTATTTGAAACGCATCTCGGTGCGGCTTGCAAGATCCTGGGGATGCATGCGGCGACGCCGGTGTTTGACGGTATTCGGGAGAAACGCATAGATGCCTTGCTGGCGGAGGCGGGATTACCGGATGACGGCAAGAATGTGCTCTATGACGGGCGATCGGGCGAGATGCTGGATCAGCGTGTGGTTGTGGGGCAGATCTATATGCTGAAGCTGCATCATCTGGTGACGGACAAGATCCATGCACGTGCGGTCGGCCCCTATTCGCTTGTGACGCAGCAGCCGCTGGGTGGCAAGGCCCAGTACGGTGGCCAGCGTCTGGGTGAAATGGAAGTCTGGGCGCTTGAGGCGTACGGGGTTGCGTATGCCCTGCAGGAGCTGCTCACTGTCAAGAGTGATGATGTGGCCGGCCGGACGAAGATCTACGAGTCGATTGTAAAGGGAACGAACACGCTGGATGCCGGTATGCCGGAATCGTTCAGCGTTCTGATAAACGAGCTCCGCGGTCTCTGCCTGGATGTGCAGGTCGAGGGGCAAAAGCGAAATCGCCTGTTATAAGTACTGTGCGTGCGCCGGGAGGAATACATTGAATCCGATCTACGGTAAAGAAACAAGCTATCTAAATGACTTCGGCTCCTTTGATTCGGTAGGGATCACATTGGCGGATCCGGAAACGATTCGGGCCTGGAGTCGCGGTGAGGTCAAGAACCCGGAAACCATCAACTACCGCACCTACAAACCGGAGCGGGGCGGTCTTTTCTGCGAAAAGATCTTTGGCCCGACGAAGGATTGGGAGTGTAGTTGCGGGAAGTACAAACGCATCAAGCACAAGGGGGTCATTTGTGATCGCTGCGGTGTTGAGGTAACGCTTTCGCGGGTACGGCGTGAGCGGATGGGGCATGTGGAGCTGGCGGTGCCGGTATCGCACATCTGGTTCTTCAAGTGTACGCCGAGTCGTATCGGGCTGATGCTGGACATGACGGCAACCAGTCTTGAGCGCGTGCTCTACTACGAAGACTATATTGTCACGGATCCCGGTGACACGCCGCTTAAGGCGCAACAGTTGCTGGGCGAGGCCGACTATCGCGAGGCGCGCGAGAAGTATGGGGACGATTTCGAGGCCAAGATGGGTGCCGAAGGCATCCGGGAACTGCTGCAGAACATCAATTTGCAGGAATTGCTCGAGGAATTAGAAGAGCAGATGCAGAAGACGAAGAGCAAGCAGACGCGCAAGAAGCTGTCGAAGCGGATGAAAGTCACGGAAGGTTTCCGGGTCAGTGAAACGCGTCCGGAGTGGATGATTCTGGATGTACTGCCGGTGATACCGCCGGATTTACGACCGCTGGTTCCGCTGGACGGGGGTCGGTTTGCCACGTCGGACTTGAACGATTTGTATCGGCGAGTCATTAACCGCAACAACCGGCTGAAAAACCTGAAGATGCTGAAGACGCCGGATGTCATCATCCGCAATGAGAAGCGCATGTTGCAGGAAGCCGTGGATGCCGTGTTTGACAATGGGCGGCACGGGCGTGCTGTTACGGGCGCGGGTAACCGCCCCCTGAAATCGTTGAGCGATATGTTGCGCGGCAAAGGCGGGCGTTTCCGCCAGAACTTGCTGGGTAAGCGTGTGGATTATTCCGGTCGCTCTGTGATTGTGGTGGGCCCGGAGCTGCACCTGCACCAATGCGGGCTTCCCAAGAAGATGGCCTTGACGCTGTTTGAGCCGTTTATCATTCGCCGTTTGAAGGAAATGGGGGTTGTGCATACGGTCCGCAGCGCCAAGAAACTGATCGAGAAGCAGACGGATGAAGTCTGGGATATACTGGAAGAGGTGACCAAGGGTAAGACGGTGATGCTGAACCGGGCCCCGACGTTGCACCGTCTCAGTATCCAGTCGTTTGAGCCCGTGCTGGTGGAAGGCGAAGCCATTCATCTTCACCCGTTGGTCTGTACGGCGTTTAATGCAGACTTTGACGGCGACCAGATGGCGGTCCATGTGCCGCTTTCGGTGGAGGCGCAGTTGGAGTCGCGTCTCCTGATGCTGGCCTCCAATAATATTTTCTCGCCATCGAGTGGGCAGTCGGTGATGACGCCGACGCAGGATATTGCCCTCGGCGTCTACTACATGACCGCGCTGTCGCAGAAGGATCGTTTGCGCGGGACACGCGACGACGCTTCGCTGGCGGAACAAGAACATCTGGCCATTTTCGGGGATATGTCCGAGGTGCATCTGGCGCATGGTGAAGGCGCGGTGAAGCTGCACCAGCGCATTCGGATCAAAAACCCGGATCGTGGCACCGACACGGCGTTCGGGGATGCGGAAGCGCGTGTGATCCAAACGACGGTTGGACGAATCTTTTTCAACGAGGTCTGGCCCTCGGAGATGGGGTTTGTGAACAAAACGGTGAACAAGAGTGTGCTGGGCGACCTGATTTGGCACTGCCATAAGCGCGCGGGTCATGCCGCGACCGTGGCGGCACTGGACAAGCTGAAGAAGACCGGTTTCGAGCAAGCCACGCTGGCAGGTGTATCCGTTGGTATGGTGGACATGATTATCCCGCGCGAAAAAGAGCAGATCTTGAAGGATGCGCGAGATGCGGTGCTGCAAGTGACGAATCAATATCGTCAAGGTGTCATTACGGACGGGGAGCGCTACAACAAGATTGTGGACGTGTGGACCCATGCAACGGAAGAGATTTCGAACGCGATGTATACCTCGATTGAGGAGAATGCCGACAGCGAAGAGATCAACCCCGTGTTCATGATGGTAGATTCCAAGGCGCGTGGTAGCCGGCAGCAGATCCGACAGTTGGCGGGGATGCGCGGTTTGATGGCGAAGCCCTCGGGCGAAATTATTGAGCGGCCGATTACGGCAAACTTCCGCGAAGGGTTGAGCGTACTGGAATATTTCATTAGTACGCACGGTGCCCGTAAGGGACTGGCGGATACGGCACTCAAGACGGCGGATGCGGGGTATCTGACCCGTAAGTTGGTAGATGTCTCGCAGGATGTCATCATCATGGAGCCCGATTGTGGGACAGTGAACGGGATTGAGGTGGGCGCAATCACGGAAGGCGATGAAGAGATCGTGGGGATTAATACGCGCATCATTGGACGGACCGCGCTGGTCGATGTGCTGCATCCGCTCACGGGGGATGTGATCGTAAAGGCCAACGACGAGATTGATGAGGTTAAAGCCGGCATCATACGGAAGAGCGGGGTTGTGAGCGTACGTATTCGCAGCGTGCTGACCTGCGAGAGCCGTGTCGGGTTGTGTGCCCAGTGCTATGGACGGGATTTGGCAACCGGCCGCGGCGTGGAGATCGGTACGGCCGTTGGTATCATTGCCGCCCAGTCCATTGGCGAGCCCGGCACCCAGCTTACGATGCGGACGTTCCATATTGGTGGTACGGCCAGCTCCGTCTTCAAGCAGCCGGAAGTAAATGCCAAGAACAAGGGTTCGGTTCGGTATCACGATTTGCGAGTGGTCAAGAACACTGAAGGCGATCATGTGGTCCTCAACAAGAATGGTGCTATCAGTGTCCACGATGCATCCGGGCATGAGCAGGAACGCTATACGTTGGCCATGGGTACGATCCTGCAAGTGGAGGATGGCGCAACGGTCAAGAAGGGTGCCTGCCTGGCGAAATGGGATCCGTACAGTGTCCCGATTCTTGCCGAGCAGGAGGGACGCATCCGCTTCCACGATTTTGTCGACAATGTGTCGGTGAAAAAGGAAGTGGATGAAGCGACCGGGATGAGCGGAACCGTTGTCCTGGATAGTAAAGGGAACCTGCATCCGCAGATTATCATTGAGAAGGCCGATGCCCCGGAGGACCACGAGATACTTGGATTCTACAGCATACCGGCGGGCGCCCATGTGGTTGTCATGGAAGGTGCCTTGGTTACACCAGGTGCCTTGCTGGCGAAGACGCCTCGGAAAGAGTCCAAGACGAAGGACATTACGGGCGGTTTGCCGCGCGTGGCGGAATTGTTCGAGGCACGCCAGCCGAAGGAAGCAGCCGAAATTGCCAAGATTGAGGGTATTGTTGACTTTGGGGAGAACCAACGTGGTAAGCGCTGCCTGGTCATTCACGACGAGATGACGGGCGGCACGGAAGAGCATCTGATTCCGATGGGCAAACACATTGTGGTGTTCAAGGGTGACCGGGTGCACAAGGGGCAGCAGCTTACCGAAGGCCCGGTTGTGCCGCAGGAGATCCTGGATGTATGCGGACCACAGGAGCTGCAGGAGTACCTGGTGAACGAAGTGCAGCAGGTGTATCGTCTGCAGGGCGTAGAAATCAATGACAAGCACATCGAGGTGATTGTACGGCAGATGCTGCGCAAGGTGCGGATCACGAATCCGGGCGACACGGAGTTTCTGTGGGGCGAGCAGGTGATGCGTCAGTACTTCATCGAGGTAAACGAGAAGGCCTTGGAGTTAGGTCAGCGTCCAGCCGAAGCGGCACCTTGCCTGCTGGGGATCACGAAAGCCTCGCTGGAGACCGACAGTTTCATCTCGGCAGCATCGTTCCAGGATACCACGCGTATCCTGACAGATGCGGCCACGCTGGGACGCGTTGACGAGCTGCGCGGGTTCAAGGAAAACGTGATCATGGGCCACCTGATACCGGGTGGAACGGGCTATCCGACGAACCGTCAGATCAAGCTGGTTCCGAAAGCGGATCAGGTTGATGAGTCGTACATGGTAGACATTCAGGAACAGGAGCGAAAGTTCGAGCAACTTTGGGATAAATAAAGCTTGCCATGCGCGGGAACGTTCTGCTAGAGTCCGCGTTCGCTTTTTAAACACAGGGGAACAGATATGCCGACAATGAATCAACTGGTGCGTAAAGGGCGCCAGCAACTGAAACGCAAGACGAAGTCGCGTGCACTGTCACGCTGCCCGCAGCGGCGGGGTGTGTGCCTGCAGGTAAAGACGATGACACCGAAGAAGCCGAACTCGGCGCTACGGAAAGTGGCACGTGTGCGTCTGACGACCGGGTACGAAGTCAGTGCATATATTGGCGGGGAAGGGCACAATTTGCAGGAGCACAGCGTAGTGCTCGTGCGGGGTGGACGAGTAAAGGATTTGCCGGGTGTGCGCTATCATGTGGTACGCGGGTCCTTGGATACCCTTGGCGTGAACAACCGCAAGCGGGGTCGTTCGAAGTACGGGGTTAAGCGGCCTAAGGCGGAAAGTTAATCGGAGAAGAGTCATGGCACGTAGAAGAAAAGCAGAGCGGCGGGAAGTGCTGGCGGACCCGAAGTATAATAGTGAGCTGGTGGCTCGCATCATCAACTATGTGATGTGCAAGGGCAAGAAGACAACCGCGGAGCGGATTGTCTATGGTGCCTTGGCGCGGATTGAGGAAAAATCGGGACAGGATCCCCTGGGGGTGCTGATCCGGGCGATTGACAACATCAAGCCGCGGGTTGAGGTGAAGAGCCGTCGTGTTGGCGGTGCCACGTATCAGGTGCCGGTGGAGATCAATAATCGCCGGCAGCTGGCCCTGGCGTTGCGTTGGCTGGTGGGATATTCGCATGGACGTCGCGGGATGGCGATGGAACAGGCGGTGGCGCTCGAGTTGCTGGATGCCTTCAATAATCAAGGCAACTGCATCAAGAAGCGTGAGGACACGCATAAGATGGCGCAGGCGAACAAGGCGTTTGCGCATTATGCGTGGTAGTAGATATTTTATTTTTTGTTCTTTGAAATCGAGTAACAAGTAAGGTGCGGGCTTGAGCAGTCAGGCAGTATCACAGCGGGGCGTTGCCCCAAAGGATCGCGAAGACGCGGGCAGAAGCCGCGGTCTGCAGCAAGTCCGGAATATAGGGATTATCGCGCATATTGATGCGGGTAAAACCACGACCACTGAGCGGATCCTGTATTACGCAGGGCGTGTGCACAAGATTGGGGAAGTGCACGACGGGAATACCGTGATGGACTGGATGGAGCAAGAGAAGGAGCGCGGGATCACGATCACAAGCGCAGCCACGACTTGCTACTGGCAGGATCACCAGGTCAACATCATAGATACACCGGGGCATGTCGATTTTACGGTTGAGGTAGAACGGTCGCTACGTGTGTTGGATGGTGCTGTCGGGGTCTTTTGCAGTGTGGGCGGGGTGCAACCGCAATCGGAAACGGTATGGCGACAAGCCAACCAGTATGCCGTACCGCGTCTGGCGTTCATCAATAAGATGGACCGGATGGGAGCTGATTTCGAGAACGTGGTTCTCGAACTTCGGACGAAGTTAGGCGCGAATGCGGTTCCTGTGCAACTACCGATCGGCAAGGAAGAGGCGTTTGAGGGCGTTATTGACCTTGTGCGCATGAAGGCAATCCGATTTGAGGATACTTCGCTGGGGATGGTTGTGGAGGAAGACGAAATTCCTGAAACGATGCGAGCTGCCGCTGAGGCAAGCCGCGGGGAACTTGTGGAAAAAGTAGCCGAAGGGGACGAAGAAATCCTGGAGGCCTATCTCGATCAGGGCGACTTGCCAGCCGAAGTCCTAGAAGCAGGCATACGGCGGGTTGTCATTGCAAACGAGATGACACCTGTTTTCTGTGGATCTGCTTTAAAGAACAAAGGCGTGCAGCCGCTACTGGACGGGGTGGTTGCCTATCTGCCTTCACCGTTGGATGTTCCTCCGATAGAGGGGCAGCATCCGAAAACGGGTGAGGTGGTGCAGCGCCGACCTGATGATTCCGGCTCCTTGAGTGCCTTGGCATTCAAGCTCGCCTCCGATCCCTATCTTGGCCGTGTGGCATATGCGCGGGTGTATGCCGGCGTGCTGAAAAAGGGCCAGAAGGTGTATAATCCCCGCCTGAAGAAAAGTGACCGTGTGATGGGGCTGATGCGTGTGCATGCGGATTCGCGCGAGGAAGTGGATGCGCTGTACAGTGGGGAAATCGGTGCGGTAAGCGGACTTAAGACGGTGACGACGGGTGACACGCTCTGTCAGGAGCATGAGCCGGTCGAGCTTGCCCGGATCCGGTTTCCGGAACCGGTGATGTTTATGGCGGTTGAACCACGCAGCCGGGCAGATCGCGAGAAGCTGGCCGCGGCACTGGAATCCCTTAGCCAGGAGGATCCGACCTGCCATGTGCAAGTCGACCCTGAAACAGGACAGACGGTTATCAGCGGCATGGGCGAATTGCACTTGGAGATTTTACGTGACCGGATGCTACGGGAATTCAAGGTGGCCGCGAATAGCGGCAAGCCGATGGTTGCCTACCGGGAGAGTGTGACACGAGCGGGCAAGGGTACGCACCTGTTTGACCGCGAGTTTGGTGGGCAGCGGCATGTGGGCGGCGTTACGCTGGAGGTAAAGCCGCAGGCCCGCAGTGCAGGTGTCGCAGTCGACATAGATGTGTCCGGGCGGGACTTCACGAAAGAGTTTCGCGCGGCGGTGGAGCAGGGGATACAAGACGGGGCACTGACGGGCGTTTTGTCACGCTATGCGGTGACAGATATCGCGGTGCAGGTAACCGATGTGACGACAGATGTAGAGTTTTCGACGGAGGTGGCATTTCGAACTGCGGCAACCATGGCGTTTCGCGAAGCGGTCATGGCGGCAGCACCGGTTTTACTGGAACCGATTATGCAGGTTGATATTGTGACACCGTCGGAATATATGGGAGAGGTGCTTGGAGATGTGAACAGCCGGCGTGGAAAGGTCAATGACCTTATCACCCGGGCCGAGGAGCAGGTCGTGCATGCGACGGTTCCACTGGCAGAACTGTTTGGATACTCGACAGCGATCCGGTCGTTGACGCGGGGCCGGGCAAGTTACACGATGGAGCCGGTACAATTTGATATTGTGCCGGAACCGCTGACAAAAGAGCTACTGAATAGGTGAGAATGCCATGGATGGACAGAGAATTAGAATACGGCTGCAGGCGTACGATCACAGCGTGCTGGACCAGGCAGTAACGGACATTATTGACACCGCGCGCGGTACGGGCGCACGTGTTGCGGGGCCGACGCCCCTGCCGACGCGCGTAGAGCGCTATACGGTCAATCGCAGTCCGCATGTGAACAAGAAATCGATGGAGCAGTTCGAGATGCGTACGCATAAGCGGCTGCTGGATATTATCGAGCCGACAGCGAAAACGGTAGATGAGTTGAAGAAGCTGAATCTACCGGCGGGTGTCGACATAACAATCAAGATTTGATTGGGATAGTTATGAACGGAATACTGGGCAGGAAAGTAGGTATGACACAGGTGTTTGACGCGGACGGGCGTCGGGTAGCTGTGACGGTAATTACGGCGGGACCTTGTTTGGTCGTGCAGCGCAAGACGCAAGCGCAAGATGGCTATGATGCGGTCAAGCTGGGGTTTGAGCCACAGAAGGCGACGCGGGTCACCAAGGCGGAGGCTGGGGAGTACAGCAAGGCCGGGGTTGAGACGCATCGGCTGATGCAGGAGTTTCGTTGTGCGGCGGACGAGGAGCTGGCAGCGGGGTCACAGGTTACGGTGGCGCAATTTGACGGGGTGAGCCATGTGGATGTGACGGCAACCTCGAAAGGTCGAGGGTTTGCGGGCGTGGTACGCCGCTACCGGATGGCTGGTGGCCCGAAGACGCACGGTGGGCATGCGAAGCGCCGGGTCGGTTCGATCGGGCAGTGCTCCTACCCGGGCCGCGTGATGAAGGGGCAGAAGATGCCTGGGCACATGGGCCATGTGCGGGTGACGCAGCAGAATCTGAAGCTTTTAGGGGTACGAGGAGAAGACAACGTATTGCTGGTGCAAGGCGCGGTACCCGGGCCGAATGGGGGCATCGTCCGTATAAGCAAGGCGTTGAAGAAGGCAGGGCAGACAGCATGAGTACAGTAAAGAAATATGACGCAGCGGGCGCAGAAGCCGGGGACGTAACGGTCGCGGATGACCTGTTGGAGTGCGAGCGTGGTGGTCAGGCTGTGCATGAGATGGTTCTGGCGCTGAATCTGGCGCGACGGGCCGGTACGGCATCGACGTTGCAGAAGGGCGAAGTGGCGGGTTCGGGTGCGAAACCGTGGAAGCAGAAGGGCACAGGCCGGGCGCGTGCGGGCTACAAACAGTCGCCGGTCTGGCGCGGTGGTGCGGCAGCCTTTGGACCGCTACCCCGTCAGTATGGCGTCAAAGTAAACCGTAAGGTACGTGATCTGGCCTTCAAGCGCGCCTTGAGCGACAAGATTGCGGAGGGTGAAGTTCGCGTGGTGGAGCCGTTGCAGGTGGAAAGCGGCAAGACGCGTGATGCGGCGGCCTTGCTTGCGGCGCAGGGGATCACAGGCCCGGTGTTACTGGTATGCGAGCAGGTGCCGGATACGCTGGCGCGTGCGGTGCAGAACCTGCCGAAGGTGGAAGCGGCCGCAGCACGGGATGTGAATGTGTACCAGCTCCTGCGGTACCCGATACTATTGGTGGATCCTGCGGGACTGGAACAGCTTACAGCACGTTTACAGAAATAGGTGGATAGATGAAAGACTCACGAAAAGTCATCAAGCGGATACAAGTGACGGAGAAGGGCAATTTGCTTGCGGAGGACCGCAAGTACTTGTTCAAAGTGGAGCGTGACGCGAATAAGGTCGAGATCAAGCGTGCGGTGGAGCAATTGTTTGATGTCACGGTGACGAAAGTCAACACGATGAACTACGAGGGCAAGAAGAAGCGCATGCGTACGATCAAGTACGGCAAGCGGCCGGACTGGAAGCGTGCAGTTGTGACACTGGCAGAGGACAACAAGATCGATTTGGTGTGAGGAGTCGACAATCCTGACAGGGAAGAAAAGACATGGCATTGAAAAAATACAATCCGACGACGCCGAGCCTGCGGTTCACGACCGTGGCGGGGTTCGACGAGATCACGAAGAGTAAGCCGGAACGGGCCTTGGTTCGTCCGCGCAAGCAGAATGCGGGGCGCAACTCTGCCGGACGGATCACGGTACGTCACCGTGGTGGCGGACACAAGCGGAAGGTACGTGTGGTAGATTTCAAGCGTGCTGACAAAGCCGGGGTACCGGCCAAAGTGGCTGCGATCGAGTACGATCCGAACCGCTCGGCGCATTTGGCGCTATTGCATTACCGTGATGGTGAGAAGCGCTACATACTGGCGCCGGCCCGCCTCAAGGTAGGGGACGAGGTCATGACGGGAGAGAATGCAGAGGCCAATGTAGGGAATGCGTTACCTCTGGCCAGCATTCCATTGGGCATGTTCATTCACAGCCTGGAGCTTGAACCGGGTCGGGGTGGCAAGGTTTGCCGTAGTGCCGGCAATAGTGCGCAGTTAATGTCGCGCGAGGGCAACTACGCGCAGGTAAAGCTACCCAGTGGCGAGATTCGCATGTTTCATGTGCGTTGCCTGGCGACGATCGGGCAGGTTGGTAACTCGGAGTACTCGAATACGAGCATGGGGAAAGCAGGCCGCAAACGTTGGCGGGGGATACGTCCCACGGTGCGGGGTGTGGTTATGAACCCGGTAGATCATCCCATGGGTGGTGGCGAAGGCCGCACGTCTGGTGGCGGTCATCCGGTATCACCGTGGGGTCAGTTGGCAAAGGGTGGCAAGACACGGAATCGTCGCAAGCCCTCGAACAAGTTCATTGTGAAGCGGAGAAAGTAGACTATGGCGCGTTCAATTAAAAAAGGGCCCTACGTGGACCCGAAGTTGATGGCAAAGATCGAGCGGATGAATCGCTCTGGTGATCGCAGACCGATCAAGACCTGGTCGCGTCGTTCGATGATTCTGCCGGAGTTTGTGGGGCACACGATGGGTATCCACAATGGCAAGCAGCACATATCCGTGTTTATCACGGAGAATATGGTTGGACATCGGCTGGGTGAGTTTTCGCCAACGCGGGCCTTCCGCCGCCATGGCGTGCACACGGACAAGACAGTATCAATGAAATAGGGTTGTTAGGACAGGGAAACGGGTATGGAAGTACAAGCTATAAGCAAATATGTGCGGATGTCGCCGAGCAAGTCTCGTGACATGGCGCGGCGGATGCGCGGTATCCCGGTATCCGAGGCGCTGCAAATGACGGCCGTAAGTGAGCGCAAAGCCGGATTTTATCTTGGCAAGACGCTGAAGTCAGCGATCGCGAATGCCGAGAACAATGCGGATCTGGATGTAGAGGATTTGCGGGTCAAGGAGGCGCTGATAGATGAGGGGCCGCGCATGAGGCGGTTCTGGCCGCGGGCACGTGGCATGGTCAGCCGGATCGAGAAAAAGATGTGTCATGTCAAGATTGTTTTGACGGACGGGGAGTAAAAGAGTAAGAAGACGGGCTTTTAGCGCATCGTCCGGGGAGGAATACGTTTTGGGACAAAAAATCAATCCAATTGGTTTGCGGGTCGCAGTCGACAAGGACTGGCGGTCGCGGTGGTATGCAAGCAAGCGCAGCTATGGTGACTTGCTGGCGGAAGATCTGAAGATCCGTGATATCGTGAAGAAGCGCCTGGAGGGCGCATCCTTGGCGCGGGTTGACATCGAGCGGTATGCGAACCGGGTACGGATCACGCTGCATACGGCGCGGCCGGGTGCGGTGATCGGTCGCAAGGGGCAGGAGCTGGAAAAGGTACGGATGCAGCTCCAGCGCTTGACGAGCAAGGAGATCTATATCGAGATAGCCGAGATACGGGATCCGGATTGCAACGCGCAGTTGGTGGCTGAGAACATTGCGATGCAGATGGAACGGCGGGTATCCTTCCGGCGTGCGATGAAGCGGTCGATCAAGATGGCAATGGATCTGGGGGCGGAAGGGATCAAGATCCGCACGGCCGGCCGTCTGGGTGGGAGCGAACTGGCACGTGTAACGTGGGATAAGGAAGGCAAGATTCCGTTGCACACGTTGCGTGCGGATATTGATTACGGGTTTGCCGAAGCGGCTACAACGGCTGGTCGCATCGGGGTCAAGGTGTGGATTTGCAAGAAGCCGCAGGAAGCGGATGCAAAGGGTAAGAGAGGAGCGGTGCGCTAATGCCACTGATGCCGAAACGAACAAAACACCGCAAGGTGATGAAGGGGAGCCGCTCGGGGTTCACCAAGGCGGGAGCCACGGTGGAGTTCGGGGAATTCGGGCTCAAGAGTCTGGACCGCGGGTGGTTAAAGGCCACACAAATCGAAGCATGTCGTGTTGCGATGAATCGCCACATGAAGCGGCGAGGCAAACTGTGGATCCGGGTGTTTCCTGACAAGCCGATCACATCGAAGCCGATTGAGGTACGGATGGGCAAAGGCAAGGGTAATCCGGAGTACTGGGTAGCGGTCATACGGCCGGGTCGGGTGCTGTTTGAGATTGCCGGGGTAAGCGAATCGATTGCGCGATCGGCGTTGCGCCTTGCGGATGCAAAGCTGGGATTGCGCACGCGTCTGGTCAAACGCGGCGAGAATTAACGTATGAGGGGCAGGGAGCAACAATGAAGGCAGCGGAGATACGGGATCTGAATACAGAAGAGCTGCAAAGCAAGCTGGATGAGTGCCAGCAAGAGCTTTACGAGCTTGAGATACGGAAGGGCGTTGCGGATGAGGCCGCGAATCCGCTACAGGCGCGCACGGTGCGCCGTACGGTTGCCCGGATCCGGACAGTGATGCGTGAAAGGGAGCAGCGTCATGGATGAACAGAAGAAGCAAGGGCGCGGACGGCGCAAAACGATGGCTGGCACAGTCAAGAGCTGTAGCGGAGACAAGACGATTGTGGTAGAGACGCAGGTGCGGAAGGCGCACCCGATGTACGGCAAGATTGTACGGCGGCGTGCGCGGTTTCATGCGCACGATGCCAACAACGAGGCTGGCGTAGGGGATAAAGTCGTGATTGCGGAAGCGCGTCCGATGAGCCGGTTGAAGCGTTGGCGTCTGGTAGAGGTGACGGAAAAGGCACGCTTGGTAGATACGGGGGTGAAGGCATGATCATGGAGCAAAGCAATCTGATTGTGGCCGACAACTCGGGAGGTCGGAAGGCGATGTGTTTCCGGGTGCTGGGGCAGCGCAAGAAGTATGCGTACATTGGGGATGTTATCAAGGTTGCCATCAAGGAAGCGCAACCGCATGCACCGGTCAAGAAGGGGCAGGTTTGCACGGCGCTGATCGTGCGAACGAAGCATCCGGTGCGGCGATCAGATGGTTCGGTGTTGCGGTTTGACAACAATGCCGTGGTGCTGATTGATGCAAACAACAATCCGTTGGGATCGCGAATTTTCGGGCCGGTGGCTCGTGAATTGCGCGAGAAGAATTTCATGAAAGTAGTTTCGCTGGCACCCGAGGTGCTGTAGGCGTGTAAGGGGGCTGGAACGTGAGTATCGGCAGAATCAAGAAGGGTGATGAGGTCGTTGTGACCACCGGGGTAGATGCGGGCAAGACCGGCAAGGTGCTCGCGGTGGATCGGGAGAAGGGCCGTGCGCGGGTTGAGGGGTTGAACCTCAAGCGTCGTACGATCAAGCGCTCGAGCGACCAACCGCAGGGAGGGATTATTGAGGTGGAGGGCGGCATCGCATTGTCGAACCTGATGCCTTACGATCCGGAGGTGAAGCGGGGTGTGCGGGTGGCGCGCACAGCCGCAGATAACCGGCGCGTGCGCCAGAGCAAGGCAAGCAGTCACGTATTTGATTGAGGATGGGTGTATGGCAACGATAAAAGAACGATATCAGCAGGAAGTAGTGCCCGCCCTCGCGGAGAAGCTGGGGGTGCGGAATCGCATGATGCTGCCGCGTGTGAGCAAGGTAGTGGTTAACATGGGTATGGGCATAGTCGACAAGGACACCCAGAAGCGGTTACTGGACGAATTGGGGCAGATTACGGGGCAACGACCGTTGGCCCGCAAGGCGCGCCGCAGTGTGTCCAATTTCAAGTTGCGGGAAGGTATGATGATCGGGGCCAAGGTAACGATGCGACAGGAGCGTATGTACCATTTCCTGGATCGGTTGATTAATGCGGCCCTACCGCGGATTCGTGACTTCCGCGGGGTATCGAAAAAAGGGTTTGACGGGCACGGCAATTATACGCTGGGTCTGAAAGAGCAGACGATATTTCCTGAGATTGACCCCAATCACAGTGGGGCGACGCAGGGGATGGACATCACGATTGTAACGACGGCAAAGACAGATGATGCGGCCCGGACCTTGCTCACATTGATGGGCATGCCGTTTGCATCCTGAGAAAGTACGGAGGAGATACATTGGCAAAGACAGCATTAGTGGAGAAGTCGAAGCGTACGCCGAAATTCAGTGTGCGTGCGTATCATCGTTGCAGCCGCTGCGGGCGGGCACGAGCATACATGCGCAAGTTTCATTTGTGCCGCATCTGTTTCCGGGAACTGGCGTCGCACGGGCAGGTTCCAGGTGTCACAAAGGCTAGCTGGTAACGAGGAGCAGATATGAGTGTAGGGGATCCATTATCGGACATGTTGACGCGCATCCGCAATGCGGTGCAAGCAGACAAGGACCGTTTGAGCATGCCGACATCCAAGATGAAGGCAGAGGTTGCACGGGTGTTGAAGCAGGAGGGGTACATCCGGGACTATGCTGTTTCGGGCGAGAGTCCCAAGCAAACGCTAACCGTATTTTTGCGGTATGGAGCGCGCAAGACGCCCGCGATTCGGGGGTTGAAACGTTTAAGCAAGCCGGGGTTGCGCAAGTACGGAAAAGCATCGGGGCTGCCGCGAATCTTAGGAGGAATGGGGATTGCAATTGTAAGCACCTCACAGGGGTTGATGACGGACAAGGAAGCGCGCGAAAAGAACACGGGTGGGGAACTGCTCTGCGCGATCTGGTAAGGAGAAAAGCATGTCCAGGATAGGATTACAACCGATTCAACTGCCCTCGGGCGTGACGCTTTCGGAGGCAGAGCGTCAGGTATCGGTACAGGGGCCGAAAGGCACGATGACGCTGTCATTGCCGGAAGGCATTGATGTCGAGAGTGAGGGGACGGAAGTGCGCGTGAAGCGGGTTTCGGACGAGTACCGTGCGAGTCATGGTCTGATCCGCAGTTTGCTGGCCAACATGGTCAAGGGCGTAACGGATGGGTTCACGCGGGAGCTACAGATCAATGGTGTGGGCTTCCGGGCAGCGCTGGAAGGCTCGACACTGAGCCTTTCGTTGGGGTTTGCTTCGCCGATAGCGTTCAAGGTACCGGAGACGGTCACGGTGACGGTGAACAACAACACGGAAATCGTAGTATCCGGCATGGATAAGCAGCAAGTAGGCGATGTAGCCGCGCAGATCCGGTCCTTTTATCCGGCAGAGCCGTACAAGGGCAAGGGTGTGCAATACAAGGGTGAGCGTATCCGCCGCAAGGTCGGCAAGACAGTGGCCTAATAGAGAGATTGAAGGGCAGGAGGCGAGATGAGAATACAGTCACGTAAGCAAGCGCGGGTGCATCGGCACAAGCGGATCAGGAAAACGGTGCGGGGCACAGCGGATTGCCCACGTCTGTCGATCATGATCTCGAACAGCAGCATGTATGCGCAAATGATAGACGATAGAGAAGGCCGAACCTTGGTTGCAGCAACCAGTGGCAAGGATGAACGGGTGACGGTTGCCGGTGCGGAAGCGCTCGGCAAGCGGCTGGGAGCTGCAGCCAGTGAAAAGGGGTTGAAGCGGTTTGTGGTAGACCGCGGGGGATTCCGATTCCATGGCCGTGTGCGGGCAATTGTGGATGGCGTACTGGCATCCGGTTTGACGAATGGCAAGGAGGCGAAGTAGGCATGGCGGACCAGAGCAAAGATGCGCCGAAGAGCGAGTTTGAGGAGCGGGTGGTATTTGTGAACCGTTGTTCGAAGGTGGTCAAGGGCGGTCGCAGATTCAGTTTCAGTGCGATTGTGGTCGTTGGTAACCGGGAAGGCACAATGGGATACGGATTTGGCAAGGCCAATGAGGTAGCGGATGCGATTCGCAAGGGGGGCGAAATTGCCCGTAAGACGTTATTCCAGGTGCGCATGAAAGAGCGCACCCTGCCGCATGAGGTAGAGGGGCGTTATTCGGGGGGCCAGGTTCTGTTGCGTCCTGCGGCGCCGGGCACCGGTGTCATTGCCGGTGGCGGGGTGCGAGCCGTGCTGGAAGTCGCGGGGTATCGGGATGTGCTGGCCAAGTCGCTGGGCAGCAACAACAAGGTAAACGTGGTGAAGGCGACCGTGGATGCGTTGCAGCAACTACGATCGCGCGAGGAAATTTCTCGGATACGTGAACTAGCTGTCTAAAGACAGGTACGGCAGCAAGGGAGACAGACATGAAATTGCATACACTTAGCAAGACCCCGGGCGCGCGGCATCGGGCAAAGCGTCTGGGACGTGGCATGGCCTCAGGCAAGGGCAAGACGAGTGGCAAGGGGCATAAGGGACAGATGGCGCGGAAGGGGCATAAGCGCAAGCTGGGCTTCGAGGGTGGCCAGATGCCGCTGATTCGGCGTTTGCCCAAGCGGGGCTTCAAGAACCCGGCTCGCACGGAATATTTCGGGGTAAACGTATCGACGCTCAATCGCTTTGCCGATGGGGATGTTGTGGATGTGGCAGCGTTGCTGAAGGCGGGGCTTGCCAAAGGCAGCCATGATGGCATCAAGATCCTGGGTCGCGGGGAGCTGGAACGAAAATTGACGGTAAAGGCATCGGCCTTCAGTGCATCGGCCCAGACCAAGATTGAGGCGGCTGGCGGAAGCTGCGAAACGGAATAGGTAGTATGTTAAAGGCGTTTTCGAACTGCTTCAAGATTCCCGAGCTGCGGCAGCGCATCCTTTTTACGCTGGGTTTGGTTTTTGTCTGCCGGGTGCTGGCGTTGGTACCGACGCCGGGTGTGAACGCGGCTGCGCTGCAACGGGTGATGGATGCCATCTCGGAGCAATTCGGTGGCGGCTTGATGGGCATGATCAACATGTTCAGTGGCGGTGCGCTGGGGCGTAGCGCGGTGGGTGCCTTGGGGATTATGCCCTACATCAGTGCTTCCATTATCATCCAGTTGATGACGGCTGTGATTCCGCAGTTGGAACGACTGGCCCGCGAAGGCGACACGGGACGAGCGAAGATCACGCAGTACACGCGCTATTTGACGCTGGTAATCTGCCTGGTACAGGGATTCTTGCTGGCGCTAACGCTGGAGCGCGGATTCGGCGGCATTCCCGGTGGGGACCAGATTGTTTCACCGGCGGTTAGCGGATGGGGCTTTCGGTTTGTGACGGTGCTAGCGGTAACCACGGGTACCATGTTGATGATGTGGCTGGGTGAACAGATCACGGAGCGGGGCATCGGAAACGGGATCTCGCTGGTGATTACGATTAACATCGTAAGTGATTTACCGCGGGCCATCGGGCAAACGATCAATTTGTTTACGCCGGTGGCGGGACAGGCCCTCTTCGGACCATTTGAATTGACGGGGTTACTGGCCATGGTATTCCTGGTTACGGCAGCAACGGTTTTGCTGACCGAGGGCGTTCGCCGGATTCCGGTTCATACCACCCGCCGGACGGTCGGGAAAAAGGTCTATGGTGGCCAGAACACCTATATGCCCCTGCGGGTCAATTATTCCGGCGTCATGCCGATTATTTTTGCATCGGCGATCATCGTGTTTCCGGCGGCACTGTTGATGCGGATTGAGCAGACCCGCACGCTGGGTGCCATGCTGCAAGGCGGTCAACCGCTTTATCTGGTTATGTTTGCCGCCATGATTCTCTTTTTCTCGTATTTCTGGGTGGCAACGCAGTTTAATCCTTTGCAGATTGCGGATGACTTGAAGAAGAGCGGCGGGTATATTCCCGGGGTACGACCGGGACGCCCGACAGCCGATTTTCTGGATAATACGATGACGCGGCTTACGCTGGCAGGGGCCTTGTTCCTGACGGCGATTGCGGTATTGCCGGATTTACTGGCACGGTACTTTGATATTCCGATCCTGGTGGCACGTTTCCTGGGTGGCACGAGTCTGCTGATCATGGTTGGTGTCATGCTAGATACCGTGCGCCAGATTGAGTCGCATCTTGTCATGCATCACTACGATGGTTTTCTGGAGCGGGGTGCACGGATCCGTGGCCGACGGGGCCGCTAGGCAGTACCAGCGGTACGGAAAATCCGGTGATGCTGCCGGTTGGAGTGAGTGATGATCATCTGTAAGAGCGGCAAGGATCTGGAGGGTGTACGTGCCAGTGGCCGCTTGGCGGCCTGCGTGCGGGACAAGGTAGCGGCATCCATTGCGCCCGGACAGACGACGGCCGAAGTTGCGGATTATGCGGGCGGGCTGATTGAGACGGAAGGTGCAAGTTGCGCCTTTCTGGGGTATCAGGGCTTCCCGGGAAAAATTTGTATTTCGGTAAACGAAGAGGTGGTTCACGGGATACCGGGACCGCGTGTGATACAGTTGGGGGATATAGTCAGTTTGGACATTGGCGTGCTGCTGGACGGATTTTACGGGGACACGGCAACCAGCGTTATGGTCGGCGTGACGGATCCGGATTGGATGCGGTTGGTGCGGACAACGGAAAAGGCGCTGCACGAAGGCATTGCACAGGCCGGGAAGGGCAAGCGGGTATCGGATATTTCGCATGCGGTACAAGTTGTAGCAGAAAAGGCGGGCTTCTCGGTTGTACGGGATTTTGTGGGGCATGGGATTGGGCGATCGCTGCACGAAGACCCACAAGTGCCGAATTTCGGGCGGCCCGGTAAAGGACCGCTATTGAAAGAGGGCATGACATTGGCGATAGAGCCCATGGTGAATATGGGAGGAAAAGCAGTCGAGGTGCTGGATGATGGATGGACCGTCGTTACAAAAGACAAGCGTCCGTCCGCGCATATTGAGCACACGGTTCTGATCGGGCCGGATGGCCCGGAGATTCTTACCCAGTGTTGATTTTTTTTGTAGACGAGAGCGGTAAGAGCATATAGGATGAGGGGCTCTGTAATTTTATTGAGGGGAAGAACATGAAAGTGAGAGCATCGGTTCGGAAAATGTGTGAGCAGTGCCGCGTGATTAAGCGGCGTGGCGTGGTGCGGGTGATCTGCACGAATCCGCGGCATAAGCAGCGGCAGGGCTAATGGGATGATGTCAGGAAACAAGCGGTAAGGAGCAGAGAGACATGCCGAGAGTATTGGGAGTGGATATACCGGGTCGCAAGCAGATTGTATATGCGTTGCGTTACATTTACGGGGTTGGGCCTACGTTGGCGACGGAAATCATAGAAAAAGCCAAATTGGACCCGACGAAGAAAGCGGATGATTTGTCGGCGGAAGAGCTGCGTCGCCTACTTGATGTGATGCAGAGCGGGTACCGGGTCGAGGGGGATAAGCGCCGCGAGGTGACAGGCAACATCCGGCGCCTGATTAGTATAGGCAGCTACCGCGGTCTGCGGCATCGTCGTGGGTTACCGGTACGTGGGCAGCGAACGAGCACAAATGCCCGCACACGCAAGGGGCCACGCCGGACGGTGGGTGCCATACGGGGCAAAGAGGCGCGTGCAGCGGCAAAGAAGTAGGGTTTCGGGCATTCTGAACGGTTGATGGCATGGTAGAGGAGAGCACAAGCATGGCGGAAGAGAAGAAAAACGAAGAACAGGCTGCGACGGCGACGGCCGAAGCCCCGAAGAACGCAGAAGCGGCGACGGCGCAAGCCAGTCCGGCCGCAGCGTCAACGGAGACGGCAGAACCGGTAAAGCGGTCGAAACTGCGCGGGCGCGCCATTCCGGCAGGGATTGCGCATATCCGTGCGAGTTTCAATAACACGCAGGTGGCGATCAGTGACCCCAAGGGCGGCGTTATAGCCTGGAGTAGTGCGGGCAAGGCTGGTTTCAAGGGATCGCGTAAAAGCACCGCGTTTGCAGCTACCCTCGTTGCGCAGGAGGCTGCACGAGCTGCTGCCGCGAAAGGCATGCACGAAGTGGAAGTGCGGATGCAAGGTGCAGGTGCTGGTCGGGAAAGTGCGGTGCGTGGATTGCAGTCGGCTGGATTAAGCGTTACTGCGATCCAGGACATAACGCCGGTTCCCCACAACGGTTGCCGTGCGCGCAAGCGTCGCAGGGTGTAGGGAAACAAGCGGTTGGAACAGCCGGTATTGCCGGCGAGATAGCATCGGTTAATGGATAGGGAAGCGAGGAAGAACAGCAATGCCCATACGAGTGAGTAAGTTTGAGAAACCGAGTCAGGTGGTAAAAGAAGAGCGTACGGCCACCGCTGAATACGCAAAATTCACAGCAGAACCCTTTGAGATAGGTTATGCGCGGACGATGGGAAATGCTTTGCGCCGCGTACTGCTATCCTCGATAGAGGGTGCGGCCATTACGGCTGTTCGCATAGACGGGGCCGCGCATGAATTCTGCGCCATTGATGGGGTTTTGGAAGATGCAACCGACATCATTCTGAATTTGAAACGGGTACTGGTGCAGACAGACGTGCGGGAGCCGCGCGTGCTGCGCTTATCCGTCCAGGGCCCGGGGCCTGTCACGGCGGGCGACATCGAGGTAGGCGAATACGGCACGATCCTGAATCCTGATTTGCAGATTGCCACGATTTCGGATGCAAAAACGCTCTCGATGGAGTTGACATTTGAAGTTGGCCGCGGGTACCGTCCGGCCGAGTGGAACAAGAAGCCGCAGCAGGAAATTGGTTTGATTCCGATCGATGCCGCTTTCAGTCCCGTGCGCCGGGTGAATTTCCAGACGGGGAATACGCGTGTTGGACAGCGGACGGATTATGACAAGCTGGATCTGGAGATCTGGACCGACGGGCGCATTGCGCCGGACGAGGCCATGCGCTTGTCGGCGGCCATTCTGGGCCACCACCTGGATGTATTTGTGGAATACGACAGCAAGGAAATTGAATTTGAGACGGGCGAAGTAGAAGAAAGCACGGATCAAGAAGAGCTGCGCCACAAACTGAACATGAGTGTGAACGAGATTGAATTGAGCGTGCGAGCTGCGAATTGCCTGAATAACGCCAACATCACGACGGTTGGTGAGTTGGCGATGAAGACCGAACAGGATATGCTCAAGTACCGCAATTTCGGGAAGAAATCGTTAAACGAAATCAAAGAAAAGCTGGAAGATCTGGGGCTTGGGCTGGGCGTGCCCGTTGATCCGGCCCTGCTTGAGACACCACCCATTGCAGCGGGAGAGGAAGAATGAGACATCAAAAAAGAAGTGTAAAACTGGGGCGGAGCCCATCGCACCGTAAGGCACTTACGTCGGCCTTGGTATGTAATTTGGTGAAGCAGCGTCGGATCAAGACGACGGTGCAAAAAGCCAAGCTGGCGCGGATAGAGGCGGAAAAGCTGGTGACGCTGGCCCGCAAGGGGGGTCTTTCGGCGCGGCGCTTGGTGGCATCGCGTTTACGACAGCCGGATGCCGTGGCGGCATTGTTTCGCGACATTGTCCCGTTATGCGAAGGACGTCCGGGTGGGTATACCCGCATACTGAAGCTAGGCAAGCGTCGCAGTGATGGGGCCGAGATGGCCATTCTCGAGTGGGTTGGACCGCTGGTTGCAGCCGGTGAACCAGAAGCAGAAGCGGAAGAAACCGCCGCGTAGAACGGTCCGGACAGCACGTGTTACAGAACGCAGGAAAGCATGCTTTCCTGCGTTTTTTTTGTGACCAGGGAGGGGGCGGAGTGGGCGGCTAGTCTGTACCTTCCAGTTGTTATACTACATATTGGGTTTTGCTTTCCTATGCACACAATATGCAGCTTCCCATTTAACTCAGATTAAGGCGAACGATTAGGGGTGGAGCATAAGCTCCTTAATCTTTTGCCTTGATCTCGTCTCCGGACGGTCCCGAAGAAAGCCAAAAAAGTTGGCTCTTCCGCAGAATCTGTGGGTTCGTTTTAGTCATTTCGTGGCACATGGCC
>CAZRCN010000019.1:16221-28623 GCA_964598575.1 uncultured Victivallales bacterium | reverse complement strand
TTCTTCACACGGTCGCAGCCCTTCGCGGAACGCCGGTCACGTCAAGCCGCCTGTCAGCTTCCTGCCGTCAGCTGACAAACGGCTTCACGTGCACGGCTGCCAATCAGCAAGTAAGAGGAAACCCCCGAGCCCGTTTTCCTCTCTGCCGGGCTTCAAGCTTCCGGTCGCAGATCCTCAGCATCAAGCCCGTCATTCACACCTTCCCCCATAGCTGCTGTGCCCTGCATAGCCCCTTTACGGGCGACGCAGGGTCACGGCGGCTGCTTGTGCACCCGCGTTTTCCGTCCCCGTTTTCGTTCGGATTGAGCCTTTTTTTTCGATGCAGCACGAAACAAACGTTTTATGCCCCGAACTTCTGCAGGCGGTGTGCGTTGGCCAGGGCCAATGGCATCAGATCGGTAGCTGGGCAGCGTGGCCACCCCCACCCTGCCTAAGGAAAGTCGAAGGGTAATATCATGATTACCCCGATGGCGGAAAAAGAAGCCTGTGGATAGGTTTGCCGTACTTCGCAGAGCATGTCTATGGCAAGCAGCCGGAAAGCAAAAGGAAGGAGTATGGCAATCATGACGACACCACGCCTTGCACGGTATACGGCGATAGGGATCCTGTTGTTTCTGGGCGTAACCTGGACATTGGCATCTGCCTTGCAAGCAACAAGCGAGGCCGACTACCCCAACGCCAATCTACTGGTCTCGGCAGATTGGTTACAGCAGCATATCCAGGATACAAACCTTATCGTAGTTGATGTACGAACGGATGAATATTTCCATGATGACTTGATTACCGGAGCGATTCGACTTCCCTGGCGTTCATTCCGATACAACAACGTAACACGCCAGATAGGCAGCCTGTTCGTCGGTGCCGAACAGGCACAAGAGATATTGGGCAAAGCCGGTATCCTGCCCACTGACACCCTGGTGTTGTACGACTCGGTCGAACGCGACGGAGGTGCTACCGCTTCCTATGTCTTCTGGGTCCTGGATGTGCTCGGCCATGAGAACAAGAAACTGCTCAACGGCGGAATCGATGCATGGAAGGCAGTTGGTGGTGCCGTTGCAACGGAACCTGCGTCACTGGAGCCAGTCCTCTATCAGGCAGATCAGGAGGATATTCGTTCCCGTCCCTGGGGCAGCGTCGATTTTGTCTTTAAGCGCTTGGGTGATCCGTATTATCAGATCATCGATGTTCGTTCACGGGACGAGTACCTGGGAGAAACCGGCAATACAGACATGAACGACCAGCCGCTAAAGCTTGGTCATGTTCCCGGTGCGATGAATATAGAATATGTGCAGGCTTGGGCGCATGAGGAAACCAAGCTGATCAAGCCCTATGCCGAGCTACAGGAGACCTATCGCGGGATCGATGCCGATCTCGCGACCGTGGTGTATTGCCACTCCGGCCGGCGCGGCTCGTTCAGCTATTTTGTGTTGCGTCTGATGGGGTTCAGGGATCCGATCCTGTTTGAAGGCTCGTGGAACGAATGGGGGGATCACCGCAACTATATGCCAACGGAGTTACAGGAAAACAATCCGACGAGCAGTGAATTACCGGGCAAAGCCACAGAGTCAGGCCGCGCGGATCCGGCAAGCCGTTCTACTGCTTCGGAGAAAACATCATCTGGATCGCCGGATCGTACAGATACGGGATATGTTTCCTGTGGAGGGTAAAATGAAACGACAGGATCAAGTAACCTATTGGCCTTGGCTGCCGTCCGCGCTGGCGTTAGCAGGCATTATTGTCTTTATTTTCGCCACGCATGGACCACCGGCCTCAAGTAGTGGGTTTGTCAGCGTCCTGAAAGGATTCTGGCAGGCGGTTGCGCCCGGTTATGCCGGGGGAAATGCGCATTACGAAGCAATACCAGGCCCCGGATCCTGGCTGATGGCCTTTGTCCTTGGGATGGCCATTGGCGGTTTCATCGCGGCCTTGTCCACGCGGGAGAAGGTACATGACGTCCCGCCCATCTGGCAAAAACGTTTTGGGCCAGCGCGCTGGAAACGCTATCTGCTTACATTTTGCTCAGGGTTCCTGATCCTGTTTGCCTCGCGGCTCGCGGGAGGTTGCACCCTGGGCCTGTTTATTTCGGGCTCAACCCAACTGGCGCTGAGTGGTCTCTATTTCGGGGCATTGATCTTTATAATGGCCATGGTCACAGCACGCTTGCTCTATGGAAAGGCAGGGAAGGAGGAACCATCATGAATGCTGTGCTACTCGGCTTGTTTTCTGGCATTGCCTTTGGCATCGTTATACAGCGCATTGGCGCAACCAATCCGGACAAGATGGCACGCGCCCACCTGATGCTTGATCCGCGGATTCCGCAATTTATGCTGGCGGCAGTCATCTTCTCCGCATGTGGACTGCTGGGACTTCAATCGCTCGATGTAGGCCGTACGGTCATTCTGCCAACCAGTCTCGTTGCCACCGGAATGGCAGGTATCCTGTTTGGTGTCGGCTGGGGCCTTTCCGGCTATTGCCCTGGCACTACCTGGGCAGCCGCCGGCGAGGGTCGCTTAGACGCCATATTTGCCCTCCTTGGCGGTCTCGCGGGTACAGCGACCTTTGCCCACGTTCATGCATATCTTATACCGCGGCTGTACATGCCCACGAATATTGGTCCTATCTCCCTGCATGACTGGGTCACCCAGCCGTTCATCGCGGTGATGATGCTCGGCGCTGCCTTTGGCGCAGGCATCTGGGTGATCGGACGGCTATGGCAAACACCAGCGGGTGATGCAACATGAACACGTGGTATGGCAGGATCATGGCAGCGATGGTACTGGCGGCCAGCGTTTCGTGTCGCCCGCAGGGGGAAGTATCCGTACCCCTTTCCGTACCTCGTGGCTACCTGGATACGCTGCAACTCACCCGTGACGGACGACAACTGCAATTCGGACCGTTTGTCGGATACTATTTCCGCCCCCAGACCGTGGGTAGCCTCAAAATGCTTGATTTCGTCTGTTTTAACGAAAGATCGTTCTACACGACGGACGTTCCCGCTAATGCGAAGCTATTCGAGGGACAAGCCGTATTGACGCGTCTGCCGGATACAGAATTTCGGATTCCAACCGCACACCGGTTGAATCCAATCTTTTTCGAGGAGGCCCCCGCCGCATGGCGGCAGACGCGCCCTGAACCACAGGTCGAGTATCGGCACTTTCATTCTTGCTACAGTCGTGCGGGTGCCGCCCGGATCGGCTACTGGATGCGACATGTCGGCGTCACCAACTTTACCTACGATATGGGGGGGCGGGTGGATCACGACAGTGTGCTGCATCACCACGTGGAGCAGGGCGTTACTACGAATTTCCCCCAGATCATGGAATTCGATCACGGACCAACATGAGATATTGCTAAGGGATTTCGAACCAGAAATGTGCGCAGAGCCCGATTTTTCTTTGTGCCGATTGATGCTTGGATATTTGTATGTGCCGCGGATCATGCTATCGTTGGTACGCGCTGCAATCGTACATTCTGTTGAGTTGAGAGGACAATATGAAGACGGGAAACGAAAAGCAAACGAAAGCGACGGCTGCCAAGCGCGTCTTCGAATCAAGGCTGGCGGGCATGTGGTATACCGCCGATGCGAAGCAATTGGCGCAGGAGATTGACGGTTATATCGCTGCCGCCGATGCCGATCAACTCGAGAAGGTCATCGCCCTGATAGTGCCGCATGCGGGCTACACCTACTCGGGTGCAACAGCCGGCTTTGGCATGGCGCAGATTGCTGGCAAAGCATATACACGGGTAGTCGTCCTCGGGGCAACCCACCGTTATGCCCTACCCAACACCATCAGCATGCCAAATGCTACCCACTATGCTACCCCCCTTGGCGAAGTACCGCTTGATACGACCTTCATGGCCGAAATCGCCAAACATCCGTTTGCCACGATCAACCCGACGCCCCACATGGAGGAGCACAGCGTTCAGATCGAAATCCCCCTGCTCCAGCGTGCCCTGAAGACCTTCAAACTGGTACCCGTCATCTGTGGACAGCTCGACCTCGCAACGGCAAGGCAGGTTGGCGGCATTTTGCGTGCCCTGATCGACGACCAGACCCTGGTGGTCGTGAGTAGCGACTTCACACATTACGGCGACCGGTTCGGATATACCCCCTTTCACGATCATATTCCCGAACAAATTGAAAAACTGGACATGGGTGCTTTTGATTTGATGAAACAGAAACAGGCCAACCGCTTTATGGCATATGTCGAAGAGACCGGCGCAACGATATGCGGCCAAGTACCCATCACCATTTTGCTGTCGATGCTCGCGGATGCATCTCAGCTACATTTGCTCAAGTATGACTCGTCTGGACGCGCAACCGGCGATTACGCCAATACAGTCAGTTATCTGGCCGCCGCGGTGACCGGCACCTGGGAACATGCTGCCGGTGAAAACCGCAAGCCTGCAGAAGATGACAACCACGTGCAACCGAGCTTCACCGGCTCTGAGAAGCAGAGCCTGCTTCGGTTGGCTCGCAGGACCTTGTCTACGTACCTAACCGAGGGGAAACGCCCCGAGCCAGACGACGTGTCCATTGGCATTACCGCTGGCATGAAACAAGTAATGGGGGCTTTTGTGACCCTGCACAAAAACGGCCGGCTGCGTGGCTGCATCGGCGAGATCATGCCACGCCGTCCACTCTACCAAGCGGTGATGGATCATGCGATCCATGCAGCCGTCGATGATCCCAGATTCCCTCCCGTTACGATAAACGAGCTCAAGGATCTCGATTTCGAAATTTCAGCTCTTACGCCCCCGGAACCCGTCAAAAACAGCACGGATATTGTAATCGGAAAACACGGCATTGTGCTACAGAAACATGCCCGGGCAGCAGTTTTTCTGCCCCAGGTAGCGCCCGAGCAGGGCTGGGGGCTTGAGGAAACGCTCTCCAATCTGGCAATGAAGGCGGGACTACCCGCAGATGGTTGGCAAGAGGGGGCGCAGTTCGAGGTGTTTGAGGCAATCGTATTCTCAGAAGCATAATGGGAAAGAAAGGGAGGTAAAGCATGTTGCGTCGAATGGATCATGTAATGAAGGAGTACCGTGTCAGCACATCGGATGAGGATGCGTATCGTTTAGTCGATGTGCTTTTTGATGAAACATCGTGGAAAGTGCGTCACTTCATTGTACGGACCAGTTCCTGGCTCGTGAATCATCAAGTTCTGCTAACCCCCAATCTCATCGATGGCTTTCGTGACGATGATCAGACGCTTCTATTGTCGGCCACAAGCAAAGAAGTACAAGACAGTCCCGGCGTAGATACTGTGATGCCCATATCCAAAGAGTCGGAACTCCTCATTGCAAAATATTGGCAGTGGGCACTCCCCGAAGAGGACGCCCCCTTGCTCTCCGATGTGGGACACTCGATCAAGAAAGAAGCCAATGAAAGCATTCGGGCCAGCAGTGAAAATGCCGTCACAACCCAAGTGCAGGTTCGAAGCGCAGAGGAAGTCACCGGATACCACATACATGCCCCCGACGGGCACCTGGGACACGTCGAGGGATTTATCTTCGACGACAGCAATTGGTCTATCCAGTTTCTTATCGTCGATACGCGCAACTGGCTGCCTGCCAAGAAGGTGCTTCTCCCGGTAAAAGGCATTGGCGAGATTCAGTGGGCCAGCACGTCCATCACCGTTACACCTACGCGGGAAAAGATCAAATCGGCGCCCGCCTACGACGACGAGCTGTCGCTGACGACTGAAGACGAGAAAAGCATCCGACAGCATTTTAGTAGCTCATGATGTCGTTGCCTCAGGAAAGTCGAAGCACAAAGTCATGACTTTGCCCGATGGTGTTTGCATGCCCCAATCTATAGGGTTGCAGCAATGACAAAACGTTGTACCAAAGATGCAAGGGCAAAGGGATACCGATTATGACGAAACAAACAACATATGCACGGCGGATGGAAGACCTCACGAACCAGGATGTTTCTTCCGTAGGCGGCAAGAATGCCTCGCTGGGCGAAATGATCCGGACCCTCAAGGAAGAGGGCATCCGTGTGCCCGCCGGGTTTGCCACAACAGCCGACGCCTATCGGTTGTATATTGAGGACAACGAGATTGGCGACAAACTGGCCAAGGAGTTAGACGAGCTGCGTGCGGAAAAACAGTCGCTGGATCGGGCCGGCAAACGTATTCGCAAACTGTTCCGCGAGGCATCCTTTCCGGCTGAGGTAGAAGAAGCGATCCGTGCATCCTACGAGGATTTGTGCAAGCGCGAAGACACAGAGGATCTGCCGGTTGCCGTCCGCAGCAGCGCTACGGCGGAGGATCTGCCGGATGCCAGCTTTGCCGGTCAGCAGGAAACCTTCCTGAATGTGTCGGGTGCCAACGATGTACTGGATGCCTGCCGGAATTGCTATGCATCCCTCTTCACAGATCGGGCGATCGCCTATCGCGAAGAAAAGGATTTTGATCACCTGAAGGTTGCCCTTTCGGTCGGCGTCCAAAAGATGGTGCGGGCAGATCAAGGTGGATCGGGGGTCATGTTCTCGCTCGACACCGAAACGGGATATCCGGATGTAGTCCTGATCAATGCCGCCTGGGGACTGGGGGAAAATGTGGTACAGGGCACCGTCAACCCCGATGAATACCGCGTGTTCAAACCTCTGCTGGACAATAAAAAGCTGGTACCGATTCTAGAGAAAACCTGTGGTGACAAGCAGAAAAAGATGATCTATGCGCGCGGCGGCAACAAAACGACGCGTAATGTGGATACAAAACGCCGGGAACAGCGGGCCTTTGTGCTCGGAGACGATAAGATCGTGCAGCTTGCTCGCTGGGCGGCATCCATCGAAAAGCACTACGACAAGCCGATGGACATGGAATGGGCCCGTGACGGGAAGGACGGCGACTTGTTTATCGTGCAAGCACGCCCCGAAACCGTTCAATCCCAGAAGCTGGCGACGTCCCTTAAGTCGTACAAGCTCAAGGAAAAAGGCGAAAAGCTACTATCCGGGCTTTCGATCGGGCAAGGCATCGGATCGGGCAAGGTGCAAGTGATTCTGGATGCGGAAGACATTGACGACTTTGAAGAGGGCAATGTGCTGGTAACAGAGATGACAGATCCCGACTGGGTCCCGGTTATGAAAAAAGCGGCTGCCCTGATCACAGACCTTGGTGGACGCACCAGCCATGCCGCTATCGTCAGTCGTGAGCTTGGACTGACAGCCGTGGTTGGCACCGATGAGGCAACCGATACCTTCAAGGATGGACAGGAAGTGACGGTGTCTTGTGCGGAAGGGGATGAGGGTCATGTATATGACGGCATACTGGAGTATGAGGAAAACGATATTGATCTGGAAAACCTGAAGGAACCACCCGTGCGGATCATGATGAATATTGCCAGTCCGCCGGCTTCCTTCCGGTGGTGGCGCTTACCGGCCAACGGCATCGGCTTGGCGCGCATGGAATTCATTATCAACAATATCATCAAGATTCACCCGCTGGCCCTGTGCCGCTTCGATGACGTGGAGGACAAAGAGGCCCGCAAGCAGATCAAGGCGTTAACGCGTGGCTACGAGGACAAACAGGCCTATTTTGTGGATCATCTGGCCCGCGGCATTGCCGCCATTGCCGCCTCGCAATATCCTGAGCCGGCCATTGTGCGCATGAGCGACTTCAAGACAAACGAGTATGCAGACCTGATCGGCGGAGCACCATTCGAGCCCGATGAGGAAAACCCGATGCTGGGCTTTCGCGGTGCGAGCCGCTACTACAGTGCACAATATCGCGATGGCTTCGCCTTGGAATGCAAGGCCCTCAAGAAGGCACGTGAGGAGGTCGGCCTGGCAAACATCCACATCATGATTCCGTTTTGCCGCACGCTGGAAGAAGCTGACCAGGTGCTGGAGGTACTGGGCGAAAACGGCCTGAAACGCGGCGAACAGGACTTGCAGCTCTATATGATGAGCGAGATCCCCTCCAACGTGTTCCTCGCGGAACAGTTTGCCGAGCGCTTCGATGGCTTCTCAATCGGAACCAACGACCTGACACAACTTATCCTCGGGGTTGATCGCGATTCGGCTGAATTATCCGATCTGTTTGACGAACGGAACCCGGCCGTAAAGCAGGCTATCCGCACCATTATCGAAGGCGCGCATGCCCACGACTGCAAAGTCGGCATTTGCGGCCAGGCCCCCAGCGATCATCCGGATTTTGCCACTTTCCTCGTCGAAGCAGGCATCGACTCGATCTCGCTGAATCCCGATAGTGTCATCGATGTGATCCGGCAGTTGGAAAAGTAATACATGTAGAGTAAGGGATAAAAATCGGTGAAGTGACAGGGAAAACAGAAAGGGAAACCGACATGACAACAGAGAAAAATGAAGCAGCGACCATGCCCACGATTGAACGTGGAGCCGGCAAAATGCCGGTACTCGGAGTAGGTACCTTCCAGTTGGAAGGTGATGCGTGCCGGGAGGCCGTAAAGACAGCCCTATCGCTAGGATACCGGCACGTGGATACGGCCCGGATGTACAAGAACGAGAAGGAAGTAGCCGCTGGCATTCGTGAATCGGGCGTACCCCGCGAAGAGATCTTCCTCACAACAAAACTGCAGCTGGGGCAATTGGACCCGGACGGCGTTCGCCAATCCTGTGAGGACAGTTTACGCGACTTGGAGACCGACTATGTAGATTTGCTGTTGATCCATTGGCCGGATGGTGCCGTGCCACTGGAGGATACACTGGGTGCCATGGCTGAATGCAAAAAGGAAGGCAAGATACGGGATCTGGGCGTCAGTAATTTCACGGTCACCTGGCTCAAGAAGGCCCTGGCCGCAACCGAGGAACCGCTATTCTGCAATCAAATCGAGTATCATCCCTATATCCGCCAAGGCCCGCCTATGCAAGTGTGTCGCGAGGAAGGTATCGCCGTCGTAGCGTACAGTCCCCTAGCCCGTGGACGCGTGGCCAAGGATGAACAGTTGATGGAAATCGGCAACAAGCACAATAAGACGGCTGCCCAGGTGGCCCTGCGCTGGGTCGTGCGACAGACAGGCGTTGCCGCCATCCCCAAGGGCAGCAGCGAAAAGCATCTGCGCGAGAACCTCGACATCTTCGATTTCGAACTCGACGATGACGATCTCGCAAAAATCGGCTCGGGAGAGCACAGCACACGGTTGATAAACCCCGATTTTGCACCGCTGTGGGATACCTGAGAACAACCAGAACGAGAGGATGAATGATGATGAAATACCGCAAGCTCTGCGAGCCTGGACACATTGGCAATCTGGAGATTCGTAACCGGATTGTGATGGCACCCATGGGAACGTTACTGGGAATGCCCGACGGGCATGTCAGTGACCACCAGATCGCCTACTATGCCGAACGGGCACGCGGCGGAACCGGTCTGATTGTGACCGAAATCCTGGCGGTGGAACCGGAGCTGGGCAAAGCTGTGGCCGTGCAGACGAGAGCCGATGACGACCGCTTCATTCCTGGGCTGGGACGGCTGGCCGCAGCGGCACAGACATACGGTGCGCGGATCTTCGGCCAATTGCATCATGCCGGCTGTCAATCCAACAGCAACATATGCGGCGGCAAACAAATTGTTGCACCCAGTGCCATTGCCAGCCAAGCCGTCGGGGAAACGCCGCGGGCCCTGTCTACGGAAGATGTCCGCGATCTCGTGCAAAACTTCATTGCAGCAGCAGTTCGCTGTCAAACCGCGGGATTCGACGGCGTGGAGCTCCATGGCGCGCACGGATACCTGATTAACCAATTCAGTAGCCCGCATACCAATCAACGCGAGGATGCGTACGGTGGCAGCTTTGAAAATCGCATGCGGTTCTTCACCGAGATACTGGAAGGCGTCAAGCAAGCATGCGGACAGGACTTTCCAGTGATGGCCCGCTACAGCGCGGATGAGTTTGTCGAAGGTGGCCTGACATTGGACGACGGTATTGCCATCGGCCAGCATCTGGCCGAGCATGGCGCCGATGCCCTGCATGTCAGTTGCGGTACGTATGAGAGCATGCCCACGCTGCTTGAGCCTATTACCTACGAGCAGGGCTGGCGGGTGTATCTGGCGGAAGCTATCAAGGCAAAGGTGGATATACCCGTTGTGACGGTTGGCGTGATCCGGCAGCCGGCTTTTGCCGAAGAGGTTCTTTCCAGTGGTAAAGCCGACTTCATTGCCCTCGGCCGCAGTTTGCTGGCTGATCCGGAATGGGCCCACAAAGCCACCGCCGGATTGGATGCACAAATCCGGCCCTGCATTTCCTGCCTCTATTGCGTGGATCGGATCTTTGCACCCAATCATATCGCCTGCGCCGTCAATGCCCGCACCGGGAGAGAGTCGGAATTTCCCCTTCCACCGCATGATGGCGCGGTAGAAGATGTTGCCATTATTGGTGGCGGTCCGGCAGGCATGGAGGCAGCGTGCGTACTTGCCCGGCGCGGATTCCGGCCGGTAATCTACGAGAAACGCAACGCATTGGGCGGTGAGCTGATTCAGGGGTGCCGTCCCCCTGGGAAGGATGCAATCCAGTGGTACCGGGACTATCTGGTGCTACAAGTCAAGTCGCTTGGTATCGAAACCCGCTTGGGCGCGGACATAACGCCGGAGCAGGTAAAAGAGACCAACCCATACGCGGTACTGCTGGCCATGGGGGCAGAACCGATTGTGCCGGATACGATTCCCGGCATACCCGGCGAGCGAGTCATAACCGCATTGGAAGCGCTGGAGGATCATCCCTCGATGAATACGGACCACAAGATTGCCGTTGTAGGCGGCGGATTAACGGGCTGCGAAATCGCCGACATGTATGCCAGCCGCGGTATGAGCGTGAACGTCATCGAACAACTATCGGATATTGCGCCCAACACGAACCAGATCAACCGACTCGGTATCCAAAAGCGGTTGCAGGAGGCTGGCGTACACATACGGACCGGTCAACGGCTATCACAAGTACGTGATGGCGCTATCGAACTGGAGGACGTCGCATCCGGCGAAAAAGAAACGCAGGATGCGGATTGGGTCGTGCTGTCCTTGGGCCTCACTCCACCCCGGAGCCAGATCAAACAATGGCGTGATGCCTTTCCGCAGGCCCGCATCGTTGGCGATGCGGTCGAGCCACGCCGGGTGGCCGAAGCCATCCGCGAAAGCTTTGATGCGGCTTGGTCGCTGGCGTAAGAAACGGGAATCGATCGTGAAAACCAACCATGCTGGACTGGCCGGAAGCAGCAATGCTGGGCGTGAAAGATGCCGGAACGCAGGCCGTATTCCAGGGCGAGGCGTTCGTGCCCAGCACTCTGCTTCCCCTCGCCCTTTTTCCATCATGATCGTATGAGCAATGTGTACCTGAGGGACGGACAGCGGCGAACAGCTCCGGGAGCATACATCATGATCGTTGCGGGGTGATGCCTCCTGGCACGCCAGGAGGCACGCACTTTGGGGTCTACTCGTGATCGTGTTCAGCCGTCTTGAAATAGTCTTTCTCGAAGGCTTTGAGCAGGGATTGCAGTGCATCCACATGCGATTCATCCGTGCTCTGCTTGCATTTCATGGCCTGCACCAGCATGCGATGGAGCCGGACGATCTGCCTTGCGTACGGCTTGAAGGCCTTTTTGTCGCTCTTGTCGACTGGTGTGATGCGCTGATTCATGAAGTATTGATAAACAATCTCCTGGATCTTATTGGCGTGTGCATCTTTGTTAACAACCCAGCGTACCAACTGATTGGCGTTGGGCTCTTCGGCCGCTTCCAGTTTGTTGATGGCCTGCATCGACGTCCGTACGGTCTCAAAATGTTCCTGAAGCAGGTCGATGCGCATACGATCCCCGTAAATGCCACAAGGGATCTCACAATGCGCAGCAACCGGTGCTGCTGCCAAAAGAAGACTGAGGGTCAAGGTTGCTGCTGACATAGTCGCTATCATGCGTGGGTTCATGTGCTGTGCTCCTCTTAGGTGTTCTATCGTGTTCTGATGATAAACAAGCTGCGCCCGCCGGGGCGCAGCTTGCAATGGTTTATGCCCTACTTAGGCCTCTACCACGAGAGGTTTCACACCCTCCCAGGTGCCATGTAAATTGCAATGCTCAAAGGCACGCAGCTCGGCATGGATATGGTCGAGGCTCACGCAGAACTTGGCCGTGGGGCAAGTCGTAGTGTGCGTGAAATGACTGCGGGCAATATAACGGTGGTCCGCATATAACTCCACAAAGTCGATGAAGTGCCCTGGTTCGCTGGGGTGCTTCTTGTATTTCCCCACTTCTATCACCACTTCGAAGCACTCGTCCTGCTTGACCGTCGCCGGTGCCGATATCACCGGAACATGCTTCTTTTCCAGATCCGTCATGTTTTCCGGATCTAACGATCCCGGCGTGTTAATCCCACAAAACAGGTCGTCTTCACATTCCTGTACTTTTTCGCGTCTTTCTGTCATGTCTCTCCT
>CAZRCN010000019.1:0-16121 GCA_964598575.1 uncultured Victivallales bacterium | reverse complement strand
TCTCCTTTCGCTGTTTCGTGTTGCTACCTTTTCCAATGTGATGCAAGCCTATGTAAAACCGCCTCATCATGCTATCGGCACAAGGCGGTATATTGCTCTTCTAGAAACCCTAGCCCGAAACGATCGGTTCTAAGGCAAAAGGAAGTGCTACATACACCATCTCCTGATATTCAGGCACCGGCAGGTTCGATAGGATTCTGCTGTTACGTGCCGAACATTGGCATGCCCATCAGCGGATGCCTGTCGCAATCGCAGGCAAGCCAATCGAAAAGGAGGATAAGAGATCATGATCCAGAGAATTGAAGAGCTGCTTGGTCAGGACACCGGTTTATTGTCATACAAATGCAAAGGCATCGGCCAGGAACGTCTACACCTGCCGGGGTCCGATTTTGTGGACCGGGTCGTACATGCCTCGGATCGCTCTGAAGCCGTCATCCGTAACCTGCGCACCGTCTTCGGGCACGGACGCCTGGGAGGAACGGGGTATTTGTCGATCCTGCCCGTGGATCAAGGTCTTGAACATGCCGCCGGAGCCGCCTTTGCCGCCAATCCAGACTATTTTGACCCGGCAAATATTGTCGAACTGGCGATCGAGGGTGGTTGCAATGCGGTTGCATCCACCGGCGGCGTACTGGGTTCCGTTGCCCGGGCGTATGCAGACAAGATACCCTTTATTGTAAAACTGAACCACAACGAGCTGCTGACCTATCCGAACATCTACGATCAGACCCTGTTCTGTAGTGTCGAACGGGCTTTCAACATGGGGGCGGTCGGGGTTGGTGCCACGGTGTATTTCGGCTCCCGGGAAAGCCGACGGCAGATTGTGGAAATTGCACAGGCTTTCGAGCACGCGCATCGCCTCGGTCTTTTCACCGTACTATGGTGCTATGTGCGCAATGCCGCCTTTCGCACCGATGACCAGAACTACGAGCGTTCGGCCGATCTTACCGGCCAAGCCAACCACATCGGCGTTACGATGCAAGCCGATATCATCAAACAGAAACAACCCTCCTGCAATGGGGGCTTCCGCGATCTGTCCTTTGGCAAGACCGATGACAAGGTATATTCGGAACTTGCACAGGAGCATCCCATCGAGTGGACCCGGTATCAGGTGGCAAACTGCTATATGGGACGCGCCGGACTGATCAACTCCGGTGGCGCTTCATCCGGCAAGGATGATCTGGAGGAAGTCGTACGCACGGCCGTCATCAATAAGCGCGCCGGCGGCATGGGCATGATTACGGGGCGCAAGGCCTTTCAAAAACCCAGACGCGATGGCGTAGCCATCCTCAATGCCGTACAGAACGTATACCTCTGCGACGATGTCACGATTGCGTAGATCATCATGAACAAAAAAACGAACATTGTTATTATTGGTGCCGGGAGTGCCGGGATTGCGGCCCTGCGGCAGGTGCAAAACATCACCGATGACTACCTGCTGATAGATCAGGGGCCGTTGGGAACAACCTGTGCCCGGACTGGCTGTATGCCGTCCAAGGCTTTCATCCGGATTGCGCATGATATCGACCGGGCGGCTCATGAGTACAATCAAACCGCGGATGAGACGTCCAGACCTGCTGTCCATATTCCCGCCGTATTGAAACAGGTTCGTGCCAGTCGCGACGCTTTCACGAATGGGATGATTGAGGCCACACGTGAACGAGCCCGGGATCACCTGATTGAAGGGCATGCAACATTTGTATCCCCCCATCACATACAGGTGAATGATCAGATCATCCATGCGGACCGGTTTATCATTGCGACTGGGGCGCAACCGATCGTTCCATCCGCCTGGCGTGATTTCGGCAAGCGGGTCTTGACGAGCGAATCCCTGTTCGAACAGACAGATCTGCCACATCGAATGGCGGTGATCGGGCTGGGAGCCATCGGACTGGAGTTGAGTCAAGCCCTCTCCCGGTTGGGCGTAGCTGTTACCGGATTCGATGCACTGGATACCCTTGGTGGACTCAGTGATCCTGAGGTAAATGCCACTCTGGTTTCTCGTATCAACAAGGAATTCCCCATACATGTGGGACAGAAAGCCGAGGTTGAGGCGAATAACAGGGCACTCATAGTAAAAGCCGGGGAGACACATGTTACGGTTGACCGGGTACTCGTCGCCATGGGTGTGCGCCCTAATCTGGACGGACTGCGACTAGAGAAACTAGGCGTGGAACTTGATGAGCATGCCCTTCTATCATCCTACGCTGGAAGAAGGACTGCGAAGCGCCTTGCGTGAAGCAGCCAGACAATTGCCGCAAGCGCAGGATCTGACGGAGTTGCGCTATGGCGAGACATGCCCTGAACCACCATTATGTTGAGCATGCAAACCTATGGGGCAGCCCTGTTGTTCGAAGGCCCCACGTCGCTCCGCGCCGAGACCATCCACTGCGCCCGCCACACAGTCTACAACTCCTCCGCTTCACCTGACGATGAGAAGCGGAACCGGTGTCGCCATTGCCGTTCGTTCGGCCACGTTTTTACAAAACATCCGTTCCAGCCAGTTATGTCCCTCTTCGCCCATGGTGATCAGATCCGCTTCGAAAGACTCGGCTGCATGGAGAATCTCTACCCTGGAACCTTTCGGCCGTGATACGGCGATCGTGTCAATGGCAGGAACATCATAACCTTCCAGATATGCTTTGGCTGCATCAGCAAGCTCCCGCGCCTTGGCCAAGTCGTTTTCATTGGCAAAGACCCCGATACGTGCTTGATATGCCTCGGCGATGCTACCAGCCATCTGCAGCATCCGCTGGCCCACAGGCTCATCATCGTAGCATGCCAGGATGCGCTTTACGGGCACGGGAGGCTGATTGACAAGCAGCAGCGCGCAATGGGCCTTCCGGAGAACAGGTCGTTCCTTCCGGACAAGATGTGTGGCAGCATCGTCGGATGCCATATCGGCCTCCGTGGGCAGCCCCAGAACAAGCACATCCGTTTCCCGTGCCTCTTCCAGCAAGCCCCGCTTCAGCCCATTGCCCCGTACATCGGAGACAACCCGGACTCCGGCTCTTTCCGCCGTCTCAGCTAGCGACGCCCGTTTACGCTGCATAAGGTCTGCAACCGATTCCGTGCTACTTCCATCACGAAAGCCCTGTTTCGCGTCGCCAAGACCAACAATCTTCAAGCGGGCCGAAACGTGTTTCGCCAATGCAATCGCGTGTTGCTGTGCAGCCTGTGCACAATCGCTATCGCCTGTATAAACGGTGACGGTTCTGATCATGGCTTCTTATCTCCTTTTCGTATCTGCTTTCACCCTGTCAACCTACACGGGCACCCGAGCTTGCTCTATCAGTAGAATCAGGTATTTTCGTCTTCGTAAAACCTTACACGGTGGCCACTTTCATCTAAGCCCTCACATCAGCTGGCGGATGTATCCGGCATTGCTGTGCTGATGGACATGAAAATAGAGAATGGGGATCAGTACGAGCGTCACGAGCGTGGAAAACAATACACCGCTGGCCAGGGTCAGGCCCAGCGGTTTCAACGAGGGTTCAAAGATCAGGACCCCGCTCCCGAACATGACCGTCGCAGCCGTCAGCAGAATGGGGCGCGTGCGAATCACGCCAGCTTGTAGCACAGCTTCCCGTAGCTCCATGCCTTCACCCTCGCGCTGCTTGATGAAATCCACCAGAAGAATCGAATTGCGCGCCACGATGCCAGCGAGGGTAATCATACCGAGCACACCGGTTCCGGCAATAGGTATCCCCCATAGCCAATGTGCAGGGATGACCCCGATACCGATCAGTGGGATGGGTAGCATAATCAGCAATGGCAGCGCGTAGGACTTGAACCACCCAGCCAACAGCAAATAGATCAGCAGCATAACCACAAGACCGGCTGCACCAAGATCGCGGTAGACGTCGCGTGTCATTTCCCATTCCCCGGACCAGTACAGCTCTGCCTTTTGAGAGGACACCTCGGGTGGGGCAAGCCAACGCACGGCAAGCGGCTCGTCAGACATATCTGCCTGCATCTCTGCATCAGCCGCCATTTGGATGGTCACCGGCTGCACCACTGATCGGTCCAGATCGGCAAAGACCGTCGTAATCGGCAGCAAGTTGCGGCGGTATCGCACCGGAGCCCCTTGCCTGTATTCAAAGGTAACCAGATATTCCAGGGGGACCGGATGGCCGGCTCTATCCTGCACGTAGATTTCCTGTAGGGCTTCGACACGATCACGGCGCGTTTTCTCCAACCGCAGGACCACCGGAACCGGTTCGCGGGAGATTGTCCCGGCCCAATCGGTCAGGATACTGCCGTGCACCGTCAGCGAGAGCGTCTGCGTTACGTTCGCGGGGATGACGCCCAATGTAGCAGCCCGCTGCGGGTCCACCCACACATTGAGCCTGTCCAACGGCGCATCAGGACGCTCTTCCACCACAACAACACCGGGCTGCGTGCGCAACCACACTGCGACCCGGTCGGCCACCGCCTGACGCGCAGCAGCATCCTGTCCATAGATTTCAGCAGTGATATCGCGGTGGCTGGATGGCCCGGAGGGAATGCGGGCAATATACCCTGTCGCATCATAAGGTGTCAGCCAATCCCCCAACTGGTGCGCAACGGTGCGACTTACCTCGTAACTGCGTTTCTGACGTTCCGATTTCGGCACCATTTCCACATGTATGCGGGCAATATGCGGCGGGGTTTCCCTCGGAATGTTGATATGGGAGGCGGGGTAGATCTGCGGCGCATCCGTACCTGCATATAGGGTCACGGAATGAATGTCTGGCAGCTTACGCAGTTGATGCATGACATCTGAAGTTGCGGCAAGCGTTTCTGTCAGGGAGGCACCCGGTGGAAGCTCTACATGCACGACAAAGACCTGACGATCCAGCAAAGGGGTTAAGCCAATCTGCACCCTGCGGAATCCTACCAGCGCAAATGCTGAAACAAGCAGGCAGATAAGGCAGATATACAAAATCCAGCGCAAGACAGCATGGTGCATCAGTGGTGCCATAATCGTACGATAGATGCGGTCATAGCCCATCTTGTTCTGCTGCTGATTCTCTCTCGATTCTTGCCTATGCTTAGTCGCAGAAGGCCCCTGATGACGAGTGCTATGCACCCGGAGCAACCGAATACCGAAGTACGGCGTAATCGTAAGAGCGACCAGCAGGGAAAAGAGCACGGCGGCCGATGCCCCGACCGGGAGGGCACGAACATACTGGCCCATTTCACCGGTAATATATGCCGTCGGCAGCAACGTCGCCACCACCAGCAAATCGGCAAGAATCGTCGGATTGCCAACCTCGTTTACCGCTTTCACCGTCAGTTCCCGGGTCTTCTCCCCTGCCCTGCGAAAATGCCGATACATGTTTTCGAGCATCACCACAGCATCATCGGAAAGAATACCAATCGCCAATATCATCGCTGCTATGGAGACGGGATTGAGCGTAAAATCAAAGCGATAATACAGAAAGGGAACCACGGCCAAGGAGACTGGCATCATCAGGGCAATAATCAGGGCGGCACGCAGACCGAGCCCGACCAGGATAATGCCCACGACGATCAATGTGCCCATCAGCAATTGTCGCAGTACGTTAAAGACGCGTTTGGTCGCCTCACGGCCCGCATCATAGCTGACCGTGAGCGCCACATCCGATGGCAATAGTTCGGCACGCAGCACGGCCATTTGCTCCTGTAGCCTGCGCGTCACATCACTTACATTTTCACCCGCAAGGGTCGTCACGGCCAGCGTAACGGCTGGGTACAGGGCGGATTGCCCGCGTCGCCCATGCAAAACCGCCTGGTTCCGGCGAACGACTCCATCGCGGATATCCGCAACATCCTCCAAATACACGGGCCCCGCAGCACTCTTTCCCACGGGAAGACGGGCCAATTTGGCTGTACTACTGCTATCGATGCCCGCTTGGACGGACCGCACCGGCGATTGTTCCAAATGGCCCAAAGGGCGCTGCATCCCTGCCGCCGCAATGACTTCGGCCATCTGTGGCAGCGAAATACCGTAGCCAGCCATCGGTTCCAGTCGCGGCAGGATTTCAATCGCCTTCTGCTCCCCACCATAACGCGTGATGGTGCGCACCCCCGGGACCGATGCCAAGCGGGCGGAAAACTCACCGGCAATCTGATCCAGCTCACGGGGACTATGGGTCTTGCTGCTCAAGGTGGCCATAAACATGACCAGGCGTTCCGCCCCAAACGTCTCGATATGTGGAGACCCCGCTCCCACGGGCATCGCTGCGGCGTGACCTCGCAACTGCTCATCCAATTCGGCGTACGCGGTTGTTTCGGCTGTTCCTGTCTCAAATTCCACGATCAGTAAGGCGGCATGGTCGGTACTGCTGCTGCGTATATCCGTGACAGATGGAATGGCACGTACCCACCCCCCTACACGTCGGGCCAACTGATCATCCACACGTTCCACGCCACCACCCGGCCACGGAATAACAACCACGGCCGTTGGTACGTCGATATCCGGACGGTCCTCACGGGGCGTAATCATCAAACTGTAGCTGCCCAAAACAAGACAGGCAACCACGAACAGGGGAACCAGCGGGGCGTTTAGAACCCGCTTTGCAATCTGCCCGGCCAGGCCCAGTTCGGTTTCCATCAGGGAGCCCCCTTCTCGACCCGTACCTGTTGGCCGTCGCGCGCATCGGGCGAAGGATGCAGCACGACCCGTTCACCCGGTTGCAATCCTCTTCGAACGGGTAGCACATCATCTGCCCTGACACTTGGCGCAGCAGTCTGGATCCATCGCAGCACCATGACCTGTTTGTCATCTCTTTTTTCCACAACCATAACACCCGTCAGCTGGCCTCGACGAATCAGCGCGGCTTGCGGCAAGGCAACCAGCTCATCCTCTGTCGGCACTTGCAGGGCTACCTCTACCACCTGTCCGGGCTGTATCGCCTCAGGAGGATTCTCGAGCAAAAGCTGCAGGATCTGGCCACCACGCTTACCGGGAAAAGCTGGCACGACCGCTACAACGTGCAGCGGCAAGGGATCCGGCAAGGAGGCGTCATTTGCAAGCAGGACCGCTTGCGGATGCACCCGGCTGGCAATATTTGCAGGCACCGGCACATCTATTTGCAACGCCGAGCGGTCGTCCAGGATCACAATGGGCTGCCCCGGGCCTGCAAATGATCCTTCATCCCGTATCACCTCGCCCACAATCCCGTCAAAAGGTGCCGTAACATGTGCATAGTCCCGATTCAGCTCCTGGACATCTACTTCCGCGCGAATCGTTTCCACCTGCGCCTCTGTCTCGCGTTTACGGACCCTGGCCTTTTCCAAACGATTCCTGGCAATCAGGTCCTCTGCGGCTAGAGCCTCCAGGCGCTGTACGTCGCGCCCGGCTTGTTCGTCGGCAGCCTCTGCAGCCTTTAACCGTTCCCGGATCCCGGCAATGGCTGCCTCCAGATCGCGTGCTTCCATTTCTGCCAGCACCGTCCCGGCTGCCACATTGTCCCCGGCTGCAACTTTGATCGCGTGGATCGTGCCGTTCGCCCGCGTACTCAGAACGGCGCGCCGGATGGGGTGTACCACCCCCGGAAAACGGCGGGTTCCGTCCTGCTGCCACGGTGTAATCTTTGCCACCTGCACGGAAGCAACTGCATCCGGATGCCCATCCGCTGACGCCTGCTCATCCTGTGCCTCAGAACAACCGGCAGCGGTAAAGGCTGTCATAGCTGCGGCAATAAGAATCAAGCGAACATTCACATCCCTAGGTTTCATGGTGTCTCTCCGGGTAGAGCCGTTAATGGATCCATACCATAACGCAGATAATAGTTCATGGAGGCCAGTAGCACGTTGTAGCGCTTGCAGGTATAGGCTCGTTGCTGCGCATAGAACGTGGCCTGGGTAGCAAGCAAATCCGTCATGGAAACAAGATTCTCCTCATATTGCCGCTGGGCAAGACGCAAGGCTTCGCCCGCCGCATCCCGTGCGCCTACGGCCGCCTGCCAGGCAGACCAAGCCGAACGCCACGTACTAGCTGCCAGAAGTTGCTCTTCCTGCACACGGCGCTGGGCAGCCTCTAGCTCAGTCTGTGCCAGTCGATATTCTGCACGCGCTTCCCGGATCTCGCCTTCGCGATCCAGTCCATCAAACCAGGACCACTGCAACTGAAGCGCCACCAGCCAGCTATCCGCATCGGACGTCAGAGCATCTTCACCATCTATCCATTGCTGCCGCCCCAGCAACACAACCTTGGGTACCCAGCGCGCCTGTGCCTTGTCCAGCCCCGCCGCCGCCGCTTTTTGCCGCTCCTCCTGCGCCCCAAGATCGCTTCGCCCCATAGATGACAGGGGTTGTTCAAGTGGGGGGATTGGCTCCGGAAAAGCATCTACAAGAACCTGGCGCTCTTGCGGCGAAAGCCCAAGCAGGGTCGCCAATGCAATGCGGGCTGCCTGCACATCGGCTGCAGCACTCGTACGTCGTGCCCGGCTCGCTTCCAACTCCGCCAGAGCCCGCATCACATCCAGCTTGGGAACAAGCCCTTCTTGATAGGCGGCCTTTGCCATCTGATGTGCTTGCTGCGCTGCGGCCAGCGCGTCTTCGGCCGCACGTTCATGCTCCTCCTGTACCGTAACCGCATAATAGAGCCGGACCACCTCGAAACGCATTTGCAGACGGCCCCAGGTGTGCGACTGTTGCTGCGCCGCAACGATATGGTCAGCCTGCCGGCGCGCCTGCAGCCCCGAGACATACAAAAGCGGTTGCAGAATTTGAACACCGCCCATCGCACCCTCCAGCGGTCCGAGATCGCGATACGCCAAGCGTGGCTGTGGGCGCAGGGACGGAAACGGCACATCTTCCAGCAACGTTGCATCCGCTCGAAACCACGTTGCATCCATCGACACCTTGGGCAGGAACGCCTGGGCAGAACGCAGGTGCCTGGCCTTTGCCAGAGATAGCCCTGCATCCAGCTTTTGCAGCGTGGTACTCTGCGCTTCCGCTACCGCAAGCGCCTGCTCGAGCGTGAGGTCCCGTGACTGCACAGACCCTACACCCAACAACAGTACCATACATAGCCCAACAACTCTCAAAACACCTCCTTCGTGAAGATACAATCCCGCAGTCTCTGCCCGCCTATCAGGGGTTTTTGCCATACTGCTCGCAAGTCTATCCTGCATCCGTACTTAGTTGAATCAGAGAACCCCTGATGCAATGCTTCGATATCCCTGATTGCATTTCAGGAATATCAACCCCTTGTCTCATGGTTGCACCGATAGTATCTCCTTACCAAACATGACAGTATGCAATCAACGTGAAAACACGAACCCCGGAAGGAGAACGACATGGATCGCAATACATTCATCTCGCAAGTAAGAAACCGCGCCGAGCTGGCCGATGAACCTGCAGCCGAAAAAGCAACCCGGGCAACCCTGGAAGTGCTTGGCAAACGACTCTATGGAGGCGAATCCTCCGATCTGGCGGCGCAGTTACCCGATGGCGTCAAGGACTACCTGATTCCGGCAGAGGCCAATCAGCCCTTCGATCGCGATACCTTCGTGCAGATGGTAGCCGAGCGCGAAGGTGTCAATACGCCCACGGCCGAACAGCACATCAAGATCGTGCTCTCGGTCCTGTCGGAAGCCGTAAGCACAGGCGAATTCCAGCACATCTGGTCTCAACTACCCAACGACTTTGCCTCCCTCTTCTAACCCCATATCCCCGTGCAGGCACATGAGCCATCATGCAAGACACAGATCGAAACGCGGGGGGTGGTTGCGTGCAGTCGTCTTAGGCGCGAATGACGGAATCGTGTCTACGGCCAGTCTTATTATTGGCGTTGCGGCTGGAGGTGCAGCACAAGAGAACATTCTTCTTGCGGGTCTTGCGGGATTAGTTGCTGGGGCCATGTCTATGGCGGCTGGCGAGTATGTGTCCGTCAGTTCTAAATCGGACACCGAAAAAGCAGATCTAGACCTCGAAAAGAAATCATTAGAGAACGACATCGAGTCCGAAAAGGATGAGCTTGCAACGATATACCAACATCGGGGTGTTGAACCTGTTCTGGCCAGACAAGTTGCAGAACAGCTCATGGCCAAAGACCCCCTGGATGCGCACGCCCGGGATGACATCGGCATATCGGGAACTGTCAGGGCTCAGCCGGTGCTAGCAACATGCTCGTCGGCGGCCTCCTTTACCGTTGGTGCGGCCCTGCCGCTTGTTATCGCATGGGCTATGCCAGGCAACTATCTGATCCCTGCCGTTGCAACCTTATCGCTCGTGTTTTTGGCGTTTCTTGGTGGAGCGGCTGCACGAACGGGGGGCGCACCCCTTATGATCGGTGCTATCAGGGTGACGTTTTGGGGTGCACTGGCTATGGGGCTCACCTACGGTGTCGGATGTGTATTTGGCGTAAGAGCCTAAGCCGGCTTCCATCCAGATGGCAGACGGGCAACTGCTATCCAAGCGGTAATCGTATCTCCCGCTTGCGCCCATTTCCTGGATCAACTATAGGGATGGCTTGTCGATCATTTCAACGCTGCTAGCCTGGGGTCCTTCGTCGCCGCTCTCGGGAACGAAATTGACTCCCGTGCCCTTTTCGAGCCGATCGAAGGCATCGTGCAGCACACTATTGCGGTGGAAGTAATATTCCGTGCCATCCATACCCCAGATAAATCCGTAGCCCTCGTCCTTGAAGATCTTCCCGATGAAGGCCATCGGCTCTTGATCGGGATGACGCTTTGTTTCGCCCTGGAGCTTGCCCATCTGCTTGCGCAGTCTGCGTTCGGCGGTGTCGAATGTGTCCGTAATCACAGCATGCAGCCCCTCATGCATCGGATTGTCTCCCGGCTTGCTTTTTGCAATGAGCTCATGTTTGGGTGGGACATGCATCTCGATGCGGACGCGGTACGGGTTGCCCTGCTGCTGATGCTTCTGCGGCTGTTCTATCGCAATACGGCAACTGATGAGATTGTTGCAGACTTGCTCAAGTCGCGCAACTTTCTTCTCGATGAGCCGATCGATCTCGGGCGTTCGGGATACATCCCGAAAGGCGATTTCCAGTGGTACTTGCATGCTATACTTCCTTTCTCATTATTGCAGCAGTGCTTCTTGCTCTGCCATTCTCAATATACGAATAACCTCGTCATCGGGAACGTCATACCAGTTTTGGTAAAAGGCCGCCACGGCCCTGAAGGCGTCGGGGGCATGGAGCGCAATGACCCGGTCCGCAACGGGATACAGGGCATCCACAGCTCGAGGGGACGCTACTGGTGCTGCCACCGTTATATGGGCCGCATGCAGATTGCGGCAACACAAGACCGCCGCTTGCGTCGTCGACCCCATTGCAATGCCGTCATCGACCAGCACCACGTTGCGCCCAGCTAGCGACGGAAGCTTCCGCCCCTCACGCAGCACCTCGACGCGCCGCCTGACTTCCGTACGTTGTGCCTGGACAATGTTCTCGACAACCGAGCGGGGTATCGCACGTTCCGCATCGGGAATAAGATACAGGCTGCCGTCTTCTGCCAGCGCACCAAACCCAGCCTCGGGATTATCGGGAAACGGCAGCTTCCTCACAATCAGGATGGAAAAGTCGGCGTTGCAGAGCCTTGCTGCCTGATAGGCCACCTCGACCCCGCCCCGTGGTATGCCTAGAACCAGCGGACCCTTGTCACCATAGGCTTTCAACGCCAATCCTACTTGATGCCCTGCATCAGATCTATCCTTGAAGGTCATGTCCAGACGCCTCCGATTGGGGTTTTGCAGGATGAACAGCGCTTATCTGCCAGACCCTGCATCTGCACATGCGTGCCATGGCGTTCTACCAGCACCGTGCCACAAGAGGGACAGATAGTATGTGCAGCTTCCCGGACATTTCCGAGGTAGACATGCTGAAGTCCGGCAGCGTGGCCAATGGCTCGGGCCTTTTCCAGTGTTGCAAGCGGGGTCGGGGCGGCATCGGTGAGCTTGTAGGTCGGAAAAAAGGCGGATAGATGCCACGGTATACTCGGATCCGTGTCAGATATGAATGACGCCATGGTGCCGAGCTGTTCGTCATCATCGTTGTAACCGGGAATCACCAACGTGGTGACTTCGATCCAAATCCCCAGCTTGTGATAGAGCCGGATCGTATCAAGAATCGGTTGCAGCCGGGCTCCAGCCACCTCACGGTACAGGTCATCACGGAAGAATTTGAGATCGATATTGGCAGCATCCAGATAGGGCGCCATCTTCTCAAGGGCTTCAGGCATGATATATCCATTTGTAACGAACAGGTTCCTGATGCCTTCGCGCTTGGCAAGCCTGGCAATATCGTAGGCATATTCAAAGAAGATGGTCGGCTCGGTATAGGTGTAGGCAATACTCTCGCAACCCTTCGCCTTGGCGGTAGCGACAATGGTTTCAGGCGTTACCCCCTCATGCCCGCCTATCTCCCCAGCAGGCGGAAGCTGCGAAATAGAACAATTCTGACAGTTCAGACACCGAAAATTGCAACCCACGGTACCAAGGGAAAGCGCGGTGCTGCCGGGTAGGACATGGTACAACGGCTTTTTTTCGATGGGATCTACCGCGATGGAAATGGGACGCCCATACACAAGTGTAACCAGCTCGCCGGCGCGGTTTTCACGTACACCGCAGATGCCCCGCGCCCCCGGTTTGATCCGGCAGCGCTGATAGCACAACGTGCAGCGAACCGTATCCGCCGATTCCTTCTCCCAGAACATCGCCTCTTTCATCGCATCTCTCCCACCAACCTCGAATCTGCACCCGGACGCCCTCCGTCCCGCATCCCAATCTGGTACCAGGACGCCCTCCGTCCCGCATCCTACGCGCTGCCCCGCCAGCCATCTGCTACGGCCCGGGAACGGACCGACTCCAGAACCCCGGTGAGCCGCCCTCCGATCTACTGCGCCGTCAGCGGTACAGCCGCCTCCGGTTCGAGTACCCGGAAGGTGAAAGATTCGGTCAGGTAGAGATGTACCTGCTGCTCCTGCACCATGGCGTACCCGATCGAGAGATCCTGCCCGCAACTAAACTCAAAGTCCCCGCCACGCGCACTCACAATCACACCGCCCTCCAAGGCCCGGCTCCAATGGATGCCTCCTCCCAGAATCTCGGTTGCTTGGCGATACAATGGATAGCAGCTTTCCTCTCCTGCATACAGCTTCTGGTACGGCTCGTCGCCGAGCACCAGTTCATACGGTCCTGCAATGCCACTGCGCTGCAGGGCATGCACGCCTCGCTCGATCGCCTTGATCATATTCTCGGGTTTTCCGGACAGCGATACAGCCTCTTGCGCGCTGGCCGTCAATATCCCCTGGATACCGGCTGGCGCAAAGCCCTTATAGATAGCCGTTTCTTCAAAAAGCGCCGCCTTCTGCGCGGCTTCGTCCACCGCATCCAGATCCGGTGTTTTACTGCCGCGGGTTATATCATCCAACTCGAAGGTATCGAGAAGAAAGGGAACCCGTATTTCCGTTAGCGGAAGGACATTGCGCATCCCCCACCCCACATCAGGCACTAGCTCTTGCTTACCCAAATCCAGTGTGCCTAGATTGATTGCACCCAGTGACCATCCATGTGGACCATTGACACCCAGGATATTCCGGGCCGTAAGATGCGTCCGCAACGTACGGGTGGCTTCTTCATCGATTTCCTTCCATGCCTCCGCTGTGATGGGGGCAAGGTTTCTTCTTAGCATATCTGTCATGACGGTATCTCCTCTTTTCTCTGTTATGTACTGGTTCCTATGCCGAGCGAGCCATCTCCGGCTTCGGGCGCACCCTCTTCGGCTTCAGCCGCCTCGGCCGCCTCTTCCACCTCGGTAATGGGGAGTGTCGCGAAGAGGTATGTTTGCAGTTGTTCGTCAAAGGCGGGCACCTTGCGACGGAGCCACTCCTGCAGCATGGCCGCATGCTCGATCTCCTCATTGCGATTATGAATCAAGACCTCTTTCAACTCCGCATCCGTCGTCACATCGGCGCGCTGGTTGTACCAATCCACCGCCTCCAGTTCTTCCTGCAGGCTGACGAGAGCCCGGTGTGTATCCTTGACGTCTTCGGACAGGTTGTCTTCATGATAGGCGCTTGGCATATGCCACTCTCCTTCTTGTATCGGACTGTATGACCGGTGATGTGCCGGCATGTTTATGGATTCTGGCATCACACATCACCGTGATGCCCGCTTCGCACTGCTACCCGCAAACGCGTGGATCACCATAAACACACCCTCCCCCTGTACACCATAGGGGAGAGACTGACTTAAGGGTTCGATCTTTCTTAGACCCTACATCGATAATTGTTCACAGCCAGATTAACAGCTATAGTAGCTTCCAATCATGAATGACGAACCCAAAAACATGCAGCAAGTACTGGAGCGGATAGCAACAGAAACCACGGGTATTCGGCGACATGTCACGTTAGAAGCCATCCTGGAAGCTGTCGGCACGCGTTCGTTCGGCACCCTGCTGTTATTGCCGGGACTCATATTATTTTCCCCGCTCAGTGGCATTCCCACTGTTCCAACGACAATGGGCGTATTCACGCTGCTGATCAGTCTTCAAATCTTGTTTCGGCGGCAGGCCCTTTGGCTGCCGCGTTGGCTATTGGACCGCACAGTGCGGCGAAAAAAACTGATCCGGTCGCTGCGATGGCTTCGTAAACCAGCCCGGGTCATCGACCGCATGCTGAAACCCCGATTTTCCTTTCTTGTGCGGGGTATCGGCGCTGATGTGATTGCCGCCATCTGCATCATCATCGCACTGAGTCTGCCACTCATGGAGTTCATTCTCTTTTCCGCCAGCAGCGCCGGACTCGTCCTCACCATCTTCGGGCTGTCCCTGACCGCCCGCGATGGACTCCTCGCCCTCCTCGCCTTTCTGCTCACCCTGTCCACCTATGTTTTCATCGGTTCGCAATTCCTATGATACAAAAGGCTTATCCGGAATGACACGCACGTAAGCGCTTCCTGGCAAAGGTTTGACATTTTCTGGCGTGCCATGACGTAATAACTGACAACCCCACGCTCAGTTTGATTCGGCATCTTCTCCCTGGCTGGTATGCTGGGTTTGCATTTTTCCGCGATGTTGTGGCTCCAGCAACGTTTCGGCCCACTGCCGAACAAGTTTTCGTTTCCAGCGGTTGACTAGCTGCTCCGTATAGATACTGTGCGCACGCAGCACCACTTCACCCTCTTCATTTTCCACCGCAAAGTGCCTGCGGGCACCGATATAGTGCTTGCTGGGCCCATGGATGGCAGCCACGCATATTTCCAGGCTGTGGATTTCGCGTAGGCTTGAAAGCATCGTAGCGACATCTTGATCATCCTCGGGATCAGACTGCCGCCCCAGTATGATATCTTCAAAGGATCCCAGCACCAGGTACCCCCCCGGCTGGAGCGGCCCCTGGCGCAGATGAGACTCAAGGTTCTGGTCGTATGGATTCATGCGGTGATACTCCGTCACATGCCGACTTATATGGCCATTCGAACCGTGCATATTCGCAAATACGCCCACGACATGTATCGGCTCCTTGCTCATGTTCACAAAAAGACATAATGCGGACGGATCATTGCCCTGCGCATGGTGGATAATCAGGACCGGACGATTCGTCCGCCGGTATTGCGTCATAAACTTCTGCAGATAGATTACCCAGATCATCGCCATGAAAACATTCGTGGCAACCGAGACAACTTCCAACGTCATACCTTCCTTTCCTGCACGGCAACGTGCAACTGCTGCATCTGCCCCGCATGGTAGTTTTCCCATGCGGCACGATAGCCGAAAACAACCGCGGATGCGTATCAGTCTGCCCCGCAAATGTTGCTGCCAATTCCCCCAGACCGGCATATCCGCAACGTGCAGCTCCATTTGCCGGAGCCACCTCCGCAGTATACCCACGTACGCCCACACGCCCACGGGAGTGCACTGTACAAAGGTAATACATTCATTATCAATGGCTTGAAGCATGTATGTCGAATCGTTTCAATGTCCAACAGCCAACAAGGAATATCCCATATCCAAGTAAAATGCGCATTACTTCAGCCTGACTGACCATTCTCAAGTCCTTGTTCAGTTGGTTATTCCTTGTTGGATATTGGCTATTCGATTCACCGTACTATCAGTCAGTTACATTTGAGAACCGCACTCCCCGTGCTCTCCCCTCATTATCGCTTGCATTCTGATGGCCGGTTTGTGA
>CAZRCN010000018.1:1433-28978 GCA_964598575.1 uncultured Victivallales bacterium | reverse complement strand
GCCTAGCAAACTAATGCCTAATGCCTGAATTTCCGCTACAGCGGAAATTCCTCCATTTCTGCTTGTTTCCCCCTAGCGCCAACTGGTAGCCTACCGTTCTTCTTTCATTACGTATGGAGATACCATGAAACATAGCAATTGGATCGTAGTTCTGGATTTTGGCTCGCAGGTCACGCAACTTATCGCACGACGTATTCGGGAACAAAAGGTGTATTGTGAAATTGTTCGGTGCGATACGCCCGCCGGGGAGCTGCTAGCACGTGGTCCCGCCGGTATCGTGCTGTCAGGGGGACCACAAAGTGCGCCCGCACCCGATGCCCCCACCTGTGACCCTGCCATTTTTGATCTCGGTATCCCCATTCTTGGTATCTGCTACGGCATGCAACTGACCGCGCACCTCCTCGGCGGCGAGGTGACACCCGGCAACAAACGCGAATATGGCCGGGCGCTCATGAATATCTCCGATGCCAACTCTCCGCTTTTCCTCGGCCTCGACCCCCAACTGCAGGTCTGGATGAGTCATGGCGATAAGGTCACCCGCCTCCCAAAAGGGTTTTCCACGGCGGCTGCATCCGACAACTGCACCTATGCCGCCATGCAGGATACCGCACGCCACATCTATGGCCTACAGTTCCACCCCGAAGTTGTCCATACCCCCCAGGGGGGTGACATGCTCTGGAATTTTGCCTTCACGATCTGTCACTGCACCCCCAACTGGGAAATGGCCTCTTTTATCGAACACGCCATCGCTACAATTCGTGATAAGGTTGGCGACCAGCATGTCCTTCTCGGTCTCAGCGGGGGCGTCGACTCTTCCGTCACAGCCGCGCTGCTTCACCGTGCCATCGGCGCACAGTTGCATTGCGTTTTTGTCGATAACGGGCTGCTCCGCCACCAGGAGGTGCACGACGTCAAAACCCTCTTTGGCGATGCCTTTGGCATCGACCTGCATGTTGTATCGGCCGGACCTCTCTTCCTTCAACGTCTGGCAGGTGTCGTCGACCCTGAGGAAAAACGCAAGATTATCGGCAATGCCTTTATCGATGCTTTTGCCGAAAAAGCCCGTTCACTGGGACCGATCGCGTTCCTGGCACAAGGCACCCTATATCCGGACGTCATCGAATCCATTTCTCCCATCGGGGGACCATCGGCCACCATTAAATCCCACCATAACGTAGGGGGCCTGCCCGCCGACCTGCAGTTTGATCTCATCGAGCCCCTGCGGGAACTCTTCAAGGACGAAGTCCGACTCGTAGGGCATGAGCTCGGACTCCCGGCCTACGTGGTAGACCGGCAACCCTTCCCCGGCCCGGGGCTCGCCGTCCGCATTATCGGCGATATTACCGAAGCCCGACTCGAGATCCTGCGCCAGGCCGATCTGCGTGTCCGCGAGGAAATCATGAAGATGCCCAATCATCTGGATGTCTGGCAGTATTTTGCCGTGTTGCTTCCAATTCAATCGGTCGGCGTCATGGGCGATAGTCGCACCTACGAACATGTCATTGCCGTGCGTGCCGTACAAAGCCTGGATGGCATGACGGCGGACTGGTACAAACTCCCGTACGACGTCATGGATGCCATCTCCAATCGCATCATCAATGAGGTCAAAGGCGTGAACCGGGTCGTCTACGATATCAGCTCTAAACCCCCCTCCACCATCGAATGGGAGTAGCAAACGCGACGTAAAACGCAAAACGGGGAAATCGGAGCCCCTTCTCGAACCAAGGAGAGCAAACCATGACAGCATATGAAGTTGCCCCACGATTACGAGGTCTTACCTTTGACGGGGAAAAGGGGTCGATCGTGGTTACCGTCGATCAGATTGAAAACCCCGACGTAACCTGTCAACTGCAGGAACTGGACCAGCAGGTAACGCCCGCAACCCGATCCGTGGTCGTGGAACATGTCGGCGCCTTTCTGCTCGGACGAGATTACGACGATGCCTGCAAAGGAACCGACAACGCACCACGCCAACAAGGCCGGAATGCCGTCGTCCACAACAAGGTCTGTGTCGTGACAGGTGGTGCTCAAGGTTTTGGCGAGGGTATTGTACGGGAACTCATCAAGCAGGGTGCCATCGTCTTTATTGCTGACTTGAATCTCGAGGGTGCCACCCAACTGGCACAAAACTGCAATCAGGGCGCCGGACGGACCGTTGCCTTCCCCGTTGCTGTCAACGTTGCGCAGGAATCCTCCGTCCAATCCATGATCCAGACGATCGTCGAAACTACGGGAGGGGTGGACCTCTTTATCAGTAATGCCGGCGTTCTCAAGGCAGGTAGCGTCAAGGAACTCTCTGCCGAAGACTTCCGCTTTGTCACCGAAGTGAATTATACCGGGTTTTTCTTGTGCACCAAACATGTTGCCCCGGTCATGCAGCGCATGAACGAACCCCTCGGCGCCTACTTTACCGACATCATCAGCATCAGTTCTAAATCCGCCCTCGAAGGCTCCAATCGCAATGGGGCCTATGCCGGCTCCAAATTCGGGTCCGTCGGCCTCGTCCAGAGCTTTGCCAAAGAGTTGATTGCCGATCATACCAAAGTCAATACCGTTTGCCCCGGTAATTTCTTTGATGGCCCCCTCTGGAGCGACCCCGACAAAGGACTCTTTGTCCAGTACCTGGAGACCGGCAAGGTGCCGGGGGCAGCTACGATAGAAGATGTCAAAAAGCACTATGAATCGCAAATCCCCATGCAACGGGGTTGCTATCCGTCCGATGTCACACGGGCCATCCTCTATGCCGTCGAGCAGAAATATGAAACCGGACAGGCCATTCCTGTTACGGGTGGACAAGTCATGCTCCATTAGCACAGAAACCTGTACCCAACAAAAAACACAAGGAGTATATATATGAAGACCAAAGCCGTGCGCCTCTATGGCAAGAAAGACCTGCGCCTGGAAACGATTGAACTGCCCGCCATCCAGGAAGGCGAAATCCTGGCCCGCATTGTCTCGGACAGCATCTGCATGTCTTCCTACAAAGCATCTGCGCAAGGACCCGATCACAAACGGATTCCAGATGATGTCGATCAGAATCCGATCATGATCGGCCATGAGTTCTGTGGGGAAATCGTAGAAGTCGGCAGCCGCTGGCAGAATGCCTTCAAACCCGGCGATCGTTTTTCCATTCAGCCTGCCATGAATGATCCCGAGGGTCCTGTCGGTATCCTCTCCGCACCCGGGTACTCCTTCCCATACATCGGCGGCGATGCCCAGCATATTATTATTCCGGAATCCGTTATGCAGCGCGATTGCCTGTTGCCCTTCAATGGTGATGCCTTCTACCTCGGATCGCTGGCAGAACCCATGAGCTGCGTAATCGGTGCCTTTCACGCCAACTACCATACCCACCCCGGTAGCTATGTCCACGATATGGACATCGTCGAAGGCGGCTCGATGGCCATTCTTGCGGGTGTCGGACCCATGGGCCTCGGAGCCATCGATTATGCCCTGCATGCCGACCGCAAGCCTTCCCTGCTGGTCGTAACCGATATCGATGACCAACGCCTGCAGCGGGCCGCATCCATCTTCCCCGTCGAACATGCCGCCAAACAAGGTATCCAGCTCATCTACGTCAATACCGCTGCACCGGGCCACGATGTCCAGTACCTGCGCGCGCTTACGCCCGACGCCAAGGGCTATAATGACGTGTTCGTCTTCGCTCCCGTTCGCCCCGTCGTCGAGCAGGGCGATGCCATCCTCGGGCAGGATGGCTGCCTTAACTTCTTTGCCGGGCCCACCAACCCTGACTTCAAGGCAGAATTCAACTTCTACAACGCCCATTATGGGGCCACCCATATCGTTGGCACCAGTGGAGGCAATACGGATGATATGATTGAATCACTGAAACTCATGGAGGCCGGACGCGTCAACCCTTCCACCATGATTACCCACATCGGGGGACTCGATGCCGTCATCGAAACCACACTCAACCTGCCCGATATCCCTGGCGGGAAAAAGTTGATCTACACCGGCATCCGCTTGCCGCTCGTAGCACTCGACGAACTGCAGGGCCAGAACGACCCCATGTTGCAATCCCTTGCCCACATCGTGAAGGAAAACAACGGGTTGTGGTCACCCGCGGCCGAAGCATACCTGCTCGAGCACGCAGAAGCCATCTGAGCCTACTGCTCTATTGCAAGACGGCATCGGTAAGGGAAAATACCGGCAGTAGTACTGCCAGGGTCACGAGCAAGACAAATCCGCCCACGAGCAGAAGCAAGACGGGTTCAAGAACGGCCAGGAACCGCGCCATCTGATGCTCGATCCGGCGGTCGCACCGATAGGCGGCATGATCCAGCATCCGTGCCAGATCCCCCGACGCTTCGCCTACCGCAACCCAGCCCCCCAGCACATCGGCCAGCAGCGGAATCTCACGGATAGATGCTTCCAAGGTCTGTCCGTGCCGGATGCTGGTCGAGGCTTCCTGCCCCATTTTCTCGCACCATTGACTCCCTGTGGCCTTGCAAGCCAGCGCCACCCCATCGACGAGCGAAACCCCGGCCCGCAGCAGCACCGCCAAGGTACGGGCAAATCTCCCCGCAACGACCGCGGCGTACAAGCCGCGAAGGGGCAAGCGCCATACCGCGCGTTCCAATCGAATCCGCACGTGTTCTTCCTGCAGGCGGCGGCGCCCTGCTAGCCCCACGCCCAACAACAATACCAACAACACCGAAAGCCCCCACGGGAATAGCCACTCCCCGACAAGCAACATCATGCGTGTCAGCCACGGCAGCTCAACCGTGCCACCAGTAATATTTTCCATCCGCGGCAGCAGCACCCCCAGCATAATTACACCGACAACACTACCCAGCACCACAACCAAGAACGGGTAGGCCAAAGCTTGCTGAACACGCTCACGCAAGCGCTGCCGGGCATCCAGTAGGTCCGACAACCGATCCAGGATCTCATCCAGGGTACCTGTGCGTTCAGCGACGTCGATGGCGGCAACTTCAAAGGCACGTATTGTCGGTGTGGCATCTTCCATCGCCTTGGACAGCCGCCCGCCATCACGCACCTTGTCCCGAATCCCGGCAATCAGGGCATACACGGGCCCCAGCTCCGGCGTTTCAAGCAGCATCCCCAGCGCCGGAACCAGTGGCATGCCGGCCCGTAACAAAGCCGCCAGCTCCCGATAAAACATACTGCGCACCGATACCGGCCAGGGGGCATGCGCCGCCCGGCTTTCCTCTAGTACCTCTACCCAGATGCCCCTGACAGCAAGTTGGTCCCGTGCATCCTTTGCCGTTAACGCCTCAATGTGTCCTTGTTGCTCCGAACCCGATGCCTGATACCCTTTGTATGTGAAGGTTCTCATACCGATGCCGCCCGCTGCACCTCTTCCCGGGTTGTAATCCCAGCGCGCACCTTCTGGATACCATCATCCAGAAGGGGCACCATGCCAGCCGCCAAGGCCTCAGCCCGGATTTGCTCCAAATAAAAAGCCGGTTCCCGAATTACACCACGCATCGTCTCATTGACCTCGAGCAACTCAAACAGGCCCAACCGGCCCCGATACCCCTGTGTACAGGCTGGACATCCCGGCCCGGCACGCCAGACATGTTTCCCGCGCAAGGCAGCCGCTAACGGCCCTTCACCGGATACCACGTCCTCCTCCCGGCATGCGGGACACAGCTTTCGTACCAAGCGTTGGGCCAGAATCCCCCGTAGGCAGGCAGACAACAGATAGGGCGCAATGCCGATATCCGCCAATCGCACCACCGCACCCGCAGCATCATTCGTGTGCAGCGTCGTGAAAACCAAATGCCCGGTCAGCGCAGCGCGAATCGCAATTTCTGCCGTTTCCGCATCTCGGGTTTCTCCCACCAGGATAACATCCGGATCCTGACGTAAAATGTGCCGCAACCCACTCGCAAAGGTAATCCCGATTTTGGGTTTTACCTGTATTTGGCCAATCCCATCCAGTTGATATTCGACCGGGTCTTCCACCGTCAGAATATTCCGATGCTCAGCATCTAAACCGCCTAAAGCGGCATACAGGGTTGTCGTTTTACCCGACCCGGTTGGCCCCGATACGACAAACATCCCATTCGGATTCTCGACAATACGTTCCAAGCGTGTCTGGCATCCAGCATCCATGCCAAGAGCGGCAAGGTTCAGTATCGTGTTGCTTTTATCCAATAGCCGCAGAACAACCCGTTCTCCCTCATTCACCGGTACCGTGGAAACACGCACATCCACTTCCCGCTCCCCCACCCGTACCCGTGCCATACCGTCCTGCGGCAGACGACGTTCGGCAATATCCATGTGGGCCATGACTTTCAAGCGTGAAATCAGGGAGGGAACCATGTGCAAAGGCGGTGACGACTGCTCATACAGCACACCATCAATCCGGAAGCGCACCCGCATACGCGACGCAAAGGGCTCAAAATGCATATCCGAGGCTCGCTGCCGCAGCGCATCCAGCATCAAGGCATTGATGTACTGCGTAACCGGCGTATCGCGACCGCCCAGCAATAAATCATCCCCACGCCGCACAGGGATTTGTCCTTCCCCCTCCGGCATGCCTTCGACCAACCGGGAAGGAGCACCGTGCCCCTGGGCATAGGCCTCCGCCACATATGCGTCCAGTAGCGCGGGTTCTGTCAGGATCGGCTCAAGCTCCATTTCTGTTGCCAGACACACATACGAGACGGACGCCAACGCTTCCGCGCTACATACCAGTGCCACCGCCTGGCCATCCAACTGAACGGGCAGCACACCATGCGAACGAACCCATTCTACCGGTAAGGACGAAAGCAGCGCACTCTCGTAGCTGATGCCGGATCGATCCGTTACATATCGTAACCCCAGTTGCTCTGCCAGCAGCGCTACTGCCATGCCTCTTGGCTCTACATCTCTCTCATTCGGTTGCATCCGGTCGCAATCCTGTCTTTTCTTCCCATTGCCTGCGATACGCAGACTGTGTTTCCGTTGCGCTCACTACTGTCGGCGTAACCAGTATCAATAGATCACTACGCTCCTGCACGCGTTCGGTTCGCGTAAACAGCCAGCGCAATAAGGGAATCGAACCGAGAATCGGCACCCGCCGTTCATTCTGCCGCTCATCACGGCGCGTTAAGCCTGCAATCACAATGGTCCTACCATCCAAGACGGTAACCGTCGTTTGCACTTCCCGCTTGGCAATGGTCGGGGTAAATGGCTTGCCTTCCGGCCCCGAATCGACAACGGCCTCAATGCTCGGATGCAATGCCATGCGAATCATACCGTCCGGAATATAGTGCGGGGTAATCGTCAGCTTTACCCCCACATCCATCCGTTCAATGTTCTGAATCACGTCCCGCGCCGTACCAGACCCACCGCTAATCTCCGATTTCAGGATGGGAATCTCATTCACAACGCTGATCGTTGCCTCACGGTTATTCTGCGATTGCAAGGAAGTTTCCGACAGGATTTTGAAGCGATGATCACTACGTACCGCATCGATATTCAATAAGCCCGGAAACCCAACCTGTAGATCTCCCGCATCATTCCGGGACGTTCCATGCGCGACCCCCACACTGATACCGCGCGGGAACAACCCGTCCTGCACGGCTGTCAGCAATCCGCTTGCATCACCAAGACTGAATCCACCCTGCACCACGCTGTCGCCTACATCCGAGGGCGCATCTACCGCAGCAAAATCCACGCCGAGCTGCAAACCATCCACATCACTCACCTCAAGAATCATCACCCCGATATGGATCTGTTCCGGCAACTGGTCCAGCTGCTCCACCAGACGCCGAACCACTTCAAAATCCCCTGGGCTCGCATCCACCAGCAACGCATTATTGGAAACATTCGGCTCGAGCGAAATCAGGCTGCCCCCACGCCGCTCTGCATCCTTCTGCTCTTGCCGCCTCGCCAGCAAGCCCGAAATGCTTTCTGCCGCCTCTTCCGCCGAAAGGTGCCGCAGAAAGATGGCATGGAGTCGCCCCTGGCCCGAAGGGACATCCACATCCATGCTTTTGACCAAATCGCGTAGCGTTGCGACTTGCGCCTCGGTCCCGGTTACAATCAAGCGATTTGCATGCGGAACGGCCACCACGTGTGCCGTGCGCCACTTTTCGCGCTCAGACGAACGCCCCCCAGGCAGGCGCCCTACCAGCTCTTTTGCCCGCGTCATGCTTTCAGCCAGCGCCTGGTTCAGTTGTCGAGCCATCTCATCCGCTTGCGCATACTGCAGGGCAATGATATCCGTAATCCGTGCCAAGCCCGCCTGGTCCAGCTCATCCAGCAAATCGGCTATCCGTCGAATACCGTCTACCGTATCCGTCACAAGCAGATGATTGGTCTCATCCATGGCCCGAATCGCCACCTCATCCCCCGCATTGCCACCCAGCAACCGCTGTACTTCCGCCGCCGATACATGCTCCAGCCGGAAAACCTTGGTAAAAAAACCGCTGGCTGGCACCGCTTCGCCCGGTCCTAGAATCGGTGCCAGGACGGGCCCTCGTGTCTCTAACGGCACCACGCGATGTACACGTCCTTCCGCACGCACCGTATACCCAGCCGCCGAAAGAATCGAAAGGAACAGCGGATACATCTCCTCCGTCGAAACCCTGGGCGAGATCACGGTTACGGTCCCTTCCATCTCATCCCCCCATACAAACCGCCGTCCTGTCATCTCCCCTACCAGCCGTACAAACGTGGATACGTCCACCGCCTCAAAGGTGAAGTCTACCATGTCGCCCGATGCCTCCGCCGCAGCAGCCGCGAGCGGCGCACCCGATGCCAGCAAGCTCAGAGACAGCCATACCCCTGCGAAAACCCGTCGAACGGTTAGACGTTTCACTTCAAAACACCTCGTTTCGATTGCGTAATAAACCCCAATAGGTACTCGAGATGCGCGCTTTCCGGCAAAGCATTCCGTATTTCCGCGATAGCCTCCTGGGTAGACCACTCTTTCCGGAACAAATACCGGAAGGCCGACTTCAGTATTTTCCGTTCGGCCTCGTCTACACCGCGGCGCTCCAGCCCAATCTGGTTAAGGCCCCGCACCGCAGCCGGGTTTCCATCCACGATAACAAAAGGGGCTACATCCTTGACCACTTTCGTACATCCCCCTATCATGCACATACGACCAATCCGGCAAAACTGATGCACCCCGCTCAAACCGCCAATCACAGCCTGATCCTCAACCGTAACATCCCCGGCCAATGTGGCACCATTTGCCATAATCACCTGGTCGCCCACCCGGCAGGCATGTGCGACGTGACAATACGCCATAATATGGCAATGCGCCCCGACCGAGGTATGTTCCCCCTCATTTGTGCCCGCGTTCACCGTTACGTACTCGCGCAGCGTCGTATGCGCTCCAATCGAAACCGTTGAATGCCCCCCCCGATATTTTAAGTCCTGCGTTTGTGACCCGATACAGGCAAACGAAAAAATCGTGCAGCCAGCCCCGATCCGTGTATCCCCCTCAATGACCACATGGGCGCGAATATCCGCCCCCGCCCCGATCTTGACCGCTGGGCCAATCACGGCATAGGGGCCAACCGTTACGTCTGGTCCAAGCTCAGCACCTTTTGCTATGATCGCCGTCGGATGCACCGCGCTCATGAATCTGCATCCTCCTCTGCAAGCATGCACATCATCTCGGCCTCAGATGCCACAGCATCCTCAATTAGGATGCGGGCCTTGAATCGTGCCACTTTCGCCCGTAATTTCGTAATCTCCACCTCAATCCGACATTGATCTCCCGGCTTGACAACTTTACGGAAACGCGCACCATCGATCGCCATAAAAAAAGGTATGCCCTTGCCCCCCCCACCAATCCGGTTCAACAGAATGCCTGCGGTCTGCGCCATCGCTTCCAACTGCAACACACCAGGCATCACAGGACGTCCCGGGAAATGCCCCTGGAAAAACGGCTCATTCATCGTCACATTCTTGATCCCGACAATTTTTGCTGCATCGTCACAGCTTACTATCCGGTCCACTAGCAGAAACGGATACCGGTGCGGTAACAGCTTCATGATTTCTTCTATACCGAATTCCGCCATACTCTCCCCCTTATCATACTTGTTTGACGCAGACGCGATGCCCACCAAAACGGACGCCTACTCTTATAGCATACTGCCCTGCCGGAAGCAAAGCCGTTGTGGCGGTCATCAAAAAACAACAGCGCGGATCCGTTACCACGGATCCACGCTGCATCATCCCCATAACGGTCGTTTTTGCTGCGACTATTTCATCTCCAGCAACTCATGCCCTTGTATCCGATCCCGGGCATGCTGCTCATCACCACTAATATAGATCTCAACCCGACGATTCAGAGGATTGCCAACCTTGGGATCATTGGGGGCCCGTGGACGGGAAAACCCGTACCCGCGCGTCGTCAACCGGTCCGCGTCAATACCGCCTTCTTCTACCAGATAGCGTTTTACCGCTTCCGCACGCCGCTCCGATAGTTGCTGGTTATAGGCTGCATCCGATTTTTCCTTGCGATCGGCATGGCCTTCCACAACAGCCTCGGATTGCTCACTCCGGCGCAAAACACGGGCCACCACATCGAGATCCCGATGATATTCCGGACGCACAACCGCTTTGTCATAATCGAACTGGATATAGAGTTCGAACACCAGCAGATCATCCATCGGATCCAGCGGATCGGTTCCATCTTCCAGCACTTCGTGCCCATCCGAAACACCGCCCTTATCCGTATCAGCCTCCAACGGGTTGGTCTGGAACTCACGCACCTCTTCAAAGTCGGTCAGCCCATCAAAGTCCGTATCCGGGTTCAGGGGATCTGTCCCGAACTCGCGCACTTCCTCATAATCGGTCAACCCATCACCGTCGGTATCCGGATCCATCGGATCCGTCCCCAATTCAACTTCTTCCCAGTCGAAAAGCCCATCCCCATCACTATCAAGCGCGCGATCCGACACCACCAGTTGCGGCGGGATTTTGGCGCCCCAGCGCCACGCCATACCAACATCCAGCGTCATGTTCGCCTCAGATTGTTCGGTTGTCAGATAGACACGTGCATCCGCACGCAGCGCCCACGCATCATTGAGATGGTACATCGTGCCAAACCCCGTCCGCAACATCGGGTCAAAATATCCACTCTTGTCCTTGTTCTCGTAATATACGCCACCAACCCCGAGCACAAGAAACGGATCTAGTCGCTCCCAGCGCGTAAGGTGATACAAGGCATCCGCAAAGATACCCACGGCATAAGAGCTGCTCTCTCCCGTGCTTTCCTGCAAGCGCGAAATCTCTACACCGTTTTCCTCCCGGAAATTCTCATCGAGCGAAGGAGCCAGAAAAAGGCCGGCCTCATACGACCACCATTCGCTATGCTCATACCCGATGCGTACGGTGCCCTGCACGCCCGCTTCAAGTGCTTCGTCCCCCTCAAAGCGCAGCATCCCCAGCCCCGGGCTCACATACCATCGTGCCTCGATCGGCACCTCGTCCATCACGGCTTGGCCCCATGCGCTCGACGCCAACAACACACTGATTCCCATCATCTGATACAAGTTCTTCTGCATGTTTACCACGTTCTTTGCTCCCTCTTTGTTTTTCCGTATCATGGTGTAACCAGGACAACGCTACCCCATCCCCACGCTCGAAGCAATCGCTTTTCTGTTATTTCCCATGCTCCAACCGCCGCGCCAACCGCTCAGGTAGCCCCGCTGCAAGAATCCGCTCCTGCGTGGCTTGAATATCATAGGGTACTCGCCGGAGAACAACTTGCCTCGCCCCTGGTTCATATAGCACATACGACGCGCGCGGATCCCCGTCTCGCGGTTGTCCCACACTGCCCGTATTAATAAAACATTTGCATCCCAGCTTTGTGGTATACGTCGTAAATCCGAAGCGCGTAACCATGCCTTGCCGTTCAAACACAACCGGCACATGCGTGTGCCCATGGAAGCACACCGAAGACGTCTGATAGTTGAAGTTGGCATCGGCGTCTAACACATCAATGACATATCCCCAACGCTCGGGCATGTCCAATGTACTGTGGACGATCGTGAATCCGTCTACCATGCGCGAAAAACGCAACTTGCGTAAATACTGGATTTGTTCAGCCGTCAACTGCTTGCGCGTCCAATCAATGACACTGGCCGCCAGGGGATGGAAATCCTCCAAACTCTCATCGTACGCCACATAATGATCATGATTGCCACGCACGACCGTGACGCAGCGCTCCCGAATGATCTCCAGGCACTCGGCCGGATTTGCATTATACCCCACGATGTCGCCAACGCAAATATATGTGTCGACACCGTGATCTTCTGCATCTGCCAGCACGGCTTCCAATGCTTGTAGGTTCCCGTGAATGTCCCCCAATATCGCATATTTCTTGCTCATCCGACCCTAGTTCCCGTTTGGGGTGCACGTACTCCGCTTGCTCGTTATCCATCCCGATATCCGAGCCCTTAATGTGTATAAGAGTTTAGGTATACGCAACCACTTCCGTCAAGCCCCATTCCACCTGGTTTTTTTGCAAGATTGTGCAAGCGGGTACGCGTACAGGAAGTGCCAAGACAGGAACTGCGGCGTCTGCCGGCAGGGATGACGACCTTGCTGCAGCAGGGTCGCCTCCATCGAAGTGTCAGCATCCATCACGAAACCGCTTCCAATCACCGGCAAATCGCGGAATTCGGTACGATTCGTGCAAAGCTGCCAGTTTTTCGACGGTCAACTCCGTCAGCGATTCCACAACCAGATGCGCATGCCCGAGCAGCTCTTCCGTACCTAATCCGACCGCAACAAAGCCCCCTCGCAGGGCCGCATCGATACCGGCCGGCGCATCCTCAACAACAATACATTCCGCAGGCGTTGCCCCTACCATCCAGGCTGCCGCCAGAAACACATCCGGATGCGGCTTTCCCCGCTCATGGCGTGTGCCGTCGCTTATGACGTCAAAGACCTCCGTCATCTGTAGACCATCCAGCACTGCCTTGGCATTCTTGCTGGCAGAGCCCAGCGCAACCTTGATCCCTGCAGCCTTGAGTCCATCCAGCAAACGCTGCGCACCATCATACAAGCTGTCCGGGGAGACCGTCTGCACGGCCTCCAGATAACAGGCATTCTTGCGGGCCGCCAATGCTTCCAGTTCCGACTCCGTATAGTTGGCAGCATGCTCACCCAAGGCAATCTTCAAGCTCTCCATCCGACTGATGCCCTTGACCCGATCCTCCAGATCGGCAGGCGGCTCAATGCCTTCACCACGCACTAGATCCGCCCATGCCTTGGCATGAAACACCGAGGTGTCTACCAAAACACCATCTAAATCAAATATTACCGCCTTCAATTGCATATCTTCACGTCTCCTTTCCTGATCATAGCTACTCAACCAAACAAGTCCGGTGCGCGTAACTGTTGCGCAAAAGATCGTAGTTCATACTTCTCATAAAAGTCCAGCAACGGTTTCACCGGCTCGGGCTGACACCCCAATGCCTTCTCATCCGGCACCCCCGGCACCTGATCATCCAGTAGGACCATCTGGCGGTTCAGATAGACTAGCTCCTGGTTTTCGGCCAGCACATCGCGTAAACGGGGTCGTGGCACGTCTTCCAGACCGGCAAACATCGCATCAAGCGACGCAAATTGCTGCACAAGCGCGGCCGCCGTCTTCGGACCCACACCGGGCACACCGGGTATATTATCAGCCGTATCGCCCACCAGGGCCAACCAGTCCGGGATACGAGCAGGCGCTACCCCCGTCTTGGCAACAACCCCCGCCTCGTCCAGTGGGGCAGCATCCCCCGAGAGCGGTAGCATACGTGTTTGATCATCCACAAGTTGGAAAAGATCCTTGTCGTGGGAGGCAAGCAAGATATCGCCACTAAACCGCCGGGCAACGGTTGCAATCACATCATCAGCCTCAACATCCTCGAGCCGAATCGATGGCATCGCCGCAGCATCCAGATATTCCGTCAGCACCGGCAATTGTTGGCGCAACTCGTCGGGCATCGGTTTGCGCTGCGCCTTGTAGGTGGGGACAAGATCTAACCTGCTTGCAGGCAACCCTCCATCAAAAGCCACCAATAGATGCGTAGGTTTCCACTTGGCCCGCAGTTGCTGCATGAGGCGGATAAAGCCGAATATGGCTTGCAGCGGGAACCCATCACGGGTGGAAAGAGACCGTATACCATAATGAAACCGATACGCTGCCGCATGCCCGTCTACCAGCAACAATCGATTCGATAGCGGCGCGGCAGCCATGTGTCACTCTGCCGTAACGATGCGCTCGGCAATGCTCTGATCCACGCCAAGGCGCTCTTTATCCAGCGCCCGACCGGAAGGATCAACCAAGCGCGCCGTCACAAAAATGAGCAGATTGCGTTTCTCACTGGAATCATACTGGCTGCGGAACAAGCGACCTAAAACCGGCACATCCCCTAGCAACGGCACCTTATCGTCGACCGTGTTACGCACCTCCGTAATCATGCCACCCATAACGACGGTCGCCCCATTGTAGATCAGGAGATTCGTACGCAATTTACGCGTATGAAAGAATGGTTGCTCCATGTTCAACTGCTGCTCGATCGGATTACCGAGCGGATCAAAGGACGTAAACGTGGACCCGAAATTCCGCCAGGTGGGCTCGGACACAACCTCTGGTGCCAGCATCAGATTGATCATCTGGCCTTCCGGACTTACTTCCGGTAGCACCTCGAGAATCACCCCAACCTCGCGTGTCGCAAAATCGAGCGGCGTAACGACTGCGCCCACCGTTCCGGCAGTTGCGGTGTCCCCGCCGGTTGTGCCGCTTTCAATGCCCTGTGTCTCAAAGGCCGTCGGGTAAATATACTCCGTCACCACCTTGATTGTTGCCTGCTGGCCCGATTGCGTCGTGATCTTGGGTGCCGACAACAAATCCGTATGCCCGCGTTGCTGCAAGGCATGCAGAACCATCGACAGTTCCGGATTCGTGAGTACACTACTCACACTCAAAACATCATCCATGATGTTTGCGCCAAGCGGTCCACTCCCTTCCGCATCTGTCAGAAAACGGTTGCCCGATGTAAACCCGCCACTGTCGCTGTTTGCATCCATCACGACGCGCCTGCGCGCGGCGGGAGACTTTCCGGCATCCGCGGCCATCTCGGCAATCTCCCAGGCATCTGTCAACATCCACTCCAGCCCGAGAGAATCCACATCCGTCTGCGCAACTTCCACGAATCGCGCCTCAATCTCAATCTGATACGGCACCACATTCAAGATCGACAGCACCTTCTCAAATACCGCCAGATTCTCCTGCGTGTTGGCAACAACCAGCTTTCCCAATCCCCGTACAAATTTAATCGAAGAACGGGCCGGCCACTCTACGCCCATCTCGGAAAAGAAACCCTTGAGGTCAATATCCTCACCGCCACCAGCATCGTCCGAACCTTCCAGCGCGAGAAAATCGCCCGCACCACCCCGGCGATTAGACCCCCCGCCCCCGGTCACGGCTGTACTGAGCTCCTGCAATCGCGAAATAGCCGACGGTAAAACATCATACATCCGATGCTCAATATCTCCCTCGGCCGCATCTTGCGGCAGCAGCATAACCACGTTCCCGCGAATACGGTACTTCAGATTGGCAACATCCACGACAATGTCCAACGCTTCCTTCAGCGTCACATCCAACGCACTAAAGGTAATCAGGGAATCTCCACCCCCCTCGCCACCACCGGACGGTTCGGAGGGCGCTGCAAAAAAATCCGATTCAGGTTCCGATGCCGCTGCGCCCCCCTGCTGGTCACCTTGTTTCATTTTTAAAATGATATTTACACCCGTTCGATCAGCGCGATTCTCGGCTGGATCAAACTCCACACTTTGCTGCTGCAGAAAGGTGACTACATCGCGAATGTTGGCCTGGCGAAAATTCACTTCGGGAATCCGGATACTCTCCATCTTTTCGAGGATCCGCAGCCGCTGGATTTCTTCTTCCGGACGACCGGTTGTCGTCTCGGTCAATTCTGTATCAATCGGCTCTTCATGCAATCCATATTGACGGGGATTCCAGGTTTCCCGGACAGATGCAACCATCCGCGCACGGGTGGCATCCAATTCCATGGTCGAGCGGTCGTACTGGCGATTCGATGCAGCGCGCATCATCCGGATCGCCTCTTTGTTCTCAGGGTCGCGCGCCAGTACCGACTCAAACGCCAGAATGGCCCGTTCGTACTCGCCCGTCAAATATGCTTCCCGCCCCCGGGTCAGCCAATCCTCGATTTCCTTGTCGATCCGCTGGAATTCCTCCTCTTTCCAGCGCGGTGCCCGTGGGGTAGGCGGGGGTGACGGCGGATCCTCCATCAATGCCTTAATACGTGCCACAGCTTCATCAGCCCCTTTGTGCCCGTGCCGGACAGCGGTCTCGGCGGCTTCCAAGGCCGCTTCATAATCCTGCATCCGTTCCAGCGTCTGCGACTGCCGGAAGTATGCCGCTGCCAGCCCACGTCGCGCACGAGCCCGGGATGGTTCCAGATCAGCGCGGCGGGACAGATACCGCAAGGCTTCTTCAAACATGCGAATGGCACGGCGATACTCACGCCCCTTCATGGCCTCTTCTGCCCGAGCCAGACTGTTAACGGCATGATTCTCGCGTGCGATACGGCGCATCCGCTCGGTCTCCTCTAGCGATGCCACGCCCGCTGGTCGCGGCGTACGCGCAGCAGCCGTCTCTGCTGGTATGTCGGTTTGCTCAGGCTCTGCTGGTACGTCGGTTTGCTCAGGCTCCGCTGGTATGTCGGTTTGCTCAGGCTCTGGCTCTGCTACCCCGCGCTCTGGTTCGGTTCCCCTACTTGGGGCTGGGGCAGGCTCCCGGGGCGCCTCCGGAGGTGCTTCGCGCGCAGCCTGCCTGCCTTCACGAGCCAGCTCTGCGAACAACCCTGCATCCAATGCAAGCTCATCTTCATACTCCGGTTCCGGCGCTGCTGGCTCTGCAGTCGTCTCTGCCGCTGCAAGATCCTCGGCTGGTTCAGCAACATCTGCTCCGTCACCATCCGTGTCAGCCTCTTCAGCCACGTCCCCAAACAAGGCATCAAGATCATCCTCGGCTTCCGGCACCTCGTCAGCAGCAGGTTCAGCAACCTCAGCGGCCTCAGTATCGTCCCCCGTCGGCTCTTCGTCCGTCATCTCACCAAATAAAGCATCAAAATCATCCTCGGCTTCAGGTGCCCCTTTATCAGCAGGTTCATCGACCTCGGCGACATCAGCGGCATCTTCTGTCGGCTCTTCGTCCGTCATACCCCCGAATAAAGCATCAAAATCATCCTCGGCTTCAGGTGCTTCTTCTTCAGCAGCAGGTTCATCGACCTCGGCGACATCGGCGACATCCACTGTCGGCTCTTCGGCCGTCATCTCGCCAAACAAGGCGTCAAAATCATCCTCCGCGCCGGCATCTACTTCATCTGCCGGTGTGTCTTCCGCCGCCATCGCGTCCTCTCCAGCCGCTTCCTCTCCAAATAAATCTTCAAAGCCAGCTTCCGTGGCTGTATCGGCTGCCAGCTCTTCATCGCCCGCTGCCATCATCTCGTCGAGCACCTCATCTGCGGTTTGGTCCGATCCCGCATCAAAATCGTCCAAGGCTTCAGCGTCGGTACCTGCATCCGCTGCGGTTTCTTCCAGCTCTTCTGGAAACGCGGCATCCGCGTCTACGCTTTCGAACGCATCGCCCGTCTCCTCGATATCATCAAAGGCCCCGGCATCCAGCTCTTCATCAGAGAATTCCAGATCTTCCAGTTCGTCTGTATCAGGCTCGGTAGCTTCTTCTTCTGCATCCCCAAACAAGGAGTCAAAGAGATCGTCCTCATTTTGTTCCTCGCCTTCCGGAAGCGAACCGGTAACAGCCTCGTCTATTGCTACATCTTCTGCCGCGAACAGGCTATCGTCATCCCAGTCATCCTGCCCTCGCACTACAGCACCTGCCCATAGAACAGCCAGGACACTTGCAGCTAACCCCATCACCACCCGAAGCTTCTTCATCTGCCTCTCCTTACGCATCATATTCTACAACCCCAATTCATGCATATCTTGTTCTTGCAAATCGTCTTCTATCGACTGCATCGGTTCAACGACAGGTTCCGCACGAATGGATGTCGTAACCACATAGGGTTCTCCACCCGAAACCCCTTTCAGTATCACGCGCTTCGCCTCGGCGTCAATCTCAATCACTTCATATTCAGTACCTTGAAGCGAAAATGCCTTATCCTTGCGCACGGCCGCTTCCATTTGATGCTGCTCTGCCTCGCGTTCCACCCGCAGGTGCGCCGTCAATTCCACATGCAGCACGGGCTGATCTTTTACGAGCACGATGCGCTGCCCTGTTGGTGCCACAATCGTTAATTCGGAGCGGTCCACCGTCCCCAGCCCCGTATCGGAAGCAACGCGCCGCTCTGTATACGACTCTAGCTCAAAACCGGTTACCGATTCACCGATTTCCACAAAATCGGTTTTGGTTTCACCGCTGGGCAGCATGTAATTGATGCCGAAACGGTAACCACCTTGCGTCCGCACCCGGCTGCGGAACTGGAGCCCGAAGCGTCGGCCTTCCACCCGGTCCACTACCAGCCAGGCCAACAAGTCCGGATGACTCTCTGCATCCGTCGGGTCTGTGGCATATTGGTATTCTTCCAGATTCGTAAAGCCATCCCCATCGCGATCTTCTTCGGCATCGGTTGGATCCGCCGAATCAAGCCCATACTGCGCTTCCCAGTTTGTTGGCATACCGTCTTCGTCGTGATCCACAGTCGCCGGCTCCGGGGGTGTCACGGGGGCGCCGCAGAACGGACAATCCTCCGCACCCTCCGGCACAGGATGACCGCACTCCGAACAACTGAAGCGCGACTGCGGCACAAACATCCAGTCATCATCCCCTTCTACTTCCGGTAGTTGGGGCGGCTGTTCAAGGGCTGCCATGGCTTGTGCAAATGCGTCTGGTTCTACCTGCGCCACACGCTCATTCGCTGGCCGTAACCCGCGCATCCAACCGGCAAAATCGGCTTGGCGCTGCCGCATCAAACCAATCTGGGTAACCAGCACAACAATCGTGCTTGCTAGTCCCAGCAGCACAACCAATGCGATGCTCCGGTCATAGTGCTTCCGGATCCATGCTACAAGATGATCAATTCCCAGCTTCATCAAGCCCCCTGAACTTATACACATCCAGCTCCAAGCGCACCTTCATCGGAATCTCCATCTCAATCCCGCTGACCGGATGACTCGGACCCAAAACCCGTTTTTCCGGCGGTGCCGGCGGTGCCGTATCGGGTCGGGCGTCCGTTTCCTCTCCCCCGAACAGGAAGGATAGGTTCGGTGCCGGCTGCCCCTCCGTTCTTCTACCCGTGGCTGGTCCCCCAGCCGCCGGTGCAACAGCCTCCTCGCCCGCATCCGTGCGCACGACCAGCAGATCCGGAACTTCCTTACTGATTTGCAGCGAACGCACCACGATGAATGTCGGAACCGACACCAGGTTATGCAAAACCTCTCGCAAGGCACTTTCACGCGCCGTAAATTGCAACACGAACCGATACGTACTAAAATCGGCTCCCTCGGAAATCTGCCCCGGACGGCGTGCTGCCTGCTGCTCCGGTTCCGGCGCTGCGCGTCGTGCGGTTGATCGGCGTCCGCGCGAGCGGGCCGATTCCGCGGCACGAGACACCTCCGCTTGGACGTCCTGCATGCCGGCTTGCCCCTCGACAGCATCCCGTTCAACCAGCGCCAAACTGGTAATGTCGCTTTCAAACAACATGCGAGCCAAACGCGTGGTCAAAATCAGTTGTTCGGTCAGGCGGGGTACGTCATCCGGTTCCGGCAACTGGCCGGTCCCGACGTAGCGTTCAAACCCGAAACCAAAGGGCTCAGCGCCCTGCGGCAAGCGCACGCGCTTTTCAACGGCCTGCTCCAGCAAACGGAGCCGGGCACGCTCCAAAATGCCCACAAACCGGGAAGGACTCCGTTCCGTGCTCGAAACATTCCCGCTCGCCAGTTCCGTCATTAAACTCGTATACCAGGCATCTACCTGCTCGCGATTCTCGCGCTCACGCTTCACATTCTCCAGCGAGGGAAATGCTTCTGCCTGGTAAAACGCAGCTAGATTCTTTTGCAGCCGCTTGAATGCTGCTTCGAGGCGCCGGTGCGTTCCCACGCTACGAAACACGAGAAAAACGCCCGTCAGCAAAAGCAGTCCGACGACCCCGCACCCCCCGATGGTTATGATCTGTTTTTTCTTCATACCTGCAACCTGCCCATCTACCGTACCGGAAGGTCATCCTCCAGCCGGATACGCAACACAACTTCGCGACGATAGGATCCAATCGCCATCTCACGCGCAATTTCGCTGTCATCCGAAAAAACCGTTGCGGCTCGCAAACGATCCCGTAAACGCTCGGCGGCCGTACCTTCCTCGGTATCTTCAAGCAGGTCGGCAAATCCCTGTACGGTCACCTCGATCCCAACGAGTTGGCCGCGCTCCTGCACTGGGTTGATACCCGTAATCCACATCCCTTCCTGCAGCGCACCACCCAGCGTTTCTAAAATCTCCAGCCAGCGGGTACGCAAATCCACCTGTTCATACAATCGGGATAATCGCGCCTGCGATGCTTCTCGCTCCTCCATCGCGGCCTCCAACTGCCGCTGCACCCGTGTCAACTGCTCCACCGCATCCCGCATTTTTTCGGATCGCTCCGCCAACTCGGCCCCCGCACGGCTATAGTAGCCCCACCAACACAGCAGCGTAAGAAAGACCCCCACGGCGGATATGGCAAAAAACGGCACGCGCCGACGAAACACCTTGCGGGCAACAAGGTCGGGCGGCATCAGGTTAATATCAACGATCCCCAGGCCACCGGCTCGAATTGCTAGCCCCACAACCTCGCCCATGTTCTGGATGTCCGCGTTGAGCTGATCCACATCAACCGCACCATCCACCTCGACACCAGCAAACGGATTGAAGTACTCCACCGGTACGCGAAGCTTATCCTGGAAGAACGTGTCAACATGCGCCAACATCGAGCTTCCCCCCGTTAACAGAACCCGCTCGGGCGCGCTGCCGGCCTGCTGGCTCCGGTAGAAGTTAATGGATCGGTTCACCTCTGCATGTAAACGCGTCAATACGGAACGGATGATCTTGGATGCCTGTTCCGCCACCTCATCGTCGGAACCGGATGTGACCCCGCCAAAGGCAACAAAACCATGCTCCTTTTTCAACGCTTCCGCATCCGCAAAAGACAGCTCGAATGCCTTCATTAACTCTTGCGTAATCGTGTTGCCGGCTACCGGAATGCTGCGACTGAAAATTCGGTCTCGCTCGATAAAAATCAGACTGGAGGACCGGGCGCCGATATCGAGGACCATTTGACAGCCCGCGTCTGCTTCGGCGTTGTACCGTACCGCATTATACAAGGCCATCGGGGAAACATCAACCACATCCGGCTCAAGCTCAGCGGCTTGCACACAATCCGTCAGCCGCTTGATGTTCTCGATTTTGGCAGCAACGAGCATGACGTTACGCTCATCCGCATCATGGCCAATCAAATGATAGTCCCAAACCACCTCGTCGATCGGAAACGGCACATTCTGTTCGGCTTCATATTGGATAATCTGCGAAAGTTTATCTTTTCCGACCGGCGGCAGCTTCACGAACCGCGGGAAAACAGCCTGTCCCGATACCGACATCAGCATCGGTGCTGGTTTGATCCCCAATTCCCGCATCTTTTCGCGAATAGAAGTGACAATAAAGGCCAGACGATCACTTTCGCTGCTGCCTTCGCCCTCTACCGGACTGACCCCGTACTTGCGGAGCACCGGCGCGCTGCCCTTGCCAACGTCAAACTCAGCCAGCACAATGCGGCTAGCTCCCACATCCAGCGCAATCACCCTATTCTGCTTTGTAAACATAGTGTCCCAGTTTAGCGAATGTACTCGTGATCGTCAAAATGCACAAAAGCCCAAGGCGTTTCGGTGCGGTCCAGTAGATATCCCTCCCGAACCGTCAAGGAAGGATTATCCAGCACCAGGGGGTTTTCCCACCAGTTCTCCGGCAAATCCATCGACGTTTCATTCGGAATAGCCACCACGGTGCCCCCGATCGAAAGTATGGCTGCTGCCGCAACCACGCGACCAAAGCGCTTGAGACCCGCAGGCCGGAGATATGCTTTGGCATACCGGGTGCGCCCTTGCTCAATATCCTGGTACGCCACCGTTTTGCGGAACAAGCTATAGGCATTCTCCCCCGTCTGGCGGTCTTGTACCCGCGACAGCAGGAAGAATTGCACGATCATTTCATCAATCCACTCAGCCCGCACATCATACTGCACCGTCAGCACATGCCAGTCCTGCGGTGTACGACTGCCCCGCCCCGCCGATGTGTCAAAAACCGGGGTTTCCTGCTCTGCCCGCGACCCCAAAGCCGTAAAAGTCCGCAAACGAATCATATCGTCCGGACTCGGACCCGTTTCATTGGGCGGCTGCGCCTGCGCTGCCATCCCTACCACCAACAAGCTCGACAACAGCAAATGTCTACATATCGCTTTCATGGGTACGCGCTCCTTTTCCTATGACTGCCAATTGCCTGGCCACCATCGCCCGACTGTTTGCCGGCATATCGTCTCTACACAAAGCCTACTGTGCCAGAAGTAATACCTATACGGCAAGAGACGGCTTAACAATAGCCTCTTAGCACAACGACGTAAACAAAAAACCTTACACCACGCTGCCTTTTCCGATCCTGTTCCTCTTTGTTGGCATGCCTGCCACCTGATTACGAGCAAAAAAGGTGCCCCTACTTGGAGCCATCACCGGCATGCTCCAACAAAACAGCTTGCAAGACCTGTGGCAACTGCGCGAGGTGCGGCACCCGCCGCGTGGCCCGCGTGCTTGCCGCTTGTCCATCCACAAGAATCGTGCGACATCCCGCCCGGCGTCCCGCCTCAACATCCGTTTCTTTATCACCTACCATCCAACTGGCCGTCAAATCCAGATCATGTTCGGCCGCAGCCTGTAAGAGCAACCCCGGCTGCGGTTTCCGGCACGTGCAGGTGTTCCGTTCATGCATACAACAATAAATCCCGAGCAAGGGCGCCTGATATTCCGCCAGGACGGCCGACAAGTGTCCATGGATGGCATCTACATCCGCCGGTGTCATCCGCCCCAGTGCCACACCCCGCTGATTCGTTACAATCGCCAAACCATAGCCTGCTGCCGCCACAATCGGGACCGCCGCCAGAAATGCTGGTTCGATATGGAAATCGGCCAACCGCTCCACATACCCAGACCCGGGAGAGGTATTCACAATCCCGTCCCGGTCAAAAAACACGCACCGCCTCACACCGGTATCCTCTCTATCCCCCCCATGTACGGCACGATGGCATCCGGCAGGACAACCGACCCATCCGGCTGTTGCCCGTTTTCCAGTATGGCAACCATCAGGCGCGGCAACGCAACCCCCGAACCATTCAACGTGTGGACAAACTGCAACTTGTTATCGGCATCCCGGTAGCGAATACCGGCACGTCGCGCTTGAAATTCCTCGAAATTGCTGCAAGAGGACACTTCCAGCCACTCACGCTGCCCGGGTGCCCACAATTCCAGATCGTAGCACTTGGCCGCGGCAAAACTCATGTCGCCCGAGCACAGTGCCAGAACCCGATAGGGTAGCTGCAACCGCTGCAATACATCCTCCGCGTGTGCGGTCAAGCGCTCCAGGGACTCATAGGACTGCGCCGGCTCCACAAATTGGACCATTTCGACCTTATCGAATTGGTGTACCCGAATCAAACCCCGCGTACCTTTACCTGCCGCGCCCGCTTCCCGCCGAAAACAAGGCGTGTAAGCCGTCAAGCGGATCGGGAGCGGCTCCGCTAGAATCTCTTCCCGGAAATAGTTGGTAACCGGCACTTCTGCTGTCGGCACCAGCCAGAGGTCATCCGCCGCCAGGTGATACATGTCATCCTGCATCTTGGGCAGTTGCCCGGTTCCCGTCATGCTATTCCTATTACACAAGAAAGGCGGGAGAATCTCCGTGTAGCCGTGCTCTTGCACATGCAGATCCAGCATGAACTGGATCAGGGCGCGCTGCAAGCGCGCACCAAGCCCCTTCAGGAGCGGGAATCCGGCCCCCGTCATCCGCGTCGCACGGCCAAAATCCAGAATGTCCAGCGCTTCCCCCAACTCGACATGGGTCTTGGGTGCAAAGACAAATTCACGTGGGGTCCCCCAACACCTGACCGTGCGATTATCCGCGGCATCGGCCCCCACGTGGGTATGCGCACCCGGCAGGTTCGGAATCTGCAATAAAACCTGCTCCTGCTCTGCCTCCACATCCCGCAGTTTTGCATCTAATGCCGCAATTTCTTCGCCGAGGCCTCGCACGCGCGCCTGCGATTCGGCCGTATCCTCCCCCTGCTGCCGACGCTGCCCGATCTCCTTCGACAAGCGCTTGCGTGCCGCCTTCTGGCTCTCTGTCTCCTGCACCAGCGACCGACGGCGTTTGTCCAGTTCCAGCACGCGCGCCACAAAACCAGGATCCGCGCCACGTGCCTGCAGCCCTTCCCGCACCTCGTCCGGCTTCTCCCGGATTCGTTTCAGATCCAGCATCCTGTTTCTCCTCCTGCTTCTCTATCTTGCCCCCAGAAACCAGCGCACCGCCAAGCCCGTCAACAGCAGCAACAAAACCACAAGCAAACTCCACTGCTCTTCCCGCGTCAACGCCAACACCCGTTGTCGGATTCTCAGGAAACCGCTACGTTCACCAGCTTGTTCGGTACCACGATCACCTTGCGTATCGTTTTTCCTTCCAGCCATTTCTGCACCTCCGGATGCGCTAAGGCCTCCGCCTGTACCGCATCCCCCTCCGTATCAACCGCTACGGTCAATCGTGCACGAATCTTGCCGTTGACCTGGACCGGTACCTCAACCTCATCCTCACGCGCCACATCCGGATCGCCCTCCGGCCAACCACAGCGGAAAATACTCTCAGCGTGCCCCAGCCGCGACCACAGCTCTTCGGCCATATGCGGGACAACGGGGGACAGAATTCGCAGCACAATCTCCAGCACCTCCCGCCGCAACGCGGGCTCGGCCCGGTCCGCCACGGAGCGAAACTGGGCCAGCAGCTCATTACAGCGGGCAATCGCCGTATTGAATTGGAAGCCCCCTTCGATAGCCTCGGTTACCCGGATCACGCACTGATGCGCCTTGCGCCGTAATGCCTGATCCGCAGTGCCCAGCGACGCCGGCACCGGATCCCCCACCGCACCCAGCGTGTCCACCTGCGAAAGAACCAGGGACCATAGACGACTCAACATCCGCCAGGAGCCATTGATTCCGGTCTCCTGCCAGACTTGCATCTTATCCGGTGGTGCATCACTTACCATATACAGCCGAACCGTATCCGCCCCAAACTGCGCAAACATCTTGTCCGGATCCACCACGTTATACTTCGATTTGCTAATCTTCGTCATTTCGGACCGAACCGGCGTACCGCAGTGCCGGCAGCGACCATCCACAATCGCATCGCCCTCACGCTGATCCCCCTCTACCTCATCTTCCGGTAACCACTTGTGCTCCGGACAAAAATACGCCGTCTTGCACACCATACCCTGGCAGAACAGGCGCTTGAACGGCTCCTCAAAATCCAGCAAGCCGATATCATGCAGTACCATCGTGAAAAAACGGGCATAGATCAAATGCATGGTCGCATGCTCAATGCCGCCAATATACTGATCCACCGGCATCCAACGCTGGACCGCAGCAGGATCGAAGGGGGCATCTTCACGGTTCGGATCACAGTATCGCAAAAAATACCAGCTCGAATCCACAAACGTATCCATCGTGTCGGTCTCGCGCCGGGCCGCCTGACCGCACTGCGGGCATTGGCAATGCAGGAACGAGTCGCTCGATGCGAGCGGATTGCCCTGCCCGGCCCGGAATTGCACATCCATCGGCAAGGCGACCGGCAAGGCATCCTCCGGCAAAGGTACCACCCCGCACGTATCACAATACACAATCGGAATCGGTGCCCCCCAATAGCGCTGGCGACTGATCAACCAGTCACGCAACCGGTAATGAATCGTCTTCTCACCAATCCCCTGCTCCTCCAGCCAGACCAGAATGTCACCCATGGCCTCACGATTCATCCGCCCATCAAACGGTCCTGAATCCACCATGATGCCTGCATCCGTATACGCCGTGTCCATCTCAGCCGGATCAAGCACCTCGTCCGGGGGGCGGATCACGACCTTGATCGGAATATCATATTTCCGGGCAAACGCAAAATCCCGATCATCATGGGCCGGAACAGCCATCACCGCACCCGTTCCATAGCTCATCAAGGCAAAATTGGCGACCCAGAGCGGTACCTTTGCCCCATTCACGGGGTTGGTCACATGAAACCCCGTCCATACCCCGACCTTCTCGCGCTCCATCACGTCACGCTCACTCGTACCCTGACGTCGCATTTCGCGCACTGCCGTCATCACGCGGTCCTCATGCTCGGTGCCCGTCACGAGTTTTTCCACCAGGGGATGTTCAGGCGCCAGGCTCATGAAGGTTACGCCAAACAGCGTATCAGGGCGTGTCGTGAATACCGGCAGATCTTCCCCCGTCTCCGTCACCGTAAAGACGACCTTGGCCCCCTCCGAGCGGCCGATCCAGTCCTCTTGCATCGCCAGAACCGCATCCGGCCAATGCCCCCGCAACGTCGCATGCCCATCCAGCAAACGCTGGGCATACTGGCTCATCTTGAAAAACCATTGCGACATGTCCTTCTGCTCGACCGGCGTCCCACAGCGCTCACACGCCCCGTCATGCACCTGCTCATTCGCCAGGACCGTGCCGCAGGGTTCGCACCAATTCACCGGAGCCGTTTTTTTAACCGCCAATCCATGTTTGTAAAACTGGAGGAACAGCCACTGCGTCCAGCGGTAATAGTCCACGTGACTGGTCGCCAACTCGCGCGACCAATCATAGCCCCAGCCCGCTCGCTGCATCTGCTTCGTCATCCGGCCAATATTGGCATTCGTAAAGGGGTCTGGATGCGTCCCCGTGCGAATCGCCGCATTCTCGGCCGGCAATCCAAAACTATCCCATCCCATCGGTGAAAGCAGGTTGAAACCTTGCAACAAGTAATAGCGCCCAATGATATCACCCAGCGTATAGTTGATCACATGCCCCATGTGCAGCACACCCGAAGGATACGGGAACATCGTCAGGCAGTAGAACCGCTTGTCAGCATCGGGATCCGCACGAAACAATCCGTCCGCCTGCCAGCGCGCCTGCCAGCGTGCCTCCAGGGCATGAAAATCATATGGTTCCTTGCTGTCATTCATGAAGCGTCCTCTTCCTCTTCCTCCGACCCCAGGTAGCGATTCGCACGCCAGCGGCCTTCCATGCGTTGGCCCGTGGGCGTCGTGTACGCCCCCGTACCCCAAAATTGATCATTCCGCCATTGGCCCTCGTACATGGCGCCATTTTCGAACAAGTACATACCCGAACCACGTGCCAGGCGTCCCTGATACCATTGGCGGGTTGGGGGGGGCGCGGTGGGGGGGTGGTGTGCGGCGGGTGGAGGGGGCGGGGCGATCGCCCGGAACGCT
>CAZRCN010000018.1:0-1423 GCA_964598575.1 uncultured Victivallales bacterium | reverse complement strand
CACGTGCCAGGCGTCCCTGATACCATTGCGCCGTTGATTCCCCCCCATTGGAAAATTGATATACCCCTTGTCCATGCCGCCGGCCCATCTCCCAGAAACCTTCGTAGCGTTCCCCGTCGGGCAGACGGTGCACCCCAAACCCATGCCGGAGACCATGCGCCCACTCCCCCTCATACGTCTCGCCGTCCGGATACACCAGCCGCCCGGAGCCATGCATGCTTCGGTTCTGCCACTCCCCACGATAGATACCACCATCGGGCAGACGCACCGGGCCATCCTCCAGGACCGGGGTGTCATCCGCACCCCCAGCAACAGCCGGTGCCGGCAACTGCGCCTCCCGTGCTGCATCCCGCTCCTGGATTAGCGCCTCGAACCGACTCCGGTAGGCTCGGCTCTGCACCCAGTAACCCGGCGTCTTGCCACCATCTGTCTCGGCAGAAATATCGGCACCCGCCGCCAGCAGGGCGCGGATCGCGTCATCCGCCTCCTCCCGTACCGCCCAGTGCAGCGGCGTCGACCCATCGTTGGCTCGCACATTCACATCGGCCCCGGCGCCAATCAGCAGCGATACCATCTCCCCGGTATTGCCCCGCGCCGCCCAATGCAGCGGCGTAAGCCCTTTATCCGTCTGCACATGCAGTTTGGCTCCACTTTCGATCAACATCGTTGCAAGCATCGGCTGGTTCCGGCGCGCCGCCCAATGCAGCGGCGTCGATCCATTGCCCGAAGGTCGATTCACATCCGCCCGTCGCCGGATCAGCTCCGCCACCACATCCGGTAGATTATACAAGACCGCCCAGTGCAGCGGCGTCGTATCCTGCGGTCCAACAGCCTCCACATACAACAACGGCTGCTGCTCCAGCAAGGACAGCACGCGGTCACTTTCACGCGCACGGATCGCCGCAAAAATATCTTCCTCCGCGACCAAACCGGGAGCGTACATGCAAAGCACACCCACCGCCATCACAGACCAAACTCGCTTCCAGCGCCATCTGCGCATGTTGCTCCTTCCCACGCTTGTACCCGTCTCCAACTCTTTCACGCCATAAGTCCCCCATACTAGGATTCACCCCCGGCGATTGCAACGAATTTCATCACCGGGGAATTTCCGCTGTAGCGGAAATTCAGGCATTAGGCATTAGTTTGCTAGGCGTTAGCTACTAATTGACATCCCTTCGCTCATTGAAAAGTCTCCAATCCTTAACAAACCACTGGGGTAAGCAACTTTATGAAACGTACGGGACCGTGTTGCTAACGCCTAGAGCCTAACGCCTAACCCCTCCCTTTTTGGGGTAAAGGCTTTTTTCGACGTCAAATATACGCTGATATTTTTGATTTTTTTACTGCGGAAACTCCTGGACTTGACGCCCGATTGCGCAATCTGTAAAGATAGTCGTATGTGCGACAAGCAAAACCACAACAC
>CAZRCN010000017.1:0-31188 GCA_964598575.1 uncultured Victivallales bacterium | reverse complement strand
GTAGGTGGTGTGCTGTAGACTATTAAGTTTTTATACTTATTAGCTGTTGTTACATCGCAGAATATATAATCTCCGGTAAATACCGAAACTAAATCATCAATTCCGATTGCTTTACCATATCCCGTAGCGGCATTATGCACATGCTCTTCTGTATCAGCCGTTTTAATGTCTGCATTTACATTCCAACCAGTGCCGTCAAATGTAGTTGCGCCTACAATCAGCCCTGTTTCAGCTCCATTATGCCAATAACCTGATGGATGCTCGGATTGTTTAGTGTAGTCAGTTACAGAAGTTACTACAGGAGAGCCTGAAACATACGGAACATACAATTCCTCTAATCCTGTTGCATCGTCTGTGTAGAGATCAAAGCCGTTTAATATGTTGTAGTGGTAGTCATCTTCTTTATATTCTCCAGCCTCTAGCTCTGCAATCTGTGCTAATCCTGTTGCCGAAGGAGATGCGTTAGTACCGGTTATTGTTAAAACAGGAGTTCCACTAAATCTTTGACGGCCTTCATATATATCATTTATTATTCTATCAACAATTTCTTGCGTAAACACATTTGTCCCACTTGCCGTGTCAATACAGTTATACAATCTTAAATCCTCAATTATTGTCCAATTTTGCATGCATTTTTCTGCAAATTGATATGTTCCAGCAGGCATGTCGTACATCCGAAAATAAGAGGTACCCCAGCTAGTCATGTGTGATGTATTTATATTGTATGTGCCCGCAGGCATGTTGTAGAGATACCAGTATGAATATGAAGCAGTCCATCCAGTCATGTGTGATGAATTTATATTATATGTGCCCGCAGGCATGTTGTGGAGATACCAAGCACGACAATTCCATCCAGTCATGTGTGATGAATTTATATTGTATGTTCCAGCAGGCATGTTGTACATCCGAAAATAAGCGGTAGTCCATCCAGTCATGTGTGATGTATCTATATTGTATGTGCCCGCAGGCATGCTGGAGAGATTCCAAGCACGACAATTCCATCCAGTCATGTGTGATGAATTTATATTGTATGTGCCCGCAGGCATGCTGTAGAGATACCAAATAGAAGCAGTCCATCCAGTCATGTGTGATGTATTTATATTATATGTGCCCGCAGGCATGTTGTGGAGATACCAGTATGAAGCAGTCCATCCAGTCATGTGTGATGTATCAATTACACAACCAGAACCAATATTAGCAATACGGAACGTATCCATAACAGCCCCTGCCAACTCAGCTGTATCTAAATCACTTATATTTGAATTGAATAATTCTAGTATAACAATATCGTCTGCATCCGTGATAACAGCAGAATATGCTCCGGCAACTGCATATGTATGTGTTAGATCATCATATGTTGTTCCAGCGGCCAGCACGGTGCTGTCGCCATCACCCCAAACTATATTACCAGCAGAAGAAAGTTTAATTACTTGAATTATAACATCTTCACTTGCGCTTGTAGTAGTTAACGTTAAGTTTAGATTAGCCATATATAACTCCTAGTTATTGCTTATAGCCCACGTTTGAAATGTAGAGCCGCTTGAATTATTAATATATTCCACGCCGCTTATCGTACCATGATTTCCATTACCTGAAATATCGTAAGCACTGCCCTGCAATGGCAGAAAAGTCCCGTCCGATAACTCCAAAGCAAAAGCAGTTCCCGCTGTAGTCGCCTTAATGGTATTACCATCTATTACCAGAATAGCTGATCCTAAATAGCCTAAGATATGCACGCCTGTTAAATCTGTAAATTCAATATAATCACCTACATCAAAATCAGCGCAAAAACTCTCAACCAACTTTGCATCATTGCTGTTTTCAGTTCTATCAAGAGAATCTGTGTCGTCAAAACCTAATGTGCTATTTAGTGTCCAGCTAAGTATATCGCTGTAGCTTGGTGGAGCTGCTGCACCTGATCCATAAAGAGATGATCCTTTATATAAGCTGGTAAAGTTATATAAAGAATTCCTCAAAAACAAACTATTTGTTTTGTATAGTGACATTAGATGTCCCCCCTATACTTTTACTATTAATTTATGTCCGTTACTAGCAGTTACAACAAATCGTATAGCGTATATATCACCAGTTTGTATATGACCTGTATCGTTTGTGATTGTTCCTGCATCCCATTGCTGCACTGACGCTGTTCCTCCGCTATCGACTGCATTTTTATCAACTGTTACCTCTACATATCCTGCACAAGTAGCATTGTCTGTACAGTCTAAAGTTGCACTACATTCATTATCTACAATAACCCACTTAGAGTCTGTAGTCTCTTCAATAACATGGCTGTTATCATCTTTATTGTTAATTTTTTCTGCAACTACTTTTAAATAACAGCTTTGATCTGCATTAAATGTTGCAGATACAGAAAAATGTGTTGCATCTTTAAATGCAGAAGTTGTATAAAGACTTGCCTTCACCGCATCACCAGCAGAAGTGGCAATAGTAATTCCTTTTAATACAGCAATTTCGTTAAATACTCTTGTGCTGTTTATTACTTCTTCTTTATACAGCTTAACTTCTATAGTGTCTCCACCAGAATATCCAGCGCCCGTGGCATGTGTCCAGATATTTAAACCACCATTGCCTGTCATTGGATATCTCGTGGTATGAGCAACTGTTTCAGAACCGCTGTCTTCAGCAGCAGCAATAACATTCTCCATTATTTGACTTCTGTTAAATACAGGGTCTATTAAACCACTTGAATTTTTTTGTATTCCTCTTACTGTATTAGCCATGCTTATTCCTCCTCTTTTTCTGATTTTACTTCTTTACTAATTTGCTCTATCGTTTTCTTTGCTGTCTTGCTTATGTTCTCAATAAACTTTTTATCTATGCCTGTGCTTTTAATAAATCTATACTGATCAGATATTGACTGCTTATCTTCAGGAGATACAGAATCCATATCAAGAAACTCTAACAGTTTTTTTTGCGTTATTTCAAGCTGATTGTTCATTTCTATTACATCTATATTAGTTGGAATCTTTGCAAGCTTTTGTGGAGATAAGCCCCCGAAACCTCTGAATTTATAATCTTTACCCTGTAATTTAGATGCTGAATAATCAATAGGTATGCTGAATAATTTACCCATTGTTGAACCAACTCCAAAAGGATCATTTTGGAGCTGACTAAACATTTTGCCTGTTCGTACTCCAGGCAGTCTACCAAACCAGTAGTTGTTATATATTTTTCTAATAGTGTTGTCTTCTCTTAATTCATCAAAGAAGAGATATTTAAGTGTCATACTTCCAAGCAACATTGTGCTTGCGTACACAAGAGGTCTCATAGAAACAGCCAGATCAAGTGTGTTATTCTTTATGCTTTCTATGTTGCCACTTCTTAATGCATCCTTTACCCTAACTACAGAGTCAGCAGTATTATACATATTTTGTATGAATTTTCTGTTGTTAAGTCTATCGTACATACCCCAAGACCTAAATCTTGCAATAGTAGATGCAGCTGCTCCCCTCTTTCTAAGCGAATCAGCAAAGCTTGATCTATTTAACTTGCCGTATTGAAAAAGACCTATATCCACATTTGCTTTAGCGTATTGATATTTAAACTCAGTAAGGTCATTGTTTTTCAATCCAAGAGTAAGCTCTCTTTTAAGTTGATCACTTACTACACTGCCAAAAGTATCCAGCTGTAAGTTAGATTCAAGTCTTCGTCTTAACTGTAGTCCTTTATCTAATGTTTTTGATGTCTTTATTTTCTTTGTATATGTTTTTAATGTACTGTCAGCAAACTTGGACGCTGCAAATAATCCACCAACTCTGGAACCATAATCAGATGCAGCCATTGTAGACATAATAACGTCACTACCTTTTTGATATGCTTGTGCTGCTCTTAATTCAATTGTAGACCTCTTTTTTGTAGCTCCAAGAGCTTCTTCGTAAACACCTTTGTTGTTTAATATATCTACATGGTTTTTTATATGACCTGCTCCAAAACTTTCTGAAAGATAGCGTGCAGTTATATCTCCAAACTCTGTATTTTTGCCTTCAAACCTGTTAAGTTCTGAATGTATTACCTTACCTACATCAAATTTGTTTCCAAACTGTTTAAATAAATGTCTTGCAGATGCGCCTAAAGCACCGGGTAATTGTTTCATTACATTTAAATATCCAAGATTATGTCCTAATGTCATTACAAACTGCGCATTATTAGCTATTGAAAACACTGCATTAGGCATACCAGTTACATATTTGGCAAATGCATCAGAAGCAAAACCAACAACTTTGTCAGCAGCATTAAGTACTGTTCCTCTATTTTCTTTAGGAGCTGTTATGTCTTCAAGTTGAGATTCTATGGCAGTTAATTGTTTAGTAATGGGGTCGTTTTTTGCTTCAGGATCAAGAGACTTTTCATTGTAGCTTCTCATTCTCATAACTTTTCCATCACTATCAGCAATCTTGTCACCAAGATGTCTTACCTTTGCTTTATTAAGCTGCTTATAAATACTTCCTAATGCGACTGAATTTACCATTCTTATATTATGTACTTGTATAGATTCCATTGGATCAATTCTGAATTCATCAAATTCAAATAAAGTACTGTTATATGATCTTGGCTTCCATACCTTAGTTATTGGATCCATATCTGGATCAATATTGTACTTCTCTTTTAATTTTGCTTTACCTTCTGCACTTAATACTCGTGGAAAGTATGTTGCTCCTTGAAATGCTGAACTGACATTATCAAAGTCTGGCATTTTAGTAACCATTTCTGCAAAATCAGCCGGCATATGTGTATCAGACATATCTTTTACATTTAACATATATTCGTTAAAGTTAGCTACTTTATGTGCAGCTATTATATCTGAATCAGTCATGTTAAGTTGTCTTGCAATATCTGTAGCAACATATGATCTATGCAATCCATTTAAAGTTACTTCTTCCATTTGCAAATCATTTCTCATTCGCTGTGCTTCATTAAGTGCGTCTATATAGCGCACCATTTTACTTTCATCTACATTATTATTTTTTACAAATCTGTAATAGTCGTTCTCAAACTTTTTTGTTTTGTAAGAGAAGTTAGTTTGTAAAGGTATTAATCCATTTATTGTGTTCTTTAGATCATAAAACGTTGATTTAAGATTTGGATCAACAGATAAAAAATGACCCATATCTGCTTTTTGCTGTAGCTCAGAGACATAATCTCTTGATATATGTTCCGTACTTGATTTAGTATATATATCAGAAAAGGATTCTCTCATTACTTTTCTTGCTTCTTGATTGTATCTAGCGTATAGATTAGCGTATTTGTCTCCTATTTCATAAAACTCACTGCTGTTAAGCATAGTCTTACCTTTTGTAACTTCGTTTAAGCTTGGCAAATTTCTAACAAAAGGAGCAACTAGATCATTTGTAGTATTAAATAAATCAACAAATGTTTCGTATCTTTTTGTATTGGATATTACCTCATCTGCTTCTTTGGCTATTGTGCTTAACATTGTGCTTCTTTTTTCTGTATCGGCAAGCTTATCTATAATTGATACATCACCTTCATTAAAGATTGTTTTAAGGTTTTCCTTAACAAGCATGTCTGTACCAAGATCATCAATATGATCTCTTACATTTTTAAAAAATGTAGTATTATCTATAAATTCGCCTTTAGTTATAGAGTCAAAGTAATTCTTCATTACTCCGTTGTTGCTTGTCTTTAGTTCTTTTTGTAAAGTATCTTTAAGTAATCTTTCGTTTGTTGCAGATTCTCCAAGATTATTTTTAACATTCTGTATAGCGATACTTTCCATTGCCGATTCTACTTCGTACTTCTTTTTACCACGCATGCCAGTAAAATTAAGTTCTATTAATTTTTCAAGGTCAAGTGTCTTGTCTATTTCATTTGCTCTTTTTAAATTATTAAGCATTGCAGCATGATCTATATTTGCCACATCTACTGATTCGTCAAACTCTTTAATTAAGTTATTAAATGCATTTTTTTGTAATCCTTCAAGAGCTTCTTCTGGAAGGTTTTGAACAAGCATATATCTTTTAAGCTTTCTTTTTAATGCTTGATCTGATAACTCTCTTTTTGCTTTAGTAGCAAAACTGTCTGATTCTTTAGTCTTTAGTACTTTAACATTCTCCTCAACCTTTTTCTTTGCAATTCTATACTGAGGTTGATCGTGCTTTTTACTTGCTAAATAAAACTGATTTCTGCCAACTTCTAACACTCCACCCATAAGAAAAGAAGTAGCTAATCCAAATGTGTTGAAGTCTAAAGGTTCTTGATCTCCTGCAATAACAAGTCCTGCATTACGAATAAAATGCTCCATAATATACTCTGAAGATTCTCGTAAAGACCCTGCTGATGCTCTTGTAAGTAAGCTGGTTGCTTGTTTTTGCAATATATTATTAAATACTAACCTACTAAACTGTTCCGAGAGTCCAATTGATAATGAAGCAGCAACACCAGCAGAAACACCATAAATAGCAGGATTAAGTTCAGGATTGTTTGATAAAGACTTATATTCAGCCATAGTATTATACATAGAAACACCGGAATCAAGCGATTGATATGCTGCAAGAGCATACAAAGAGCCGCCTGAAAGAATTGCTAATCCCATGTTTTTAATTAAGTTAGAACCTACTCCAACAACATTGTATACTGCATTATTTACAGGGTCTTTAGATAACTCTTCAGATAGTTCAGGAAATGATGTCATAGCTATTGTATCTGATAATGCTGCACTGATAGCAAATCTTCTTTTGTCTCCTTCTGTACCGTTTTGATATCTCTCTATTATTCTTCTCTTTGCTGCTTCTTCATCAACTTGCATAATACGTGCGTTTTCTGCATCTTTTTTAAGTTCTTTGTATATCATTTCTGTAGATACATTAGTTTCTTTCATGCTAAAGTTTTTTGCATATTTACCAGTAAAACCTGCTGCATTACTAAGAAAAAAACTGTTTGTTAATGCAAATATAGAGGACCATGTAAACGTAGCTAAATCTGCCTCTCTATCTCTGTTAACATCAACTCTATGCTCAGGAGCAGGAACATAATATTCCTCTCCACTGGATAGATTCATTATATCATTCAAAAGTGTTGCTTCTTCAGGAGGCAGATCATCTTCTTTAAGTGTTTCTTTTACTCTACCAAGGTTTAATACTTCAGGTGCATCTTCTGACTGTCTAACTTCTTCAGCTAATTTATCTATCTTTTCTATTCTTTCTTGATTTTTTTCTTCAGCCATAAATACCCCTATTATTCAAGATTTGTTGCAGCATCTTCTGCAATCCTTTCAATATCTCCTCTATCTTTAAGAACTTTTACTACTTCTCCAGTCACTCCTTTTGCAAAAGCAGAAGCAGATACTTCTGAAACTTTAACTTCTTTTTCAGCTCTCTTATCTGCAACCCAGTTAAGCTCATTCTCAACACCGTTTGCATATTCATAGATATTAGCTGCTTGCGTTAATCCAATTATATCAGAATCAACATATCTGAAAGTAAAACCATTTCTGTTTAAAAAGTTAATTGTATCTTCTACTCTTAACTCACCTGATTCTGTTCTACTTACATTAAAATTTCTTTGTAAATTAGCAAACTTATCTACCATTTCAAAGGGGTCTTGTACATTAAGATCATCTACCATAATTCCGATACCGTTAGAATTTGCAGTTGCAATAAAGTTAGCTAAAGAAGCCATTCCAGCAACACTATTTCTTACAACTTCTATTGAAGTTATATCTTTATCACTTCCTATAATTCCAAGCTTATCTTTATTATCAAGTAACCAGTCTTTATTAGCAATAGAATTCATGTTTCTGATTTGGTCATTAAATCTATTTCCTTTTGATGTGGCGCGCTCTCTTACGCTTGCAGGAGATAAGCCACTTGACATTGCTTCTGAAGATATTCTATCTTTATAATAAGGAGCAAAAGAAGATACTGTTGGATCAACACCTTGTATTGCGGATAAATCGCTCGCCATTCCGTTAGTCTGCTTAAGCATATAGTTTTTATATTGAGTTAGCATTCTGGCACTAATTCTCATTGCAGCAATCTTGCCTCTTGCATTTGTTTTCATTACCTCTTTGTTTCTTTCGTTTTCTATATCAAGATTCTTTTGCTTTTGATCAAGAAAAAGCTTTTCTCTTTCTGCTTGCTGCTCAGTTAAATTTCCTGATCTAGTTAATGCGTCAATTTGTACTTTCTGTCTTTGTGTTTTTGCTTTTTCTATATCTATCTGATTTTGTCTTCTATCCATATATACTTGATTAATTTCATCAAGTAGCTTTCTTTGATCTTTTCCTACTTCTTCAAGATATTTAGTTGCAAACTTTTCTGAAGATACTATCTTCTGAGTAGCAAAGTCAGCAAGCATCTTATTGTTTGCCTGATTCATTGCAGCAATTTGCTGTCTTGTTCTGTCTGCAACTCCTGCTGCTGCTTCTGATCCTGCTGCTCCTGCTGCAACACCTTCTGCAAACTGTCCAGTTATTGCACCTCCAATCGTTCCTATAAGATTTGATGCAATACCAATTATTGCTTGATTTTTAACTGGGTCTGTACTGTACTGTGGTAATTCAGGAGCTTGTACATTTTGTATCTGATTTCCAGCAGGCGCTTTCTTATCATCCATAATAGACATAAGCATTGGTATAGGATTAGATGGGTCTGATTGCATAACAGCTCTTGCAGTAGCAGACTGTATTTTACCAGCTGCTTCAAGATTATTGTTTATTGCTGCCTGAGCTGCATCACCAAGCTCAAATTTAAGCTCTTCTGATGCTATGTTATTTATAGCATCTTTAATAGATTCTGTCTGCCTGTTAAATTTTTCTGCAAGCCCTGCATAGTATTCCTCACCAACACCCTTTGCATCGTATCCAACAGCTTTCCATTTAGCATAATCGACAAAATTTCTCCACCAGCCACCGATTATTCTTTCTTGTCCCGGTTGTTGTTCTCCAGAAACAGCAGTTACTCCAGCACGAGGAGAACCTCCCAATTGCTGAACATCTTCTTCAGTAGGTTCTTGTGATTGTACTTCTGGTTGCGGTGCAGGTTTGTTTTGTACTATATCGTTATCCTTTGCCATAATTCCCCCTTATAATCCAAATCCTGCTGTCTCATAAAAACCAAGAACATTTTCAAATAAATCTGTACCAAGTATATCTTCGTTTCTTCTTAACCTTTCTCCTTCTGTTAAACTTAAAGCAGAAAAAGAATTAACTGATCTACTTTGAGCTTCATTAAATAAGGAGCCTCCTGCACCAACTTCGTATGGTGATCTAAATTGCCCTTGTCCTAATGCCATATTTTCAGTTGTTGAAGTATTTGGAGACATGCCGGCAACAGAAGACTGAGCTTCTTGATCTGCCTCATCTGCACTAAAACCAGCAAATCCAAGTGCTGCCGTTTTTCCTAAGCTGCCAAAAATTGATTGTAAAGACTTAACTCTTTGCTGTCTTTCTTGTTCCTGCAACATAGCTTTTTGTGTTTCTGCTGCTCTTATCTGCTCTGCTTGTGCTGCTGCTGCTGCTGTTGCTCTACTTGCAGCAGATATTCTTTCTGATTCTTGACCTACATCTAAAAGAGAAAGCACGTCCTCACTTCTTTTCTGTGTTCTTTGTATCTCTCTTTGCAGCGCCTCTCCTATTCTTTGTCTATCAAAAAAAGAAAGGTTTGATTGCTGCAAAGCATTAATATTTTGTACATTTTGCTCTCTTTGTCCTTGTTGTACCTGCTGCACTTTCTGTACATCTGCTGCTGACATGCCTGTCTGAGATTGTAATCTTTGAATGTTTTGTGTCTGTAATCCTAACAATTGCCTTTGCGCACCTGTTGGGCCGACATTCTCAAACTCACTATCTCTTGTCAGCATATCCACAAGAGAGATACCTGCACCAATTGCTGAAGTACCTGCCATTATTAATGGGATTGCTGCTACCATGATGTTCTCCTATTTTCTATTTATATTATCTATATCATCGTACCATTTTTGAAGATAATTTTCTGTCTGCCGCCATCTTGTAAAATCAAATATATGCTCTGTATACTGTGGTGTGTTGACAGAATCAAAATACTGTTCAGTTCTTATACTCATTACTTCTTCAATCATTGGTACGTTTAAAGCGTATCCCATACCTAGTATCTGTCCTGTAGATATGATTGGTATATTAGTGTAAGACATGTTGTTAAGTTTCTCAAGCATATTAGAAAAGTAATTTTCTAATACAGTGCTTGTTATTTCTTTACCATTTTCATAAAGAATACTCATACATACCTCCAGAATAAAATAAATAACAACATTGTTACACTCTTATCATAGCCATCATAATCAGGATCGTTCTTATCTATATATTCGTCTGTTATTTTAATAAAAGATTCATTTCTAATTATTTTAAGGTCTTCTCTACACTTATTTGACCTGTATGCTTTATTTGATTCAAATTTCTGAGATACATTTGATCCAACATATTTGAAAAAAGGAAGTACAAAAGAATTTCTGCCGTCAAATTTTTCTGGAACTTCCAATCTGATATTAAAGTTTGTAACGTCTAAATCCGAAAATATATTATAAGATCTGTAATACTTAACTTTATTAGTCTTAAGATGTCTGATTAAGGAATTAAATTTATAATTATCAATACTGTTAACCATGCCTGAGTCATCAAAGAGATGATTGTATGTCTTCTCTAATCTTTTAATAAATTGTGGCGAAAAAAAATGTATATTTTCTGGAGTAATCTTTTCTTCTACAACTCTTTTAAGCTTTTCAATAGCGTCAACTAGTTGTCGGTTGTATGCCGTTGCATCAATCTTTCTCTTACTCATATTATCTCCTTAAATAAAACATACGCATTTAAAACAAGTGTGACAAACTCATCCTTTTCTAATTCTCCATATGTTTTAACATCTGCTCTTAAGGTAAGCTTTTCTTTTGAAGTGCTTACAATAAATAAGTCAAAAGAGTTTAATTTAGAAAATATGCCTAAATAGCTTTCAAACCTGTCTAAAAAGAAATCATAAGTGATTACATACTTATCACCTATCACATGCGGTGTATAAAAGCTATCTTTATCAGACTTGAAAATAGCTGTATCTCCAAAAACAACATTAACAGTAAAATTATTTTCAAAAAGTTGATTGTTAATATAATCTTCAAGATTAACCAGTTTGTAATTAGCTGGATGTTCTATCTCTATGTATGTAGTTAAAGCATTCTCGCTATAATTATCCTTGTTAACAATAATAGAGCCTGTACCTTGAAGAACTCTATATTCGTCATTAACGTTAGAAAGAAGAGTTTGAAACTTATCGTATGGAGACTCTTCATTTGTGAAGTTAGAGAAGAATTTAGCTGCTGTAATTGGCTTTGTATTAATAGCGTAATCATTTACTTTGCTTGCAGAGAAAGCCATTGTCTTATCGCCTTCTTTCCATATGTTTTCGTTGTCAACTCTACCTTCAAGAACAAACTCTATGTGATTAATTATGTTTTGTATTTCATCAATTGCGGGTCTCAATTGAGGATTATTAGAACCATCTAAAGGAATTGCTACCTTAGGCATTCTCATCTCCTTCTAAATAAAAAAGTTCCGATGGAAGTAAATTAATGCTAAACAACTTCCATTCGTCATAATATGTATTTGCAGAATCAGTATCAGTAAGCCTTGCAGATATACGTAGCCTGATACTGTTAGCACTTCTATCATCTACTGTTGTAGATTTAATCTGTATCTGCTTTGTACCTTGTGCATAAACACTGTATGAACCTGCATATGTTGACTCTATTCTTCCTGTTTCTGTTAAATCTCCCAGCTGCCAGTAATTCTTTTCAGTATTAAATTTATAATTACTGTCTACAGTCCATTGTAATTCTGCCTTAAGCATAGATATAGCAAAATTACACACAATATTAACTGCATTATCAGCAAGTAGCTCCTCTTTTAAAGATGGATCATAATATATGTTAATAGTATCTAAATACGAATCATAATTAGTATCAGACGCTTGATACTCTGTCTGCATTTCTACTTTGTTATAAGTTGCCGATGCATCAACTTGAAAGACAGCATTTGAATTATCATAGTAATACTTGTCTGTGTCGCCACCTCTATCATAATAATCTTTTAACTTTGTGTCTTTAACATAAAAATAAACTGATTGTTTATCTGAATTGTCTGAAGCAGTTTTATAAAAGTCCTTATTACCTACATTCATTTTAATTAAACCATAAGGATTAGTTAATGTCTCTGCTTCTACTGATAAGCCAGTACATGTAAAGTCTTCGTTTTCTGTAACATCAATATCATCTGAATAATAGTTTGCAGCAGTTGGAGCAAATTTAACTGTCATAGTATCTGTATTGTCTGTAAAGTCTGCATCAATATTATTAGAAAAACACGTAATAGATTCCGACGCTGTTGTTTGGTTGTTGTACACAAAGAACAACCTTTCGTCTCCAAATAGAGAAAGCCCTGTAGAATAAAAATTATCTCCTGTTTTGATAATGTGGCTCGATGTTTCAAAATTATCGTAGTATCCAATCTTCCCAGACTGTATATCTAATGCCGTATCTATTCTTAATGTTGAACAGTACATATGTGATATATCCGTACCGAAAAAAACAAACTGTCCTAAAAGAAAAGGACTTAGTTTAAAATATGTGTTATCTAAATAATGACCAGCCAAGTTGATCTTCTCTTCCTCTTCTCCTATGCCATGAACTACTGCAACAGTACCCGAAACATATGATCCTATATTTGCTTGCGTAGCATCTGCATCGCTATTGTGGTCTGATTGAAATACAACATTAGAAGAAGTGCTTCTACCAACAGGATTAAGATTAACTTGTGAGTAACAAAAAACAGCTGGCGAAGCTGTTACGAAATTCAACCCAAGCTCAACCTCTTCACCGCTATCTATCGTTATATCGCTGTCATATTCTGCGGCTTCTGCAATTGTTATTTCTTCATCATTAAGCTTAAGTATCCATTCATAATCATCTGTGTCACTATCATAATATCTCTCTACTTCTATTTTATTTAACTTTAAACTTGTAATGGTTTGTGTACTAGTAAATATGTTGTTTGTTGAATTAAACATGTACAGCTGACCTGTTCCATTAATGGCAAGAGATAGCTCGCCGCCATGATCTATTAATCTTACTCCTGTTACGGTTGTTAACTGCTGAGGTATTATGTCTATTCTGCCATAATATGTTTTAATACCAGTAGTGACACCCAATGACACATGACTATATACTGCTGCTGCTGCAAGTCCAGACTTAATAACACTAAATCTAACATTGTGTCTAAACATATCCGATGTTTCGTTAAATGCTTCGTTGTAATCTGACGAATAACATTTTCCGTTAATGTTTTTCATAGTTTTAGGATAGGTATTTATATGGTCGCATTCTACTTCATACAATGTACCAATAGTAAAACTAGAGCCAGTATCTTTAACACCTGCATAGGCATAATTGTATTGATCTGTTCCAGCTGTAGATATTTTAACACCGAATATTAAATTAAAGTTATAGTTATAAGCATCTGGGCTATTCGCTTCGTCAATATCAAATGTAGTTATTTTATATTCGTCAAGCCCCGGAGCAAACGTAGTTACGTAATCTATTGTTAAAGTTACTGCATCTATTTTTCCTACTAAAGCTCTTGTGTTGCCACCAGCTAAAGAATAACCAGCAAAGTACAGCTTGTTCCCATCGCTAGACATGCGTATACAGTTAATCCAACTCTCTGGATATGCTTCTATATCGTATATCTCTATTGGCGTTGCTGTTAAAACACCTGTTGATTTATTCATCCAATATATATATGCTTTTATTGTTCCCTCAATATCTTTGTTAACGTAAAAGAAAAACTTAGAGTTTATGTTTTGTCTTGTATCTGAAACTACAGCATTCGATGTTCCTAAATAATCGTTAATAAATAAAGCAGAGACTTCATCGGTAGCAATAACAGAATTGTCTGTAGCGTCATGCAATGAGCACCATACATGTGTGCTTGCTGGTTCTGTGAATTGTTCTCCAACTGTAAAAACATAATCGTATGTTATACTTGGAGATAAGTCTAGTCTTGTGTGTTGCTTGTATCTTGTTGTATGCGCTTTAACTTCTTCTGGCCCAAAAGTGAATGTTGAGTTATCTACTGTGTATTTCTGATTGCTTAATGTAAAAGAGTCTGTTGTTTCAAACGTGCTTTCACCGGGTGCTTTAAAGCTAAATGGTGCTGCAATACTTGCGTTAAATGTTGTCGGTGTTATCTGGCTGTTATAGCATGTATTATCTAAAGTAGCAGAGTCATCTTTTTCAGTTGTTGGAAATTCAAGTAAACTTTTTAGCCACTTAATAGGATTAGCCATTATTAAGTCTCCGTAATAATTGGAAGATTATTAACAATTTGTGTTGTATCGTAAACATCTATTGTTCGTTTATCTACAAATGATATACATAAGTTGTTCTTATAATTAGTTATTCTATCTATTTGTTTATCATCAAATTCATATTTCTTTTTCCATCCGTTTTCATAAAAACCCCAAACGTCTGTATCTCTTGCAATCCATAAAGTATCTTTTATGTATTCCATTTTTGGATTAGATGACCAGTTTAAATTATGTATAGGATCGGATATTTTAACTGCTTTTGCATAAGGAGTAGAGTTGTTTTCAACAACTATCATAATATAAAATACTTCGTTATTTTCAGTAATACCCCATGCCATACCATTACCTTCTGTGGATGCTTTTATAACATCACTTGATATAGCAGATGTATTAACTTGATATATACTGTAATCTCCTGCAACGCGATAAATACCCTTTGTAGTAAAAAGTGCAACTCCATCAAAAAACTTTTCCATTCTATATACGCTGTAATCTAAATCTTTCGGAGTTGTTAACTTCATTGTTCTATAATTACCGCCCCAAAGTCTCTGCCCTTGCACCACGTAGAGTTTACCGTTATTGTTTACAATATGATCAGGAGCGGTAATTATATCCTCAAAAGAATCAATCTTATAATCAAAGCTTCTAAGAGTTTTAAATACAGGAGCGCATATTGGTGAGTAAGCATAATCAAGCTGTGATAATATAGGTTGATTATATGCATATCCATAATTATTAGTCTGAAACTGTTTTAAAAACCATGCATCATAATTACCGTCATTATAAATATCTTCAATCTGACTTATAGTAAAAGATGTTGGAAACATAAATACAGCATATATTTCACCATCAAAAAGCACTGAAGTAGTTCCAGCTCTTGCGCCAACAACTATTGGATGAATGTTATCTGCGTGTGCATTGGTAATGTTTGTTGAGGAACCAGAAGTGCCGTTAACAAATGCAGTTGAGCTTTCTTCAGACGTTGTTATAGCAACAAACTGTTTAGTTCCAGCTGTAAATGATACTCCTAAATCTTTTAAGTTTTCATTTTTATCGTAAACACCTACATTACCATCAGGACGCATAACCATATTAGCAGAAAAATCACCCGTATCTCCTGCTTTAGATACAACAAATCCCGCGCTATCGTCAGTGGTTTTATTAAAGATTGCAATAATAGTCCAGTTTTGACCAAACGATGTTGATTCTGTACCAGAATATGAAATCTTACTTGTTGTTCCGTTAAGTGTTATTGATCCATTACCATACGTAATATCTGTACCAGTTCCACCTTTAAATTCTGTATCTGTTTGAGATATACAGGGTTCGCAAAAGATTGGAGAAGAATATAATGTTAATTCGTTTTCATATATAAAATCAGTCCCATTGTTTGTAAGCCCTCTTTGAGATATAGCGATTATTTCGTTGTTATTCCAGATAGCAAACCTGTTTCCATTAACTAAATAATCTATTAAATCATTATAGTTAACCATTACTGATCTTTCTTCAGGTGTACCTACTGCTCCATTATATAGATTAACTGATGTTATATCGGCTCTATTATTAAACTCTCCAACATTTTTCCAGCAATCATAACCCAAATCTTTAAATTGATATGAATAGTCTTTGCTAGAAGCATCAGAAAAGTATTTATTTTCATAATTCAATACACCTTCAATGTTATTGTCTGATGAATCAATTCTTATGTTTATTTCAAATAGCTCTATAATATTTTCTTTAAATGTGGAACCTGAATTAAGAACAATTTTCATAGGAACTCTTTGCTCTGCACCATAAAGTGAATCAGCTTTTTTAAAACCACCCTGTAGTTCTATCTTTTGTATTAAAGAATTAAATTCTGCTGTATTACGTAACTTAACTATAGTATTTGAGTTATCAGCAGAGCAAGTTAATGTAACAAAATCATTAATAGTTATAGAGTCATAAGTTGTGTAATCACCGGGAGCAGCAGCAGATGTTTCATAGCTATCTACTTCTGCAATTACATTAGTAATTATATAGATATTAGTATATTTATCTCCAATTGTTGTCGATATACTTTCAGCATCTAAAGGTTCGGGATCAAATCTCTTTACAACATCAAACCTGAAAAACTTATCTAAATTATCTGTACCAAGAGTAAGGTCATCACTTGATCCATCAAAATATATATAATACTCTGCTGAAAAGTTACTGCTACCAACGAGTATTAACTTGGCTTTTACTGTAGAATATGAAGGTCGTGAAAAGCTTGACTGCACATAATAGTTGTATGATCCGTTAACACCAGATGTTGTTCCATTGGCTATGCCTCTAATAACACAATCAGTATTTGGAACTGCGTCTGTATCTGATGCTGTAAGAAATACAAAATTATTATGTCCTGAAAAGCCTGATATCTTAGATATAAAATAAGAGTCTGCCTGATCTATATTTATCGGATTACTAAGCTTACTTATTATATTGTCATCATTTACATATGCGACTCTTACATCTCCATCAATTGGATATATGGTTTTATCTAAGTTTATACTTGATTCTGGTATAAGATAAAAACTTTCTGGAGCTTTATTTGTTGCATCAATTATATTTAAAAATAATCCAAACTCTGTAACTGCTGTAGGAAAATCAGAATCAGTATAATATCTTGCCTCTTCCATCATTTCAAGAGTTCTGTTATCATCAATAGAGTCATATGTAAAGTCAGCATCTTTAGTTTTAAGCAGGTTTATATAGCCTCTTTTTTCAATCTTATATATTTGACCAAAATCATTAACTATCTTAATAGAGTCGTTGCTTTCAACAACAAAAAATTGATTACCCTGATCCCATTTAACTTGAAAAGAATTGCTGCTGTTATCATAACGTAATTTACTTAATCCTTTCTTGTAGACTTTAAACTCTATTTCCAGCCATCTATCTACATAAGCAACTAATTCAAGACTTTCTGTAATAGCAAACAGTATATCACAGCCAGATATTGTAGACCAGAACAGCTTTTTATATTTTACTGCCGTATCTGGATCATTAAGCAATCGACTTCCTTGTCTTCTTTTTGCAACATTTTTATCTATTTCTATATTCTTTATGTCTGATACATATCCTAAACGAGAATCGTCATCTGATCTCATTATTCCTTTTTCAAATGTTATCTTAGGTCGTCTAATATAACGCTTTATTTCATCTAATATATTACCTGCCAAAACTGTACCCCTCAAACGCTATATATGCTTTCTGCCGTACTCTACCTGTATCGCTTACCCATCTATTAAGTAAATCGTTAAATTCAATCCATTCGTATTGACTTAATGCCTTTCCTTTTCTTGAATATACTTTTCTTTTTATATCAAGAGTAAGTAAACGTACATACTCCATCATCCAGTCTATTTCTCGCGCTGAATAATCTCTTGCAACTGTTCCGGTAGCTGTAGCAGTAAATGTAGTGTCAATAATATATTCTAATCCGTCACTACTTCTGTACAGTATTCTATGGTCAGTATTTAAAGAAGCTTCAGACCAGCTATCAAATGTAACTATATCACCAACTTTAAAACCTGGGTCTGTTGCAAAATCCACCCATAGATTTGTTCCGTAGTATCCTGCATCTTCTGCATTTTGTGTAGAACTTGCAGAAACAGCTGTAATAGTTTCTTTTATCTCTTCTGGAAATTTAACTATTTTAGCAGTTAATGTATCATCATTTAACCAGCCGTCCTCATTATATATTTTATTATGTGCCGGTGAATATATACTTTCAGTTGAAAAAGAAGAGTCAGCAGCAATTTGCCATTTAGAGTCACCATCTTTAAATGCAATAAATCTAGCAATATCACTTGGAACTATAAACATATTACCAGATATTAAATCTGTATCTGTAATATCAATATTGTAATATCCATCTTCCCATGAAGGCATGCTTTCCGTTGGATCATAAAATCTAAATATAATCTCTTGTTCAAATCGCTCGTAATTTCTACCTACCAGTTCACGCCTTGCATCATTTATAACTCTTTTTGCTTCTGTAGATGGTAGCTTTTTAAAACTATCTTGAGAGCTTGAATCTCCCCCATCTTTTACCTGCTGCAATTCCCAATCTAATACGCTGTAATATTCTGTATACGTATACATTACAAACTCCTATGAAAAAGCCATAGCATTATCTATAGATACTACTTGACCGTTTGGAAAAACCATATTTAAATACTTAGTACCTGAAGCTAGAACTATCTCTACATCAAACATACCGTCTGTATCTGTTCTAAATACTGATACACCAGTAGCAATCTGATATAAAAATTTACCGTTCACTGCTCCAGATAGAGAAGTTAATCCCGTACTGTTAATTCCTGCATTTAAAGAATTAGATATAAATATAACCACAGAGCTATTGCACAGATTATTAAGTATATCCTTCATCTCAAAAGTCCATGTCCATGTATTTGACGGTGCTTCTGTTACTTCCCATGTAAATTTAGCAGGTTGTACAGATTGATTTTCTTTTAATTGATTTCTTCCTGTATATAAAACCTGCTCAGTTGCCATTAATAAGTCTCCGTATTAAAAAGAGGGGCGGTAGGAGAATACCACCCCTCAAGCCACCATATTAAGTGAAAGTTAAAACGTCAGACCAGTTGTATCTATATCCATCATTATCAATGACAAACATATAAAAAGTGTCTGAGTTTGCATCTGTAAGAGTAATGTCCAGAACTCCATCTGCACCAAGTTGATAACGTCCAATACCAGTTGAGCCAATATCAATTAACTCTGCTCCACTGCCACCTGATGTAATAGCCGCACTATCAATAGCTGTATCTGGAGCGCCTCCATCTGTAGCTGAAACACCAACTTCAATAATTGGTTCCGTAGAGATGTTATTACCTAATGCATCTTTGCAGGTAATTTTAACATCAATAGTATCTGCATCTGATGAATCCGCAGTGTAAAAATCTACAGTGTAAATGTCGCTACCAAGACCAAGAACTCTTGCTTTATATCCATTTACTGGTTTTCTTTCTTGTGCTTGTGCACTAGCCATACCTACCTCCTCCTATTGTTTATTTATTAAGATGCGTCTGTAAAAGTTAATGCACCTGTAACATAAGCATCTGAAAGGACTACCATTCCTGTCACAGCCCACTGGCTGGTTGAGATAGCTCTAAAGTCAATACTTTTTGATCCTGCACCAACCGAAAGAAGTGACGGACTTCCACCAGATGTTGTAAAAAATGTATTGCCATCATTAACATCAATCTGACCTACAGCAGCAGATGCCTGCACTATAACTGTAACAGTTTTACCAAGTGCATCAGAGCACTGTGGCAATGTAAGTCTGTAGTCACTTCCTGTAGCAAGTACAGTATGAATATGTTGACCTAAAATCTCACCATCTGAAGCAGCTGTACCGCCAGCTGTTATTGTTGCCAGCCCGCCAGAATCTAGCTGACCATTAAACAAATATCTAAAATTACTATCTATGTCTTGATTAGGAACTTCATTTCTTCTAACCATGTCTACCTCCTATTTAAAGTAGGAATTACCACTTCCTATAAATTAACTATTGTTTGTTATTCCGTAATAACCGCCTGTTTCTGGATCATCTATAGCAAGAGTCCATGTAGAATCCATCTCAACTTCCTGAATTGAGTTGTTACGTGTTTTGGATACAGGATTAATCTGAAGTGATTGACTTCCTTTTCCTTTAACTTCGTAATTAATTAGTCCGGTATGATCTGGATCAATCGCTACCATCCAGTGAAGTCTGTCTGCCTGTGTTGATTCATCATCATCATCAATAACAAGAGAAGGAATTGCCTGTGCTCCTCTATCGCAATTGAGATAAAAAGTAACAAAACCAAGATCAAGAGCGTGCATATCCCATGCACTACCAAAACCTAGATTGTATTCCATAAATGATGGTCTTTGGATCGTAACTTCATTTCTTAACTGAGTCATAAACTTTCTAAACATAAGTGGAGACATGTTAAGTACTTTTTCTTTACCACCTTTTCGAGTAAGCTTTTCACCCCATTCAGCAAGATTATCAAGATCAATCTCTGTTCCACTGTCAACCTGATTGTGTCCTGTTGCACCAGACACACAAAGATTTCTTATGCCACTTGAATCATCAAACGTCGCATCATGTGGATTAAAGAAATAAGGAAGTCCACCTGCAACACCGTAATCACTGCCGCTACTTGCAGAAGTAGCAATGTAGTTAAGATATAGTGATTTGTTTTTCTTTTTCTGTACTGCTTTAAATCCAAGTGCAATTTGATGCTCAAGAGAATGATCTGCAAGATATTTCTCGCTTTCTTCCCACTGTCCTACACCAACAGTATCACGCGTTCTTTGCATTTGGTTTTGCGCCATTGTAGGATGAACATTCAAAAACTTTCTTGCTTCGCCGTCATACGGAACACCACTTGAAAGCACTGTTACATTTGCAGACGTAGTGAAAGTAAAGGTTGAATGGTCTAGCACTGTACAGTTATATATATAACTTCCAGAAGCAAATGAATTAATACGAACAATCGCCCACTCTTCAGTTCCGCTATTGTTTTCACCTAAATGAATAATGTCATCTTCAACAAACTTTTGCTCAGTAAGCTGAATAGTTGTCGCTGAAGATGAATTAAAAGAAGCGCCAAGTGTGCCTGTTTCTGATATATAGTCACCAATACCCCAGAGTGGAGTTTTAGTTCCTATAGAACCACCGAGCTTTCCTCTTCCTGACATCATTGTTAAAAGCCTTGTTAGACTTGCCTCATCTTTAAGTAGCCCCCACATTACCTGGATCGATTGATCTTGTATAATTGAGGGAGATGTTAGCAAGGTTGATTGATTGATTACTGAATTGTAACCGATACTTGCATCAATAGACATAATGAAATCCTCCTATTTAATTTTTCGCATATCTAGCAGCAGCTTTACCAAGTACTGCATCGGTAAAGCTTGCGCCTTTTTTTATCAAGTCTTCAATTGAGTCATTTTTCAAATCTAATTTTGTTTCATTCTCTCCTTGATCTGATGTTGGTTCTGGTGTCTGATCAATAGGTGGCTTATTTAAATTCATTGGCTGTCCATTAGGTTTAGACTGATTGTCTTGTTTTGTAAGACTTTCTTTAGCTTTTTCCATATACAGAGCAACCATATCATTGAGATAGCTCTCGTTATTAATAATATCTGGATTGCTGTTAAGCTTTTCTCCCAGCCCAGCTTCCCATATAGCTTTTCGTGCTTCATCTTTTGCATATTCTTTTCTAATATTTTCTACCTTTGCTTTAGCCTCTCTTTCTTTTTTAAGTCTTCTAAGTTCTTCCAGGTCTTCTTGATCCAGATTTAAGCTTGTGTTTAAGTTGTTTTCTTCCATTTTGTTCTCCTTTAGAATTAAAAACTATTTAATAAAGCGGCATAAAAAAACCATACTAATAAAATTATATCAGTTTCCCTAATGATTTCAATAGATGTGAAGGGGTTAAGTTTTTAGGGGATCCTCGGTAATTGATTGCCGAGAGGATGTCACTTAATTTCCAGCTGTTTTATTACATCTTCTGCTTCTATTTTAAAAGGCAGTGTATTAGCTGTTAAGTTAGATTCTTTATTACTGATTGCATCGATTAAGGATACAATTTTATTTTTAAGAAAGGCTTGTTTAGCAAGCAATATATCATCTATATCTTTATTTTTTAACTTTTCAAAAGCACTAGGCTTTACGTTTAAAAACATATTACTTACATCGCAATACAATTCTACAAGAGATTCTATTTCTTTTCTCTCTTCCATTGTTACGCTCCTGCTTGCTGTTGTTTTAATTCTGCTTGCTGTGCTAAAGTTGCAAGTACTTGATCTTTTTCATTAGATTGAATCATTTCAATTAAGCCAGCTAATTGTATAAATGATAACTGCTCTAAAGGAGGTAAGAAATATCTTTCGGGATCAGGATATCCCATTGACTTCATAACCTCTTGTACTGCTTTCTTTTGATCCATTGTTTGATTCGTTTGTGCTATTGTATATAAGTGACTTGCTCTTTGCATTTCTGTCATTGCGTCACTTGGTAAGTAAGACCCGTTAACAATACGGATATTTCTTAAATCTTGCAAGTCTTCTTTTGTAATTCCTCTTTCTTCAAACTCTGGATAATCCTCGTAATGCATTTCAAATATTCTGGCAAAATCCTTAGTTGTTGGATTCATGAAATTGTTTTCAATATTAGCAACTATTTCACTACTACTACGTAATGACGCTTGACTTATCATTCCTGCAACAGATTCATTTCTTATTTGCTTTTGCTGTACACCTCCAAGAGTTGTTGGGTTAAGTCCTGTTACGTACCATATGTGTTCGAGTGCCATATTATATAAGAATACTGCTCCTTCAGAAACATCCTGTATATCGATCTTACCAATTAAGTCTTGAATAGATATTTTGCCAGTATTGCCCGACATAGCCATTGCAGTTGAGTCTAGCTCTACAATCTCATTTGGACTAAAATCATTCAGAGTGACACCATGTGCTTTTAAGACACCTTTAACAGCAAAGAACGGCATTTTTTGTTTTATTGAATTATTATCTGCAACCATATTAATTGCCGTAGACATAACTTGAATATGAGGTTCAAGCAAAGACCAGATAGTTCTTCCATAAGGACTGTCTGGATCAAGTATTAACGGAGAGATATTAAAAGGTATTCTATCTGCGATACCATTACTTACTATTCTTTTATCTAATATTACTGAATCATCTGCAACAACATAATAATAACCATCTGCTTCATAATACTCTCTTATTAATATACCCTGCTTATGGCTAAGTCCGGCATTCTCTTCAAGCGTTTTTTTATATCCATCAATTGTTAAATAAGATGATGTGCCGTGAAAGCTATCTTCTTTAGCAGCAATATGTTTAGATACTTTTTTTCCAGTCTCTTTTTCTATCCAGTCTGAACTTTTTTCACCAATTGTTACAATTATAAATCGAGATGTTTCTGGGACACTTCCCGGCATTGCTTGCCAATCAAGCAGCGTTCTTAATGGATCGTATGTTTTAAACGTTGTTGATCTGCCAAGATCAATTTCATTAATATGGCCTTCTGAATTAATTCTTTTTTCTTTTCTTTCTTCTGTATATGTCTGCGTAATCATTGTACCAGAGTATACATTATAGTTATGTCCTAAGTTCATGCGCTTTTTAGTATTATCATGCGTATAAGTTTTTAATAATATCTCATCAAAAGCATCTTTTATTTCTTCTCCAATTGCTGTATTAGCACCGTATTCAAACTTAAAATTATTTGCAGTTAAGTCCTGCTTAACTTTCTCTCCAACTGCATTTAACATTGGAACAAGATATTTTGATTTCTTTGCCTTTTTTTCTTTATCTGGATCATTACCGGGGCTTGATTTGGCATATGCTGTTTTAACATATGTAGAGTTAGGCATAAATTGCTTTTCTGCTTTCCTACTATCTCTTATTTCTAAAAACTTTCCCTTGTGCTTTTCTGTAGCTATTTGTAGCCTTTGACTATATCTTTCAAACACATCGTTATACTTTTCTGACATTTTAATACCCCGTTATTCTATTTACGTATTCTATATTAGATGTTTGTTCTATCATTATTCCTAAGCCATCATCTTTGCTTTTTTTCTCAGCAGTAGATAATATTCTTGGATCAACACTGCAAATCTGTATCATTGTATCTAAGAAGTCATATCCTGTAGTATTTCTTAATATTTCATCTATTAATCTTGTGCAACTATAATGAACTTTTATTTTTCCTGTATTAAATAGCTCTGATAACGACATCATTGCTCTGTTTGCCTTTCCTTTGCTGGTAGCTTCAGATTTCTTATGTGGTCTACAGTACGGCTCCCATGTAAAATCTTCTTTTATTTTATTAAATAATGTATCTGCTACATACATCTGTGTACCTTGTGCATCAATAATTATCATATCAGATCGATTGTTCTCTACATGAGATTTTAACGGTATATATAATTCAGTTGGATCTCCACCAAGTAATTGCGATTCTTGAATAATATACATTGTTTCATCTATAATTGATGCAGTAATTGTTGTGTCTTTAGAACAATCTGAAGTCCATGTTTTATTTAACTTAGAATAACTTGGGTCTTTTGATGTAACAACAAATCCATTATTTACTAATTCCTTTCTTGTAAAATCAACTGCATCGCAATCATCTCTATCTTCATCAGAATAATGAAATATAAAGTCTCTACTTGATACAAGCTTTAATTCTTTATCAAACTTTTTAGGCACTAACAATATATGTGGTTCATACCATTCTGCATATTGTTTTTTCATTGAATCAAGTTTAATCTTGTTATCGTATATATAAGATGAAAAATAAACCTTTCCTTTCGGATCGTTCCAGTATGCAGGAAGATGAAAATAAGATACTTCCTTATTTTTCTTTAATGTATCATACAAACTATTTTCCCACCACTCAGTACCTACCAGCAATCTGGGATATATACCCGCTGTATTAGCAAGAGGAAAGTTATTAAGATAATACTTTCTTGTTTTTTCTGTTGATTCTGGTGAATTACTTGTCTTGTCTGTAACTAAATCATCGTCATGCTCCCAATCAAAGTGAAGACCGGTAGGAGTTGTTCCGGGAGAACCGACACTAAATGTTGGTTCTCTTCTTATATCAACACCAATATCAAATTCATTAAGATCAAGAGAAGTAGCAATGTTAAGCTTTTTAGATGTAATTCTACCACCTCTATCAAGATATTCTTTTTCTTCTGTAGAAAACATTTGAGGAAACACAGCAGCTAAATAAGGACTTAATATGAAACGCCTTACCTGTGTAAGTGTATCAGATGCTCTATCAACATCTCCATGCACTAAATATCCCTTACTGAACGGGTCTTGTATATATCTCTGTATTGCTTTCATCACGTTAAACATAACAGATTTACCTAAGCCACGCGATATCTGTATAAGCATGGGAGTTACATCTACTTTAACTTTCTTACCCATATTGTTAATATGATCTAAATATACAGGTCTGAAAGCAAACTTGCAGCCCCACTTGTATTCAGGTGGTATTGCTTTCTCTCCTTGCTCCATAAAATCACATATTACTTTGTGCACTTCTTGTACACGATGCGATTCTCTGTTAGGTGTAATCCATTTAATCAACCAAAACAAATCATACTTAATTACCTCACCTACAGTCTCTCTGTAAGAAATATACTTTACGTCTTCTTCATTTAAATGTGGCTTTTTTTCTCTAACAAAGTTAGCAATATATTTCATAAGGTCTTTTTTATGTACGAGTGCTTTACTCTCTATATCTGTCTCTTCTATTCTTTTATATAAAAACTGTTTAGTTTTATCTATCAAAATTTACCTGCTTAAAAGCCTCACTGTGAACTTCTTTTATTTTATTACCTGTAATTTCATAAATTGTTTTAGCAATATGTCTTTTTGCAGTCGTATTGCCTTCTTCCATTTTAAGCATAATCTCTAGCTTTTGCAAGTACTTATTTCTATTAATATTTTTCTTACACAAGAACAATATAGCTTCTAAGTCTTCATCATCTGCCAAGTTTTTCAATGCTTTTATAGCTTCTTTACCCAGAGATATTTCATCTATTTGTTTTTCCATTCCTGTATCTCCCTATCTGCCAACTGTATTAAAAACTTACCTACTGATAATCTTTTTTGCTTTGCTGCTTTTTTTATCTCTTCTTTTTTTTCCTCTGTTGTTCTAATAGTAATAAATTGTGTATTTGGATTATTTGTTATCTTCATATTTGTCTCCAAGCCTATATCTATAGTTAACTACAATAGTTTTTAATTCCTCCTGCTCTGTAAGCAGCTTTTTAAATAAATTATTAAGCCCTACTTTATTGTTCAAAAACATATACATATTAAATATTGTAGTATTATAAAGTGCTTCTATATCTGATTTTGATCTTACTTCTTGCGCTTTTACTAACTCTATTACGTTTGCCATATTTTTTTCTCCACTTCATCTATTGTCATTGCATATACGTCAAACAATGATAAATATAAGTTGTACATAACATTATAATTATCTGGATTTTTTATTTTTGCTTTTTCTATACCTGCATCAATTGCATATTCAAAAGAATTAGTAATTACATTTACAAACATATCATAATAACGGTTTTCTTTTATCTCTTCTCTAGCTCCTGCAAGAATATCAACCTTTTCTTCATCAGATACAACTTGCTGTATTTCTTTAGCAGCAGTAGTAATTATATCAATTAATTCATTTTTTGAATTAAAACGATTTTTATAATATAAACTGTATTCGCTCCAGCCAGTATCTTCTTTACTGCTTTGGTTGTATATATCCATAGCTTTTATCTTATAAGAATATTTAAAAAAGGTTACATCTTGTAACTGTTTAACTTCTATATCTCCTATCTTTAATCCATCTACAGTACAGTTGATAACTTCTGCATTTATTTTCTGTAAGTCTTTTTCATATACTGCTTTAAACTTATACCAAGTATCAGTTGTCTGTACATTTCCGTTATTTCCTACAGCTGTGAATTTATTAAATCCTATACGTGATTTCATTACATTATCGCTGCTCCATTTACAGCCGTCTCCTTCTGCATGTGATTTACCGTCTTGAAAGCATAAATCCTGACCGACTAAATATATCTGTCTAAAACCCATATAGTTCAGCACATTAAGAGCACATGAAGCAACTCCTTTACCACTTTGTATTGTATCCATATTTAAATACTCAAATAGCGTATAATTTTTATGATGTACCAGACTTTTGCCTCTTGATGCCACATAGTCATAAACATCTGAATTAGTTAACGAAGATAACGCAAGCAATACATTCTTATCGTATCCTTTGTACTTCTCCATATCTTTATAATAATTAATAACTGTTTCTGTTCTTTCTACACCAACTACCATATGTGGACTAAACCCAGCTTCAAGTAATGTTTTGTATGCAGTATCTACACAGCATATAAATGCTTTATCTTTCAAACTTTTTAATGTTTTAATATCTTTTTGAAGTGATGGGCCAGCAGTAACAAGTATTGCTTGCATGCCTTTGAATTCATTCTTATAAATAGATAATGCAGGATAGCATTTGTTTAGATTTTTAATTATATTATGTAGTCCTACAAATGCATCCTCTGGGTTATTGCCTAAATTTATCGCTGCATTAAACATCATTTTTTTACATAACATTAACAAATCGGTATATCTATCTATATCACTTTGAAAGCTTTCTACATTGATATAATTAGCGACAAACAACCCTGAAGACAAAAACACTGGATTTTTCATAAAGTAGGCGCTAAGTCTTGAATGATATTTTTCTTGTGTATCTAGACATAATATTTTAAGTATGTTGTTTTCAAGCATTTTTACACAATCTACACACGCTAATATTCTACATATTTTATTTATATCAAACTCAAGCAGGATAATATATTTAACATTATTATTTTCATTACCTAATACTTTTGAACCAAGTGCATAAAATGATTCTAAATCTGCACCGTAAGAAAAGATTACATGCTCTTTGTCTATATTACTGAATTGTTCCTTTATTAAGCTATTATAGAACTCCACCTTATCTTTATTAATTTCTATCTTACCTTTTGCACTAGATAGATGCGCTACTACTTTACGATGTAACTTCTTATCGTTATGCTTTAGTGCTTCTAAGTTTTTATTTATCATTGCCTTTCTCCAGAGGACAATTAGGATGAAACTTTGTATTTAGATTAATTCCTATTGGTTGATTAAAATTATCTGGATGATGACAAAACATGTCATCTTGTACCAACCTTGAATAAAAAATACAATCAGCACAACATAATATCTCTCTTGTCATTATTCTTGTATCTTTAGTCACTTTCCATCTCCTACTAACATTTTTCTTTCTTTTTGCGTAACTCCTTCACTGCATGTTTTATTCACTATGCCCTCCAGCTTTGTGTATTTGCTTATTTATCTTTTGGCAACTCGAAACCTATTTTACATTTCTTAAGATCAACTTTCTTTTCATCTCCTTCTGCTGACACATTTATTTCGCAGCTATATACCTTATCTCCATCAACTACTTTGACAATACCGGATGCGCTGAATGATGAGCAGCTGACTGTTAAAAACATGCTAATAATTGAGACAATAATTGCAATAGTGTTTATTTTTTTCATTTTAACCTCGATATCTATCTAAAATATTTCTAATATCTCTTACTGCCATATCGTCAAACTTTGTGTTTGTATTTCTTGCCAACATAGCAGCAATCTCTATTAATAAATCCTGTACTGCATTAATTGATAAAAAACTGATAAAAAACCTAATAAATAATTTCATAGCTCCTCCTAGCTTTCTTTATAAGACCAATAATAATGGTATGGTTCTGATACTTTTTTAAAATCGCATCCTAAACTTTCTTGTATTTCAAAATAAAGTAAAAACATTGCATTGCACATAGCATGTGCGCTGTGTGAAAGTCCAGAATATTTATCTTTTGCTTCTTCTGACATTTGATGTCTAATAAACGCAGCAGAATATCTATCTTGAGCATCTTGTATAAACATCCATGAATCTTTCTTGCCGTATTTTTTTATTCCGTACTTAAGTACATCCAGCAAATCTTTAAGAAATTTGTAATAATCGCTATCATACACTATCTCCACATGACTTTTGATACATTCTGCCCATGAATATCTTGCATTTTTTCTAAATATTTCCCTGACACATATTTCTGGAATTAAGCTATATGGTTCTTTTCCTCTATCTTCTTTGTACGTAAATCTATCTTGCATGCTTCCTCCTTATTTCTTTATATGGTTTGTCTATATTGCACCCGAAATTCTCTTCAAATATTAAATTTGGTTCATAGCTATCGATAATTAATATTCCTCCTTTAGTTAATTCGTCAATTGTATATGCAATATCTAAATAACCACATATACCGAAGTTATTTTTTTCGTCTTGCTCTAATCTTTTAAAATGCTCGCAATTCTTACAATACATATATATCCTCCTGATAAAAAGGATACCCGCTTGTGTTTATATTAATTAACGTCAAAGGAGTAACTTGAGTATTTTTTTGAAGCACAAGCGGGATCACGAGAGAGTGTGTTCTTTTATATCTTATATAATTTTTATAATTAAACAAAATTTTTTCTCCGCATTTTGTCGTACACTTTTGTAATAGTTTGTATTGATACTTTAAATTTCTTTGCAATACTTGTTTTTGTATCTCCTTTTTTAAATAAGAACAATATAGCTTTTTTATCTTTTTTAGATAACTTTTCTGTACTGACTGGAAAGCATTGTACTGATAGATTTACTTTGTGAAACTGATCTGGATTTAATCTCTTTGTTGCAATATCTACTTTGTTTGCAAAGAAACAATCTCTAAACATATTTGAGATATAAACCTCTGTATTCTGATGATTTACATCGTTGATAATACGTACTCTTTCTGATTCTAATATTGAATCTTTCTTTACATTAATTAATATATCGATATATTTAGTCTTAGGAGGAGCGCATCTTCCAGTTTCTAATGAATACTCCATTCTGTTTGAATAGAACGTATTTTGTAAGATATGCAAGAACTGCCCTAGATATAGGCTTTGCGTAGGATCTACATTCGGTTTGATATAGACTTGAATGGACTGCAAAACTCCTCCTTTTTTCCCTCTATATTTATATTATATAGAATTTATTTTGTGTTACAAGTTTTTTGTGTTACAATGTTAAGGGTGTAAAAAAGTATTGATCTTAAACCTAAGGAGATAAACACATGATTTGTTACAAAGACATGACATTTTGCAAGTTTTATAATACTTGCAGCAAAGGAAGTACGTGTAAAAGAGCTTTAACAACAGATGTAATGGAAAGAGCTGAGTATCTGGAGATGCTAATTGCTCAGTTTGCAAACAAACCTGATTGCTATACGGAGGATTAAATGAATATTGAAAAAGGTATTTGCGATATATGTGGTCTTGAGAAAGAAGAGACTGCACAAGAAAGCAGAAGGGGACTGCGTATCTGTAGCAGCTGTGGAAGATTAGATACAATAAACAAAAAAAACAACAGAAGAATACGCAGCAGCTGTGAGGAAAAAAAGGAGAAAACATTTAGAATAAATAATAGTAAATGGATTAGCTGAGGAAGTAATGAAGATATTGGGAATTGATCCTTCAGATATAAAGGCATCGTTTGTACTGTGGGATACACAAAAAGGAATAAAAGAATATGCACACAACGAAGATTTTAAGGTTGTAATAAATAAAGAAGGCAAGAAAGAAAAGATATATGATCTTGGACATGCACATTGTATATCTGTTGATGATATGTGTATGTATATAATAAATAAGATGCATTTAAAGCATATAGACTTGATTGCAATAGAGACAATTGAAAGCAGGGGTATGCCTCTTGGAAAGACAACACTGAATACAATGTATAATGTAGGCAGGTTTGTACAGACAATTAATATGGTAAACATGGATTTTGAAGAGAACAAAATAAAAAAAACACCGCATATGTTGATAAAAAGAAGAGAAGAGCAAATATTAATGTGTGGTAATACAAAAGCAAAAGACAGTAATATAACACAATACCTGATAGATAAGTTTGGTAAAAAAGGAACAAAGAAAGAGCCTGGTTATACATACGGAATAAGTAAAGATAATTGGCAAGCATTTGGTGTTGCAGTAACAGCATATATTAAAATGCAAGATGCATATAGATAGGAGGAAACATGCAGCAAGTAAGTAAGAACTTTAAAAGAAGTGAGTTTGCCTGTAAATGT
>CAZRCN010000016.1:0-32256 GCA_964598575.1 uncultured Victivallales bacterium | reverse complement strand
TTTACGCAGCCTACGCCCTTGACTTACCCACAGATTCTGCGGAAGACCCTTATTTCAGAGCTGGTTTTGGAGGAGGCCTCCAAGGGAGATGATAATGCGGCCGCCTTACGTTTGGCTAGCATTGCCGATATCCCTGTTTTGGAAGCAGTAGATCAGATTGACGGTTTAGCACGAGAATATGCAGAAGCCTTGAAATTGCCAGACAAAGCCCAGGCTGACGCATACCATATGGCCTTGCGACGTGGCATGGCATTGATTATCTCGTAAGCTGGAACTGTACGCATATCGCCAGTGGCCGCGTCCAGAAGGTGCTAATGGGAGTTAACAATACAAAAGGATTTCAAACGCCAATACTTTGTACACCTGAGGAATTAATGGAGGTATAAACATGAAAACAGATCCAATTATTGAAGAGGTTCGTTCTGCTCGTCGCCAAATTGAGAAAGCTGCGGCTCAGGAAGGATTAACTTTAGGTGTTTTTCTGCGAAGAAATCAAAAGGCTTCGGGAAATCGCCTGGTGCGGAGAGGCCCGGTTTATTTACAGCAGAGAAAGACGGCATGAATATGCCGTCAGTTTGTGACATCAACTATCTATATACAGATATGAAGAGCAATAGTGCCGGCACCGCCTTTGCCCTATTCCAACGGGCCTGCACCTACGGTGCTGAGGGGGGTCACATCTGAGCGGGACAATTCGCGAAAAAAGGGCTGGACGGCGGTGTGGGCTTGGCGTATGGTAGCGTGCTTCATGCCCCGATACGACCCGATTTTACGGTTCCGGATGATGGGGCGGCCGGAACGACAAGACAGTATACGAAAGAGGCGGATGTTATGCCGAAGAAGAAAACGAATAAAGCGGCAGCCAAGCGGGTGCGCGTGACGGCTACGGGCAAGATGAAATTTTCGAAGCCGGGGACGGGACATTTGCTAGGGCCGAAATCACGCAAGCGCAAACGGAATTTACGTAAGGCGGGCATATTGAGCAAGCCGGAGACGAAGCGGATCAGCGTATTGATTGCGTCCTGATCGAACGGAGGAGAAACCATGCCAAGAGCAACAAATGCACCGGCTTCCCGCAAGCGCAGAAGCCGCATCCTGGACCGGGCGAAAGGGTTCCGCGGATCGCGTAGCAAACTGATCCGGATGGCATCCGAATCGGTCGACCGGGCGATGTGGATGTCCACGGCGCACCGGAAAGTGAAGAAGCGTGATTATCGCAGCCTGTGGGTGGCCCGTATTTCGGCGGCTTGCCGCGCGAATGGAATGAGCTATAGCAGATTGATGGAAGGCTTGACGAAGGCAAACGTGCGATTGAACCGCAAAATGCTTTCGGAAATTGCCATTCATGACCCCGAGGGATTCGGGACCATTGTAGAAACTGCCAAGGGTGGCTTGCAATAGATCCGATCTCGGTATAGAAAAGGCCATCTTTCGAGATGGCCTTTTTTTTTGCACAGAAGAGTAACGCGAAAGCGGGGGGAATGAGGTATGGAAGCGATTGAGGCTGTGCGTGCCGAGGCACTGGATGCTGTGGAGGCAGCATCGACGGCGGCTGAGCTGGAAGCGGTCCGGGTGCAATACATTGGACGCAAAGGGCGGCTGCCCGAGATTATGAAGGGGATTAAGGACTTGCCGGTAGAGGATCGTGCCGCAGCCGGACAGGCTGCCAACCGCTTCAAGCAAGCCTTTCAGGATGCGTTTGCTGCTAAGCAGGCGTCTTTGGCGGCGGGGCGTACCGATGGCGATACGGATTCGCCGTTTGATCCGACCCTACCGGGGCGTTTTCACCGGCGCGGTACCCGCCATCCAGTGACGATGGTGATCGAAGAGGCCGTCCGCATTTTTGCGCGTCTGGGATTTACCGTGGCGGAAGGGCCCGACCTTGAAACCGGATATCGTAATTTTGATGCGTTAAACACGCCGGACTATCATCCTTCCCTCGGCGAGCAGGATACGTTCTGGCTGGACGCGGATCTGCTGCTGCGGACGCAAACCTCTCCGGTGCAGATCCGTGTGATGGAGCAAGAGCAGCCGCCCTTGCGAATCGTTACGCCGGGTCGCTGCTACCGTCGGGATACAACCGATGCCACGCACAGTGCCAATTTCCACCAGATTGAGGGGTTGTATGTGGACCGGGATGTTTCCCTGGCAGACCTCAAGGGGACGTTGGCCTTTTTTGCGCGGCAGATGATGGGGCCGGATGTTGCGGTCCGGTTCCGTCCGCACTTCTTCCCGTTCACGGAACCGAGTGTGGAGTGTGATTTTTCGTGTCATGTCTGTGCGGGCAAGGGCTGCCGGGTTTGCAAGCAGAGTGGCTGGATTGAAATTGCCGGGGCGGGCATGGTGGACCCGCGGGTATTTGAAAAGGTGGGGTATGATCCCGAGGCAATTTCCGGTTATGCTTTCGGGATGGGCATTGAACGGATTGCCATGATCAAGTATGGCATTCCCGATATCCGGATGCTGTATGAGAACGACCTGCGGTTTTTGTCGCAGTTTTCGTAAGGAATCGTGAGGGGAGAGGCATGAAGGTACCGCTGAGTTGGTTGAAAGAGTATGTGCCACTGGAAGCGCCCGTGGCTGACATTGTCGAGAAATTAACATTTTCCGGCATAGAGGTAGAAGGGGTCGAGACGGTCGGGGAAGGACTGGATCAAGTTGTGGCCGCGCGGGTATTGGCAGTGGAGAAGCATCCGAATGCGGATCGGTTGCAGATCTGCCGTGTTTTTGATGGGAGCGGGGAGCTGCAAGTGGTGTGTGGTGCCCCGAATGTTGCCGAGGGGCAGGTGGCGGCACTTGCCCCGGTTGGGTGTGTCTTGCCCGGTGGGCTCAAGATCAAGAAGGCCAAGGTGCGCGGCACGGTTTCGGAGGGGATGCTGTGTGCCGAGGATGAGCTGGGCTTGTCGGAGGATCATGCGGGTATTCTGGGCTTGCCGGAAGATATGCCGCCGGGAGAACCTTTGTCGACCCTTTACGGGGATGTGGATACGGTGCTGGAATTGGAGATTACCTGGAATCGGCCGGATTGCCTGAGTGTGGTTGGTGTAGCGCGTGAGCTGGCGGCACTCTATGGGTTGCCGTTACAACAACCGGGCGGCGAACCGTCGCAGCCCGAGGGGGCTGTTGCAGATGCCATTACGGTTGATGTACGTGATCCGGAAGGGTGCTGCCGGTATACGGCCGGGCTATTGCGCGGGGTATCGGTGGGGCCATCCCCGCTGTGGATGCAGCGCCGGTTGCAGCTTTCGGGGGTGCGGCCGATCAATGCCATCGTGGATGTCACGAACTACGTGATGCTGGAGTTGGGACAGCCCCTGCATGCCTTTGATTATGATCTGGTGCGCGGCCAGCGGATCGAGGTCCGGCGTGCTACCCCGGGCGAGGTGCTGACGACGCTCGACGGGGAGCAGCGGAAGCTGGATGAAGGGATATTGGTGATTGCGGATGGAGAGGGGCCGGTGGCTGTGGCGGGTGTCATGGGTGGCATCGGCAGCGAGATTGGCCCGGCAACATCCAATGTGCTGATCGAAAGTGCCTGCTTTGATCCGCGGCTGATACGGAGCGCATCCGTGCGGCTGGGGTTGCGTTCGGAGTCCTCGCATCGATTTGAACGCGGGGTGGACGCGGTGGCATCGGCTGCCGCAGGCAAACGGGCCGCGATGTTGATGCAGCAGATGGTGGGTGGTGTGCCGGCGGCGGGGTTGGTGGATGTCGCTGCGATGCCCGCGCAACCGCGTATCATACCGCTCCGTGGCGCCCGGGTGCAGCAGATCCTCGGCGTAACGGTGCCCGAGGCCCGTATGCAGCAGATTTTTACGTCATTAGGTTTTTCCTGGCAGGATGGGGGAGATGCAACCTATGCCATTACGGTACCCTCCTTTCGCCCTGATATTACCCGTGAGGCGGATTTGCTGGAGGAAATTGCCCGGATGTATGGTTTGGAGCATATACCGGAAGCGGTTCCAGCGGCTCGCGTTGTTCCGACCAGTGATGATGCCCCTGCCCGTGCCATGGCGCGCTGCCATGAGGTGCTGGCCGGATTTGGGGTTTCGGAGGCCATGCACTACAGTTTTTTACCGGCTGCGCTGCTGGATGCGTTTACCCCGTCGGACCGGGAGCAACGCGTGGTGTTGCCGAACCCCGTCAGCGAGGATCAGGGCGTGTTGCGCATCAGCCTCATCCCGCAGTTGGTGGAAAGCCTGGCACGGAATCATGCCCGGCAGATTGACGCGGCGGCGCTCTATGAGATCGGTACGGTGTTTTTCCGCGATACGGCTGGACAGCCAAGTGAAGAGAAGCGGGTGGGGATCGGCTTGATGGGCAGTTTGCCCCTGCCGGGCATCCAGGAACGGGGGCATAGGGAACCGGCGGATGTGTACTTTATGTTGAAGGGTATCCTGGAGCAGGTCGTCGGGGCCTTGCATGGGCGGGAGCTCTCGTTCCGCCCGGAGTTTCATCCATACTGTGAGCAGGGGATGGCAGCCGCAGTGCTGCTTGCAGGACATCCCATCGGATATATCGGATTGCTGCGCAAGGAGTTGTGCAAGCGCCGACGCCTGACCGAGCCTGTTGCCGTGGCGGAATGTCGCTTTGCCCCCCTATCCGCAAACTGTTTTGCGCCCCGCAGCTTTGTGCCAATTCCTTCCTATCCTGCCGTGAGCCGGGATGTTGCGGCTGTTGTTTCGGAAGATGTTACACACGAACAACTTATGAGAATCATCGCGCGGCATGCGCCTGCCGAGTTGACAGATATTTCGCTGTTTGATATCTTTCGTGGTGGAGACATAGTTAAAGGTAAGAAGAGTGTGGGATACTCCCTGACATATCGTTCAGCGACGCAAACATTGACGGATGAAGAGACGAATGCGTTGCATGAGAAGGTTAGGAATGCGTTACAGGAAGAAGTCGGTGCAGAGTTTCGGGCATAGGCCGACATCGTTCAAGCGCGAGTGCCTGTACAAAGCTTAGGTATGATAGGAAACCGTAAGGTTATGAAACGTTGTGTGTTGTTGAAACCCGATACAGAGGCTCGACTGGATGGTGCCAGTCGGGTGTGTACCCATGTATGGCCAACCCTCCTGGCAGCTAGCAGGTTCCATTCCAGGGGAAGGATATGGCAAACGTAAAAAACAGACTCGCAACAGGGATATAATATACCCTGCTTTGTTCGAAAACAGGCCAAGTTCTCTGACCCAATGTTTAGGATTCAGGGAGCCGGAGTACGGGACGGACGGAATGCCGCGCAAGCGGAATCCGGAAGTTCCGGGTATGGTGCCCACCTCGTCATACGAGGTTCAGAGACATCGTCTGGAACGGCAAAGCGGGGTTTTTTATGGGCAGGGATCTGTTTGCGAGAGAAGTGGGGGAGGAGCCATCCGGTTCCGCACCACTAGCAGCGCGTATGCGGCCACGCACACTGGATGAGGTGGCGGGGCAAGGCCACGTTCTGGGGCCGGGCCGTTTGCTGCGACGGGCGATTCAGGCTGATCGCCTTGGCAGTATCATTTTGTATGGTCCGCCGGGTTGCGGCAAGACCTCTTTGGCGGAGGTGATTGCGCGTACGACGGAGCGCGCTTTTGTCCGCGCGAGCGGGGTTGTAGCCAACGTTGCGGTGATTCGTGACCTGATGCAGGCAGCACGTCACCGGCGTGAAAATGGCGGACGAGAGACGATTCTGTTCCTGGACGAAATTCACCGTTTCAACAAGTCGCAGCAGGATGTGCTGTTACCGTATGTGGAGGAAGGGACGGTAACGCTGATCGGGGCCACGACGCATAACCCGATGTTTTTCATCAATACCCCCCTAACCTCACGCTCCATGGTCTTTGAGCTGCATGGGCTGGCTGAGGAAGCAATCCTGGAGGTCATGGCACAAGCGCTTGCGGATACGGAACGTGGACTGGGGCTCTATCGCGTTGCGGCTGAGGATGCGGCCTTGCAGCATCTGGCCCGCTGTTGCGATGGGGACGCGCGACGGGCACTCAATGCCTTGGAATTGGCGGTCCTGACAACGCCGCCGGATGCCGATGGACGGATCCGCATCACCCCGGAGGTTGCGGCTGACTCCGTGCAGCGCAAAACCATCGTGTATGATCACGATGAGGATGGCCATTATGATACGATTTCGGCTTTTATCAAGAGCATGCGCGGCTCCGACCCTGATGCGGCTGTTTATTGGTTGGCCAAAATGCTTTATGCGGGCGAGGACCCACGCTTTATTGCTCGCCGGCTCGTGATTTTTGCCTCGGAAGATGTTGGCAATGCGGATCCACGGGGGTTGTTGATGGCCAGCGCAGCGCTGCAAGCGACGGAGACGGTCGGTATGCCTGAAGTACGGATTAATCTGGCGCATGCGGTGACGTATCTCGCAACAGCCCCCAAGAGTAATGCATCCTATAAGGCGATTGGCATGGCTTGGCAGGATGTCGAGAAGGGACGGACGCTTCCCGTACCCGAACATTTGAAGAATGTGCACCTGAAGACGGAAGAGGGTAAGGCGACACCTGAGGCGTATCGGTATCCGCATGATTACAACCATCATTTTGTTGCGCAGGACTATTTGCCGACATCGGCCCGATACTACGTGATGACGAACCAGGGGTATGAACGCACCCTCCGCAATCGTATGGCGGCCCTGCGCGGAGAGAAAGAAGGTGCGGCATGAAAGCGACCGGTGCAAACCAGCAGGCCAAGGCAGCCCTTCGTGCGGCGATGCTTTCCCGGCGTGCCGCGCTGGATGCGGGTACGCGCGCACGGATGGGCGAGAATCTGGTGCTGCAGCTCAAGCGCTGGCAGGCCTGGCAGCAGGCGGATTGGCTCGGGTTGTTTGCCGCGATGCCGGAAGAGGTCCCGATGGATGTTTTCGGTCGCCATGCGGCAGAGACCGGGGTGCGGATGATGTATCCGGCCTATGATACACAGGCGCGTATCTATCGCTATCGCGGGTGGAAACCGGGAGACCCCTGGCAGGTCGGGCGGTGGAACATTCCGGAACCGGCGGGTGAGGCATTTGTCGCGCTAACAGGGCATGTGGTGTTGCTGGTACCCGGGCTGGCATTTGATTGGTGTGGGCGGCGTATCGGCTACGGGGCGGGTTACTATGATCGGATGCTGGCAATGGCGCATGCAACGGCTGACACGGTTACCAGCGTGGGCGTGTGCTTCCCGTTCCAGGTATGTGAGCAGGATGTGCCGGAGGGACCGCATGACCAGCGTGTGCAGGCATTGGCAACCGGGACGGATTGGATTGACTGTGAGTGACAAAGTGAGAATGCGTGGGCTGCACGGTGCTACGGCCCATAGCGGATAACAAAGGGAGAATACAATGGAAATCATGATTGGTATCCTGTCGGCGCTAGCCGGCTTTGGGATTGGATATTTGCTACGGCACACGTTGGCCGGGATTAGTGCTACGACACTTGAGTCGCAGGCCAAGCGTGTGTTGGAGGATGCCCAGCGGGAAGCGGACACGATTTGCAAGGAGGCCAAGATCAGTGCCAAGGCGGAAGTGCTTGCCGCCAAGGAGGAGTTTGCTCGATCTACGGAAACCCGGCGCAAGGAGCTGGCGCAACTGGAGGAACGGGTCAATCAGCGCGAAACGAATCTGGACCGGAAGGTGACGATGCTGGATCGCAAGGAGCAAAGCCTGGAGGTTAAGCTGGTGCAGCAGGCGGAGAAGGAAGAGAAGGTGGATGCGCGCCTGGCGGAAGCGAATGAGAAGAACCGCTCGGTGGATCAACTGCTCACGCGGGTATCGGGGATGACACGTGAAGAGGCAATTCAGCAGCAGTTGGCGCAGGTGGAGCAGGACTTGAAAGAAGAGGCGGGGCTGCGGATACGCCGTATGCAGGAGGCTTCGCGGGAGACGTCTGAGCGGGAGGCGCGCAAGCTGATAGCCCTGGCGATTCAGCGCTATGCGGCGTCGCACAGTAGTGAGATTGTGACGACGACGGTGGCACTACCGAGTGACGAGATGAAGGGCCGGATCATTGGCCGGGACGGACGGAACATCCGGGCGATCGAGGCAGCTACAGGTGTGAGCGTTCTGATTGATGATACGCCCGAGGCGGTGGTGCTGAGTGGGTTCGACCCCGTGCGGCGTGAGATTGCCCGGCAGGCACTGGAGGCCTTGATTCAGGATGGCCGTATTCACCCGACCCGCATCGAGGAATTGGTGGAAAAGGCGAATCAGGATGTACATGAGACGATCCGGCAGGCTGGTGAGGATGCCTTGTTTGAGGTGGGCATTGGTACGGCCGATCCCGAGATTTTAAAGACGCTGGGGCGGCTCAAATTCCGTACCAGCTATGCGCAGAATGTGCTGCGGCATTCGATCGAGGTTGCCCAACTGATGGGGTTGATGGCGGCTGAGATGGGGCTGGATGTCCACGTTGCCAAGCGGGTAGGGCTATATCATGATATTGGTAAGGCGCTTGACCATACCATCGAGGGTGGGCATGCCACGATCGGCGGGGAATTGCTGAAGCGCTGCGGCGAAGCACCGGAAGTTGTGAATGCGGTTGCCGCGCATCATGAGGATGTAGAGGCCCAAACGGTCTATGCGTCGCTTTGCTGTGCAGCAGATGCCATGAGCAGCTCGCGCGCAGGCGCACGCTCGGAGACGACCAACTTGTACCTGAAACGCCTGGAGAAGCTCGAGACGATAGCGGGAGCGTTCCCGGGAGTTGAAAAGTGCTTTGCGATCCAAGCTGGACGCGAAGTCCGTGTGATGGTGGAGCCAGATGCAGTGAGTGATGCGGCGGCGATGGTTCTGGCACGCGACATTTGCCGCAAGATCGAAGCGGATCTCAAGTATCCGGGGCAAATCCGGGTTACGGTGATTCGAGAGCGGCGGTGCATTGATTATGCAAAATAAAAAGGGAAGTATGCAGATCTTGATGGTTGGGGACATAACCGGTTCGCCGGGGAGAATGGTGTTTGCGCAGGTGCTGGCCCGTCTGCGGCGGTTGCACGGGATCGACTTCACGGTTGTGAATGGCGAGAATGCCGCCGCGGGTCGGGGGATTACGCCCAAGCTGGCCGATGAGCTGTTTGCGGCCGGGGCGGATGTCATTACGTTGGGGGATCATGCATGGGACCAGAAAGACTTGATCCCGCTCCTGTCGCGTGACGAACGGCTGATTCGCCCGGCTAACTTTGCCCCGGGCTGTCCGGGACAAGGGGTGGTTACGCTACAGACGGCAAAGGGAGCCGTCAGTGTAATGCAGTTCATCGGGCGCGTCTTTATGAAACCCTACGATTGCCCCTTCCGGGCGGCAGATCAGGCCTTGCAGCAACCGGGGCTGGGTACTGTTCGGCTGGTTGATATCCATGCCGAGGCTACTTCGGAAAAAATTGTATTTGGCCGGTATCTGGATGGTCGGGTGAGCGCGGTGGTCGGGACGCACACGCATGTGCAGACAGCGGATGAGGTATTGCTGCCGGGCGGGACGGGGTATATTACCGATCTGGGGATGACGGGCGTAAACGATTCGGCCATTGGGCGGAAACTGGATGCCGTTACGGGCACGTTTCTCACTGGTATGCCGGCCAAATTCGACATTGCGAAAGGGGATCCGGTTTTGCATGGGGTTTTATTGCAGGTGGATGCTGGCACTGGACGAGCCCAGAAAATCACCCGGATTCGGGAAGGTATGGCAGGCCCTGCCAAAACGGTATTTGGCTGAGGTGCAGATGGCACCGTTTGCTGATGAACTGACAGGTGCGCTGCGGGCTGCGAAGTCGACGTTGCGGTGTAAATGGGATAGATGAGAGTTCTTGCACTTGCGGGCCTAGTTCCGCATGATAGGTTTTTAGATTGGATTGCATGCAGATATTGCTGGAGTGGATATGAGTGAAGCCAAGACGCCGTTTTATGTTACGACCCCGATTTATTATGTGAATGACCAACCGCACATTGGCCATGCCTATACAACGATTCTGGCTGATGTACTGGCGCGTTACCACCGCCTGCTCGGACATCCGACCCATTTTCTGACGGGGACGGATGAGCATGGACAGAAGGTGCAGCAGGCAGCGGCACGCCGGGAGGTTCCGCCGCAAGAGCATGTCGATACCTATGTCAAGCGGTTCGAGGCCCTCTGGGAGCATCTTGCTGTTACGAATGATGATTTTATCCGGACAACGGAGCCGCGCCACAAGCAAGTGGTACAGCAGGTGTTGCAGGATCTATATGATCGCGATGAAATCTACCGGGCGGAGTATGATGGCTGGTATTGCGTGACGTGTGAGCGGTTTTACACGGAAAAGGACTTGCTGGAAGGGTGCTGTCCCGAGCCGGGGTGCCGTAAGCCGGTAGAAAAGATCCGGGAGAGCAACTATTTTTTCCGGATGAGCAAGTATCAGGATTGGCTGGTGCAGTATATTGAGGAGCACCCCGCATTTATCCAGCCTGACTTCCGGCGCAATGAGACCCTGGGTTTCTTGCGCAAGGAATTAAACGATTTGTGTATTTCGCGTCCTAAATCGCGCCTTGCCTGGGGGATTGAGCTGCCGTTTGATGCGGAATTTGTGACGTATGTGTGGTTCGATGCGTTGCTGAACTACGTGACCGCGATCGGGTATGGACGGGATGCCGAAGCGTTCCAGCGTTGGTGGCCGGCAACGGTCCAATTGATCGGCAAGGACATCCTGACGACACATACGGTGTACTGGCCAACGATGTTGCATGCCATGGGGCTTTCCCTGCCGCAAACCATTTTTGCGCATGGCTGGTGGTTGGTCGGGCGCGATAAGATGAGCAAGAGTGCCGGCAATGTTGTGGATCCGATGGCAATGGCCGAATCGTTCGGCGTCGATGCCTTTCGATATTTTCTGATGGCAGAGATGACGCTGGGGCAGGATGCCAGTTTTACCGAGGATGCCTTTGTGCGACGCTACAATGCGGACCTTGCCAATGATCTTGGCAATCTGCTGAGTCGTGTGCTGCGCTTAACTGCCACAAATTTTGATGGGAGCATTCCGCCGGTTGGCAAACTGGAGGCGGAAGAGGAGCAGTTGCGGCAGGATACGGTTGCGGCCGTGATGGAGATGCGAGATGCGGTGCTGCGGATGGAAATGGACCAGGGCTTGTCAGCCCTGGCGGGTGCCATACGTGCTGCGAACCGGTATCTGGAGGTGCGGCAGCCCTGGGCGCTGGCGAAGCAGGGACCATCGGCACGCGCGCTCATGGGCACAACCTTGTATTGTGCCGCCGAAACGCTGCGCATGGTCAGTGGGATGCTGTATCCAGTGATGCCCGAGAAAATGGAGGCCTTGCGGGCAGCCTTGGGCTGTGCGGAAGGGGAACCGGACTTTTCCGTTTTGAGCCAATGGGGATTGTTGGAGCCGGGTACCAGGATCGTGCCGGGAACGCCGCTGTTCCCGCGCAGGCAGCGGGAAGTGGCAAAAGAACCAAAGCCGGCTGCCCGGAAGGGGGCACCCAAAGCCGCCGCAGGCAAGCAGAAGGATGAAGGTTCCGTGGGGCAGATAACGTTTGATCAGTTCCGTAAGATGGCGTTGCATGTGGGGGTGATTCGGGAGACATATCCGATCGAGGGGGCGGATAAGCTGCTGCGTGTGCTGGTGGAAACGGAAGGTGGCATCCGACAGGTCGTTGCAGGCATTGCCAAGAGCTATCAACCGGAGGTTTTAGCGGGCAAACGGGTTGTCGTGGTGACGAATCTGGCACCGGCCCGGATCCGGGGCGTGGAATCGAATGGCATGTTGCTGGCAGCAGATGCGGAAGACGGATTGCGCTTGGTGACGGTGGAGGAAGGTGCGCGGCCAGGCGCGCGGGTATGCTAGTTGTGCCGGGGCGGGGGCCTGCCGGAGGCAGGCGGGAGAAGACATGGAGATTCTGGATTTTGATTACGTTGTCGTGGGCAGCGGTATTTCCGGTTTAATGACGGCATTGGCCTTGCAGCCTCAGGGGCGTGTTGCGGTTTTGACGAAGAGAGAGGCAGCCGAGAGCAACACGGCGTATGCGCAGGGTGGCATTGCTTGTGTCATGACAGATGAAGACAGTATTGCGCGACACATTGCCGATACGCTGGATGCAGGAGCGGGATTATGTGATGAGCGGGTCGTCCGCTTAATCCTGAAGGAGGGGCCTGCCGCCATTCAGGCCCTGATTGACACAGGGATCCAGTTTTCGGAACGTCCGGAGCAGGATGGTGGTGGGTTTGATCTGGGGCGCGAGGGCGGACATTCGAAGCGTCGTGTGTTGCATGCTGGTGACATTACGGGGCGTGAAATCGAGCGCGCGTTGTTGCAGGCGGTCCATGCAGCGCCGGGCATTCAGGTTATTGAGCATTGCATGATGATAGACCTGATCACGACAAGCTGGTTGAAGCTTGATGATGAGAATCGCTGTGTCGGGGCGTATGTGTTGATGCATCAGACTGGCGAGATTGTCGCCATCCGTTCCCCCGTGGTTGTGCTGGCAACCGGTGGAGGCGGGAAGACATACTTGTATACGAGCAATCCGGATGTTGCAACCGGCGATGGGGTTGCGATGGCCTGGCGTGCGGGGATTCCCATTCGTAATATGGAATGTATCCAGTTTCATCCGACATGCCTGTATCATCCGCGCGCCAAGTCGTTTCTGATCAGTGAGGCCATTCGCGGCGAGGGGGCTGAATTGGTCAACCAGGAAGGTGTGCCATTCATGCAGCGCTATGATGCCCGTGGATCGCTTTCGCCGCGTGATATTACGGCGCGCGCCATCGATAATGAGATGAAATCGACTGGCCAGAGGTGCGTGTACCTGGATATCCGCCATAAGAGCCGTGCCTTTCTGGAGGATCGCTTTCCGAATATCTCGCGAACCTGTAAGACCTATGACATTGACATTGCGGAAGATCTGATTCCGGTGGTGCCGGCCGCCCATTATTTTTGTGGCGGGGTTGTGGCAGGGGTTGATGGCAAAACCTCGGCACCGGGTGTTTATGTGATTGGAGAGGCGGCCTGCACGGGATTGCATGGTGCCAATCGGCTGGCCAGCAACTCCCTGCTGGAAGGGGCGGTATGTGCCCGGCTGCTGACGCAGACGCTCCGGGCCGAAGGGCCGGATGACCGCATTCGCAAGCATGTGATGCCGGCCTGGCAGTTCCGCGGGGCAGTGCCGAGCGATGAGGAAATTGTGGTGGAGCACAATTGGAACGAAGTGCGGCAATGTATGTGGGACTATGTCGGGATTGTCCGGACGAATAAGCGGTTGGATCGTGCCTTTCGCCGGATGCGGAATCTACGGCAGGAGATTCGCGAGTATTACCATGAGTACCACGTGACGGGGGATGTACTGGAACTACGAAATCTTGCTACGGTGGCAGAATTGATTATACGATCGGCCCAGCAGCGCAAAGAGAGCCGGGGCCTGCATTATACGTTGGATTATCTGGAGACGCTCCCGGAGGCGCGCGATACGCTGATTGCGGATCCGCCGGGAGAGCAATTGTAAGACACAAAAACCATAATCAGGGCGATATTTTGACGGGATGTTGCCCCTGCAAAGGAGAAGGCCATGAAGGAAGGACGACTTCCGGATCATGCGATCTGGCGGCAACTGGCACAACATGCCCCTGACATGAAGAAGCAGCATCTACGTGCTATGTTTACGGAAGATCCGGGCCGGGCGGAACGGATGCAGCTGGAGGCGTGCGGCCTGCTGCTGGACTATTCGAAAAACCTGGTGGACGACAATACATTGGACATGCTGTTCGCCCTGGCCGAGACGTGCCGTGTGCAGGAAGCGGCCCAGCAGCTGTTTACAGGGGAAAAGATCAACGAGACCGAGAATCGTGCCGTGTTGCACACCGCGCTACGTGAACGTAGCGGTCGATCGGTTATCGTGGATGGTGTGGATGTTATGCCTGCCGTGCGCGAGGTTCTGGAAAACATGGGGCAATGTACGGACGCGATCCGCTCAGGGGCCTGGACCGGGCATACGGGCAAGCGCATTCGTAATGTGATCAATATCGGGATCGGAGGGTCTGATCTGGGGCCCGCTATGGCGTTTGAAGCCCTGAAGCCATATACCCAGCGGGATTTGCATGTACAGTTCGTATCGAATGTTGATGGGACCCACTTCTGCGAGGCGGTGCGCGATCTTGATCCGGAAGAAACGCTGTTTGTGGTTGTTTCCAAAACCTTTACCACACAGGAGACCATGACGAATGCGCAGACGGCACGGCAGTGGCTGCTGGATGCACTCGACGGAGATGAGGCCGCCGTAGCGCGGCATTTTGTGGCGGTGTCGACCAATGCGGAGGCCGTGGCTGCTTTCGGGATCGATACCAGGAACATGTTTACTTTCTGGGACTGGGTTGGTGGACGGTATTCGATGTGTTCCGCTGTGGGGTTTACCCTCATGCTGGCAATCGGCAAGGAGAACTTCGGCCGTATGCTGGATGGGTTTCATGCAATGGATCGGCATTTTGCCGAGGCACCTTTGCGGGAGAACCTGCCGGTCGTGCTTGCCTTGCTAGGGGTCTGGTATAACAATTTCCTTGGGGCACAAACGCATGCTGTCTTACCGTATGATCAGTATATGCACCGCTTCACGGCCCATTTGCAGCAAATGGATATGGAAAGCAATGGCAAGTCTGTCGATCAGGACGGACATGCTGTGCGCTGGCAGACGGGACCGGTGATCTGGGGCGAACCCGGCACAAACGGGCAACACGCGTTTTATCAGTTGATACATCAGGGAACCAAATGGATTCCGGCCGATTTCATCGGTTTTTGTCAAAGCCATAACCCGATCGGGGATCATCACGTAAAGCTGATGGCCAACTATTTTGCACAGACGGAAGCACTGGCTTTCGGGAAGACGCGGGAGGAAGTAGAGCGAGAGGGGGTCAAGGGGCCGCTGGTTCCACATAAGGTGTTTGAGGGGAATCGCCCAACCAACAGCATTCTGGCGGACCAACTGACGCCGGAAATCCTGGGGGCCCTGACTGGCATGTATGAGCACAAGGTGTTCGTGCAAGGGGTCATTTGGAATATCTTTTCGTTTGATCAATGGGGGGTGGAACTGGGTAAGGTTCTGGCGAAGAAGATTTTGCCGGAGCTGGAAGCGGAGGAGGATCCGGATCTGGCGCATGACGCTTCAACCAACCAATTGATTGCTCGATTCCGAGCGCAACGGCGAGCGGTGGATCGTATGTAGGAATCGGACTGGCAGGATGTGGTAGCCGAGAGAAGAGGAAGAGAACAAAGGAGAAGCGAGATGGCATTGAATATTGTTTCCGAGGTAGATGACCCTGTTGCGATTCGCCATGTATTGATCAGTGTGTCGGATAAGGGAGGGCTGGAGACGCTGGTGCAAGGACTTGTGCGGGCAAATCCGGCTGTCCGGATCTATTCTACCGGCGGCACGTATGCGGCGATAGAGGCGATACCGGGCATGCGTGAGAATCTGGTGGCGGTTGCGGATTATACTGGTCAGCCGGAGATGCAGGGAGGACTGGTAAAGACATTGGACTTTAAAATTTATCTGGGATTACTGAGCGAGACCTACAATGAGGCGCACCAGCAGGATCTCGAGCGTATGGGGGCGGTTGCACTGGATATGGTGGTCGTCAACCTGTACCCGTTTGCCCAGACGGTGGCAAAACCTGATGTTACGCCGGAGCAGGCACGCACCAATATTGATATTGGTGGGCCATGCATGATTCGGGCAGCAGCCAAGAATTACCTGCGGGTTGCCCCCGTTACGGACCCCGGTGATTATGACCGGATCGTCCAAGCCTTGGCGCAAGGCGACGGTGCGCTGGATTTTGCCTTTCGTCTGGAACTGATGAAGAAAGCCTTTGCGCATACGGCAGCCTATGATGCCGCGATCCAGGAATACTTTGCCGGGATTGCTGTGACGGCGGCATCGGAGGGCTACCAACTGCATGCCTGAGGTTCCTCATGATCGATCTGCATATGCATTCTACGATGTCCGACGGAAGCTTGTCGCCGGAGGCACTGGCCGGCGCATGTGCCAAGGCGGATCTTACTGCCGCGGCACTGACTGATCATGATACGCTGGCCGGCACCCGACGGTTCCTGCGTGCGTGCGAAGCGGCCGGGTTGACGGGTATCGCTGGGGTAGAGCTGAGCGCAGAGTTCGGGCCTGGTACGATGCATGTGCTGGGGTATGTGCCCGAAGCGGCCATTGATCCTCTGCAAGCGGCACTATTACGGGTTCAGGAGAGCCGGGGGGAACGCAACGACCAGATTCTGGCGGCATTGGATGGGCTGGGCTGCCACGTTCCACAAGAGGAAGTCTTGGCGATAGCTGGGGATGGGGTGGTTGGCCGGCCACATATTGCGGCAATCATGCAGCGCCATGGATATGTTTCGAGCCGGGAAGAAGCTTTTCGTCGATATTTAGGGAAGGGATGCCCCGCCTATCGGGATCGGTACCGACTGTCTTCGAACGCCTGCATATCCCTGTTGCATGAACATGGTGGCGTCGCGGTGCTTGCACACCCTTTCACGCTGCAGGTATCTGCGTCCAGACTTGCACACCTGCTTGATGACCTCGTGGCAGATGGTTTGGATGGCGTAGAGGTGCTATATCCCGAGCATCATCTGGAGCGGCGCCGATTATTTGGTCGGTTGGCGCAGAAACGGGGACTGCTAGAGACGGGGGGAAGTGACTTTCACGGGGATCTGAATCCTGCCATCTCGCTAGGACGTGGTTTTGGATGTCTCGTGGTGCCGGATTCGATGCGGGACGCATTGATGTCGCGCATGATGGGACAGCAAGCAAGGTCGGTTGTCAAAGAGGAGCATGGCTGGTGAGACGTCTCGTTTCCATTTTGTTTGTCGCATTTGTGTTGCTGGCCGGACTGTATGGTGTCCTGCGCTCGCCGCTAGCCGGGCATGATTTCCTGACACCGGAGGAGCGTGCCTGGCTGGAAAAGCACGCGGCCCACATCACTGTGGCGTCAGACCCGCGTTGGGAGCCGGATCAAGCGATTGCCGAACAGCAGATCTATGCCGGTATTTCCTCCGATTTCATGGCTCTGGTGGAGCGTAAACTCGGCGTGCGGTTTTTGCGATTGTATACGGAAACGTGGGAGCAGACCCTGACCTTGGAGGCACGCGGGGAAATCGATATACATCCGGTGCTGTTTTCCTCGGAGGCGCGAGCCGAGCGGTGGTTATTTACGAAGCCGTACATGCGGATTCCGGTTGTGGCGTTGATGCGAGCCAGCTTGAAGGAGCGCTTTGAGCCGGAAGAGATCTGGGGACTACGTATCAGTGTGGGCCATGGCTATGGTATCGAATCGTTTTTCCGGCAGCATGGGGGAGGGCAGGCAGATCTGATCCCGGTCGAAAGTGATCGGTTCGGGTTGATCAAGGCGGCCTTGGGCGAAATCGATGTGATGGTAACGGATCTGGCTTCGGCGTCCTATTACATAGAAGAGGAAGGCCTGACCAACCTTCGTTTGGCAGCCACGCTGGGGACGATGTATGCGTTCCGGTTGGCCTCGCGCAAGGACAAACCGGTCTTGCACCAGATTCTGAATAAGGCGCTAGAGCAGGTATCACGTGCGGAACGGCGTCGGATCTATGACCGCTGGATTGTGTTTGATACCCGACCATTCTACCAGAGTCGTGATTTCTGGTATGCTGCCATTTCCGGTTTGCTGGTGGTACTGCTCATTATCATGACGATTCTTGGTTGGAATGCTGCCTTAAAGCGGGAGGTGCACCGCAAGACAGGTGAGTTGCGGGAAGCGCAGCGAGATCTGGCGCGCCGCGTCAAGCAGCGGACGGCACAGTTGGCGGAAGCGAATGCGGCACTTGAGACGGAGATGCGGGAGCGTGCGCAGACGGCACATGATTTGCTGCAAGTGAGCGGGAACGAACGTGCCCGTATGGGGCGGGACTTGCACGATGCGATGGGCCAGAAGCTTGTTGGTGCGCTGTATCTGTGCCGGGTATTGACGGAACGGCTGGAAGAACGCGATGATGAGGATGCGGTTGCAGCGAGTCGCATTGCGTCGGTCTTGGATGAGGCCTTGCAGGATATGAAGCAGATCGTGCGTGGTGTTTTACCCGTTGACATACTGGACAAGGGGTTGGTTGCGGCGCTCGAGGCGTTGGTCAAGGAGAGCGCATCGATGCATGGGATCGATTGTTCGTTTGTCTGTGAGGATGAGGAGGCCTGCGCGATTGCAGATAATACACTGGCTACACACTTGTACCGGATTGTACAGGAAGCCATTGGCAATGCCGTCAAGCATGCGGTTGGCGTGCAGAGGATTGCCGTCCGGCTTGCCGTGCACGAAGGTAAGGGGGCACTGCACATTGAGGATGATGGTACGGTGCCGTTTGCCGAAGCGGCCGTTGCAAAAGGCATGGGGGTAAAAATCATGCGTTACCGGGCGCTACTGGCCGGGGGTGGGCTTACAATCGAGCCGCAACCCAGTGGCGGGACATCTGTGACCTGTTGGTTCGATTTGCACGCCAGATGTTTGACAGATCAGCAGATATAAAGCAGAAGGAACCGGGAAGGAAAGCAAGTATGGAAGCAGGAAAAACGAATCGCATTTTGTTGGTTGATGACCACCCGATTGTTCGGGACGGATTGCATCAGATGATTGAGCGTGATCCCTCCTTGGAGGTTTGCGGGGAAGCGGGGGGTGCAGACGAAGCGCTCGGTATGCTAGACCGTACGCAGCCCGACTTAGTTACCGTGGATGTGTTTCTGGAAGGGATGAATGGCATTGAATTGACCAAAATCCTGTTGGATCGCTTTCCGGGGATTCGCATTTTGGTCATTTCGATGCACGATGAAACCCTGTATGCAGAGCGGGCTTTGCGCGCTGGGGCACAAGGATACGTCATGAAGCAGGAGAATGCGCAGATGATCCGGGATGCGATCCACAAGGTACTGGATGGGGGTACATACTTGAGTGAGCGATTGCAGGGGGCGGTTGCATCCGGCCAGGGGGACACGGATCGGCCAGCCGATCTTTCTGATATTGATAAGCGCCTCAGTGACCGGGAGATGAGTATCTTCCGTGCCTTGGCGCAGGGTTCTGATCGCAAACAGATTGCCAGTGCTCTTTCCATTAGCGCCAAGACGGTGGAGACGCACCGGGCAAACATCAAGAATAAGCTGTCGATTGCGCGTGCAACGGATCTCGCGGATGTAGCCCGAGCCTGGCAACAGGCAAGGAGTGGCAATGGTGCCGGAAACGGATAAAACGGTATTCCAGGTTACATCGGCGTATCAACCGGCGGGTGACCAGCCAGTTGCGATTGACCAGCTCTGCGAGGGATTTGCACAAGGGGCTCGTTTCCAGACGCTGGAGGGCGTGACGGGTTCCGGCAAAACCTTCACCGTGGCGAATGTGGTTGCCCGACTCGGCATGCCGACGCTGGTGATTTCGCATAACAAAACCTTGGCGGCACAGTTGTACAGCGAGCTGAAGGCTTTTTTCCCGGATCATGCCGTTGAGTACTTTGTGAGTTACTACGACTATTATCAGCCCGAGGCGTACATCCCCCAGACCGATACGTTTATCGAAAAGGATGCATCCATTAATGAAGAGATTGAGCGACTGCGCCTATCGGCAACAAATGCCCTGCTGATGCGCAGGGATGTCATCATTGTGGCATCGGTGTCCTGTATTTACGGACTGGGATCCCCGGAGGATTATAGTGAAATGCTGATCCAGTTAGAGATCGGGGATGAGATGCCCAGGGAGACCTTTCTGCGTAAGCTGGTGGATATTCAGTATAGCCGGAATGATTATGTTTGTGAGCCGGGCAATGTCCGGGTGCGCGGCGATACGGTCGATGTGTTTCCCTCGTATTCACGGGAAGGTATCCGGGTTACCTTTTTTGGCGATGAAGTGGAGCAGTTGGCTGAGCTGGATCCTGTGACCGGCAATATGGTACGGCAGCTGGATCGAATCGCCATTTCGCCGGCACGGCATTTTGTCATGCCGCACGCCAAGGTGGAGACGGCCCTTTCACGCATTGAGGCAGAACTCAAGGAACGAGTGCTGGAACTGGAGCAGTCGGGGGCCTTGGTGGAAGCCCAGCGTTTACAGCAGCGGACCCGCTATGATTTGGAAATGATGAAGGAATTAGGGTACTGCAGCGGGATCGAGAATTATTCACGCCACTTAAGTGGCCGGGCGGCTGGTGAACCACCGGCTACTTTACTGCATTATTTTCCGGGGCAGTTCCTGACGGTCATCGATGAGTCGCACGTGACGATCCCGCAAATTCGGGCGATGTATCATGGGGATCAATCGCGTAAGCGAACGCTGATTGAACATGGATTCCGGTTGCCGTCGGCGGCGGATAACCGTCCGTTGGCGTTTGATGAATTTCTGGATGCAACGGGGCAGATCCTCTTCACGAGCGCAACCCCAGCACCTTTCGAATGCGACGCCAGCGGCGGGACGGTGCCACAGATTATCCGTCCGACAGGCTTGCTGGATCCCGAGGTAGAGGTGCTTCCGTTGGAAGGCCAGATTGATGACTTGATGGAACAGGTACGCGCGTACGCGGAACGGGGGGAGCGGGTGCTCGTGACAACCTTGACGAAGCGCACGGCGGAGGATTTGTCCGATTATCTGAAACGGATGGGAATACGGGTGTCCTATTTGCATAGCGACATTGATGCCCTCGAGCGGGTCGATATCCTGAATCGGCTCCGCAAGGGAGATTTTGATTGTCTCGTCGGTATCAACTTGCTACGGGAAGGATTGGATTTGCCGGAAGTGGCGTTGGTTGCCATTCTGGATGCCGACAAACAGGGGTTTTTGCGATCGGAGACAGCTTTAATCCAGACGGCGGGGCGTGCGGCGCGGCATGCCAGCGGACGTGTGATTCTGTATGCGGATCAGGTGACGGATTCGATGCGTCGCATGCTGGATATAACGACTGCGCGGCGGGAACGGCAGATGGCGCATAACCGCGAGCATGGCATTGTGCCGGTTTCGGCGGTGCGTGCCATTGACGAAGGATTGCGCTCTACTTATGATCAGGATGAGATTGAACGTCGGGTTGTGGCAGAGGGTGGTGAATCCTACAATGAGCATGAAGCCATCCAGCAGTTGGAGCAGGAGATGCTGCAAGCGGCAGAAGCACTGGAGTTTGAGCGGGCGGCAGCACTGCGCGATCAGTGGCTGAAACTCAAAGGGACGCCTGCAGGCAAACGTGGGAACAAGCGAGGCCGAAAACGGGTATAGAAGAAGGAGCGGATATGCAGAGTCGAGGGATGTGGGGCAGTAAGCTGGGGTTTATTCTGGCGGCCGTGGGTTCGGCGGTCGGGTTGGGCAATATCTGGCGGTTCAGCTACATGTCCTACCAGAATGGTGGAGGTGCTTTTCTGGTTCCCTATGGGGTCGCGCTGCTGACAGCCGGTCTGCCGCTCATGATACTAGAGTATGGATTGGGGCACCGTGGCAAATCCTCCCCGCCGCTCGCCTTTTCGCGTGTGCATGCCCTGTGGGAACCGTTCGGCTGGTGGATGCCGATCGTCGCCTTTTTCGGTATCAATCTGTTCTATGCCGTTGTGATCGGCTGGTGCTTTAATTATTTTCTGTTTTCATTTTCGCTCGGATGGGGGGCAGATACAGAGTCCTTTTTCTATACGCAATTCCTGCAGCTATCGGATGGGCCCTTTGCCTTGGGGGCGGTACGGCTTCCCATCGTACTGGGGGCAGCCGGGACCTGGTTTCTTTGCTGGCTGATATGCTTTCGGGAGGTGCACCACGGCATCGAGAAGGCCAGCTTGATCTTCATGCCGTTACTCGTCGTGATCACGCTGGTGCTGGTGGGGTGGTCACTGCAGTTGGATGGAGCCATGGAGGCCGTCCGGACATACTACTTCTCGTGTGATTGGAGTAAGATTTCGCTGGCAACGGCCGCTGGGCGTAAAGTGTGGGTGGCCGCATACGGGCAGATCTTCTTCACGTTGTCCCTCGGGTTCGGGATCATGATTACATATGCCAGCTATCTTCCGCGCAAAAGCGACATTGTCGGGAATGCGGTCTTGACCTGTATCATCAACTGCCTGTATTCCGTGGTAGCCGGGCTGGCGGTTTTTGCGACAATCGGATTCATGGCTGCGCAGAAAGGGGTACCCTTTGATGAAGCCATAAGCGGGGGACCGGGGCTGGCTTTTGTGGTGTATCCGGAGGCCATCAACCAGCTTCCGGCGGGTAATCGGTTGTTTGGAGCACTCTTTTTCCTTGTCTTGATCGTGGCTGGTATTTCCTCGGCGATCTCCTTGACCGAGGCCTTTACGTGTTCCGTTTGTGACAAGTTTAATTTCAACCGCAAGAAGACGGTAACATGGCTTTGCCTGATCGGGATGGCCGGAAGCATGATTTTCACGACGCAGGCGGGCTTGTACATTCTGGATATTGTCGATCATTTCGTAAACAACTATGCCCTGATACTGGGCGGCGTGCTTGAGTGCATCTTGGTCGGATGGCTGCTGCGGGCCGCGGTGATGCGCAAACACATCGGGGATGCCAGCGGACGTCGCTTGTGGCGGGTCTGGGATCTAGCGGTACGTTTTGTGACACCAGCTATGCTGTTGCTGGTATTGTTAAGTGCGGTCTTCCAGGAATTCAGCGAGGCATACGAGGGGTATTCCGTAGGGGCACTGCTGCTCTTCGGGGGGGGTATCCTGCTGGCAAGTCGCTTAGGGGCTTTCGTGCTGAGCCACTTTCGCTGGCCGTACCAGAAACGCAGCCACAGCCATCGGCCCGAGGATGAGCATGTTTTGACATGATGTCCGCAGAGGCTCTATTCCTCGTCGGGTAATTTGCGGTAGAGCGTGGCAAGGCTGATCTTGAGCGATTTGGCCGCACGCTCCTTGTTGCCACCGGTCGAAGTGAGAACCTTGTTGAGATATTCTTTTTCCTGTTCCCGCAAAAAGGCCTTCAGGGACTTGCAGCGATTTGCATCGATTAACTGTCGCGATGCACCGCCTGTCGCGGAGGGTGCGGGGGCTTGTGCCATGATTTTGGGCGGGAGCACATCGATGGTGATGGAATTATCGCGAGCAAAGGTCATGGCGTGCTTGATCGCATTTTCCAGTTCCCGGACATTTCCGGGCCAGGCGTACGCTTCGAGGACGGCAGATGCATCTGCTTGCAGTGTTGGGTAATCCTGCCCTTCCGGCGTTTCCTTTTTGATGACGTGGTAGACCAGCGGCAGAATGTCTTCCTTGCGTTCCTGCAGGGGAGGAATTTCAATGGGGATCACGCTGAGCCGATAGTAGAGGTCTTCGCGGAATGTATTGTCCCGGATCATGTCTTCGAGGGGGACGTTGGTTGCGGCCAGCACGCGCGCATTAACTGCGATGGTTTTGTTGCTGCCCACACGACGGATTTCCTGTTCTTGTAAAACCCGCAGCAGCTTGCCTTGAATCGACATGGGCATGGAGCCGATTTCGTCGAGAAAAATGGTGCCACCATTGGCGGCTTCGAAAAGCCCGACCTTATCACTTGCCGCGCCGGTGAAGGCTCCCTTGACATGCCCGAACATTTCGGATTCAAGCAGGGGTTCAGGCAAAGCAGCACAATTGACGGGCAAAAACTCGTTTTTACGGCGGCTACTGGAGGCGTGAATAGCTTTTGCTATAAGTTCTTTGCCCGTGCCGCTTGGTCCGTAGATGAGAACGGTCGTATCGGTTGGCGCCACGCGCCGGATCATGTCGCAGACATGCTTCATGGCGGGGCTTTCGGCAATAATATTGTCGAATTGATAATTTGTTTCCAGCTTTTCCTTGAGCGTGGCATTTTCCGAGATAGCATTGCTATAGGCGAGAGCTCGCTGGACCGTGATCAAGAGTTCATCGACCTTGAAGGGCTTGGTCACATAATCGAAGGCACCGAGTTTGAGTGCCTCAATGGCGGTTTCCACAGAGCCGTACGCCGTGAGCATAATAATGGCGGTATCAGGCTTTTGCCCGTGGACTTTCTTGAGGATTTCAATCCCGTTGACAGGCGTCATACGGATGTCCGATATAACGAGATCAAACGTTTCGCTTTCAATAAGTTCCATGGCTTTTTCGCCATCCGACACGGGTACAACATCGTAATCCTCTGCTTGCAAAACGGTACAAAGGACACTGAGAATGCTGGGCTCGTCATCAACTAATAGAATTCTGGGCATACGTTTCTCTACCGCGGTAAGGGGTTTCTCGTTTCCCAAGTACGCCATCCGGCATCTCAGGTGCTTCTATACGATTTGTATGCGTACCTTTACGCAGGTACGGCAGAAAGTAAAGCGCAAACTTCTCAAATTCTCCAATTCGAAAAAAGGTGATTAACCGCCGACAATTTCGCCCATTTTGAAGATGGGCAGGAACATGCAGAGGACAATGCCACCGATGATGATACCAAGAAATACCATGAGGAGCGGTTCCAGCAGGGAAGTCAGGCCCGCCAGCATGGTTTCAACCTCATCATCATAAAAATCGGCAATGTTATCCATCATTTCGTCAATTTTTCCGGTTTTTTCGCCTGCCTGGAGCATACGTACGAGGAGGATGGGAAATACGCTTTGCTGGACCATGGCACTGGAAAGGGGTTCGCCATTTTCGACGGATATAGCTGCTTTGTTGATAATCCTCCCGGCGACGACACTGCCTGTGGCACCAGCCACAATGTGCAGGGACTGCAGGATGGGTACGCCGCTGCGGATCAATTGCCCGAAAGTGCGGGCAAAACGTGCGGCGGCAACCTGGCGTTTGAGTTGGCCGAAGACCGGTGCTCTCAGTGCCATCTGGTCGACGGCCAAGCCACCGGATTCGGTTTGCTTCCACTTCTTGAAAACGATGGCCAGGGCCACGAGTGCGCCGAGGATATAGAGACCATAGGTTTGCATGCCGTCACTGAGGTCGAGCAGGAACTGCGTGGGGCCGGGTAGGCCGGCTCCGAAATCTTCGAACATTTCGCCGAAGACGGGCACGACAAAGGTGATGAGTCCGGCCGCAATGATGATGGCGATACACAGCACGATGACCGGATACATGAGCGCTGATTTCACTTTTCGGCGCAGCTTGGCAGACGCTTCGAGAAAGCCAGCCAGCCGCCCGATGGTTTCGGGTAGCTGACCGCCCATCTCGCCCCCGTGCACCATATTGCAGTACAGGTCGTCAAAAATTTCGGGGAACTGGCGCAAGGCATCGGAGAAAGCGGCACCGTTCTCGATACTGGCTTGGAGACGGGCAATGACCCCTTTGAAGTTGGGGTTGTCGGTTTGTTCATGGAGGGCCTCAAGTGTGGCGACAATCGGCATACCGGCAGAAAGCATGGCCGCTAGCTGCCGGGAGAAGCCAGGCAGCAGAGTGTTGGCTATCTTGCGGGCACCGGGGATTCGTTTAGCCCGTTTTACGGCACGCGTGCGCTCTGTCTGCGTTGCTTGGTTCTGGATAGTAGGACTCATGTAAGGTCTCCGTTAGTCACCGCCGGTTACGGCCAATGCCGCCTCCAGGCTGGTTATACCGTTCTTTACGCGGGTAAGGCCGGCTTGCTTGAGCGAGACCATGCCGCGTTCCGTTGCCAGTTTACGAATTTCGCCCGTGTTCATGCGTGCTAGAATGCCGTTTCGGATGCTTTCGTCCACAAGCAAGACTTCCATGATGGCGCCGCGGCCCTTGTAGCCATTTGTGCACCGCGGGCAATTGCCGGCATTGTATACCGTTGCCCCCTCGAAGAAGGCGGGGTCGATGTGGTTGGCCTCCAGGATATCAGGGCTCAAATCCACGGGTTTCTTGCAGGCCGGGCACAATTTGCGAAACAAGCGCTGAGCCTGTGCGCAGATCAGGGCAGATCCCAGCATGAATGGTTCGATGCCCATGTCAATCAGGCGGGTCACGGCCCCGGCGGCATCGTTTGTATGCAGGGTGCTTAGCACCAGATGTCCAGTGAGAGCTGCTTTGACGGCAATCTCGGCCGTGATCTTATCTCGAATTTCACCAACGAGCACGATATCGGGATCCTGCCGCAGAATGGATCGCAGAGCCGAGGAAAAGGACAGCCCCACATCATCATTGATCTGCACCTGATTAATGCCTGCCAACTGGTACTCGACCGGATCTTCGCATGTGATAATGTTGCGGTCGACACGATTCAAGTCTTGCAGGCAGGAGTAGAGCGTGGTGGTCTTGCCGCTACCCGTGGGACCCGTCACCAGAATAATGCCGTGCGGCTGCTCAATGGCATACAGCATGGATTTTTCGGAAACGGCATCCAGCCCGAGTGATGTGAGGCTGGGGGCCAGAGAGGATTTGTCGAGCGTCCGCATCACGATTTTCTCGCCGTGGACCGTCGGCAGGATACTGACACGCAAATCGACTTCCTTGCCAAGGGCCTTGATGTTGAAACGGCCATCCTGCGGGGCGCGCCGCTCAGCAATATCGAGGTCGGACATGATCTTGACGCGGGAGGTAATGGCCGCCTGCAGGCCCTTTGGTGGTGCCGGGCGCTCTACGAGGGCGCCATCAATGCGGTATCGTAGACGCATCACTTTTTCCATGGGCTCAATATGGATGTCACTCGCCCCTGTGCGCAGGGCTTCGACGAGGATCATATTGACCATGCGGATCACGGGGGCCCCCTCCGCCTTTTCCAGCATCTCGTCGATGTTGTCGTCGTCGCCCGCTTCCTCGACAACCTGGACGTCGCTCTCGTTGCGCATGAGCTCTTCCATGTCGAGCCCCTGCGTGGTTTCGGCTGAGAGTTTGCCGATGGATTCCATGATCTCCTGCTCGGCAGCAACTACGAGGGTGATATGCAGTCCGGTGGTTGTACTGAGCTCATCGACCGTCATCAGGTCGAAGGGATCACCAAAGGCCACGGTCAGGGTTTTGCCGGTTCGGCAAATCGGCATGATGACCCGCCGCGAAAGCATTTCGCGCGGGATAAGCTCAAGAAGATGGGCAGGTGGCGTGAAGCTCCGCAGGGAGAGGGGACGGATATTCAGGTATTCGGCCAGGGCGAGCGTGACGGCCTCGGGCGAGCAGATATTCTTGGAGACCAGCAGCTTTTCGATGCGCCCTGACGTCTTTTCGCATTCATCCAGCAGCTCATCGAGTTGTTCGTGCTGCACGAGGTTGCGCCGCAGGAGAATGCGGGAAAAATTGTCGGTTACATCGCGAGTAGCCATGCGCTGTCTGTTCCTTACTTGTTATCGTGGCCTAATAACCATTACGATATACTGCCATGAAGGGGAACAGATTACAAACAAAAGGTTCCTACTCAAGCCCGGGTGCTGCGGTTGCGCACCCAGTCGTGTATGGTGTGTCGGACAGCAGGCCATTCCTCTGGGTCGAGACGTTCCTGCAGGAACCGCTTATAGAAGGAGTCCAGGATGGTTTGCATCCGTTCGATGCAGAGAAAGCGGTCGAGAAACATTTCCTCGGCACCAACGGTCTCGCCTTTGGGTAGGCGTACCGACCGGAACGTGAAGCTATCGGCATCGAGTGTACATTTCCACTCCTGGTCGCCCAGCGTGATCGTCAGACGGGCCGAGCGCAATTTCTTGCCGCAAACGAGTGCGGTTTTGGCTTCGGAGCTGATAACGGGTTGTCCCTTGCGCAGGACGGTTTCGTGTGCACCGGCCCCCTCGAAGGCGAAGGCCAGCGGACCTTCCACGAGAATGCCGGCGACGCCCTCGTCGGTCTCGATTTGTCCCCCGCAGGCTTCGGAGAAGAACCAGAGCCAGGTGAGGAAGTCGCGTCCAACTTGTGCTTCTGCGGTTGTGTCATCCATGTCGGGCGAGAAGCTGGTGGGGGAAAGGTTGCGGCAATCGCGTCCAGCTAGCAAGGTTGCCCAGGTTTCGGGCGTAAGGGGTTCGGGGTGCATGCTGGTCGTTTGGCGAAAATGGAGTGCAAACGCATCCAGCTGTTTCTCGGAGAGCGCAGTGGCATACAAGGTATGGGTATCCGGTTTTGCCGTCCAGTCGATGCCTGTAAGCGTCGGGGGCATCTGGGGCAGGAGCCGCTCGGTGACTTGTTTCTTGATGGCGCTGCGTTCGTTACGGCGGAGGTAGGCGACCCCGCGTGCCTGCATTTCCGCCAGTTCTTCCATTTTACACTCGGCGCGCAGCAAGGCGGGGGGGATAACCCGTTCGGCCTTCATGAGTGTGAGCCGCAGACAGCCCGCAACCATGGCACTATCCTCGTTGATGTTCCGATCAAGCAGATGACGGCCAGTCACCCAGCCTTCCACGGGCTGGCTGCCGGTAAGAAACTCGATGGATGGCGCGGCTTGTTTGGCAAATTGCTGGATGCTCTCTGTCGAAAGTGGCTGGGAGAGATGGAAGATACGGAAGCTGACGGTGCCGGATTCAAAGGACATGGATATACTCCTGCTGCTGCTGGTGCTGCGTTCATGTGTCTAGTCGGAAAAGGTTGCATTCTTTCACAATGTCTTCCTTCTATCAATTCGTTTTCTCGGTGGGTGGCGGGCTTACGGTCAGGAAGCGCTTGCCGGTAAAGGAAATCGCCCAGGCCCCGAGGGGTGCGGTGAGAACGATGCTGAGCACGGCAACGGCCAGGATCATCTCGCCTGGCCCAGTGGGCAGGCCGGCTTGTCGCATGGCGAGGAGGGGCCCAGCACCGATGGCGGCTTGAACGGTTGCTTTGGGGCAGAAGGAGATCATGACAAAGAACCGTTCCCGGGGGCACAAGGGGCTACCCAGCAGGCAGAGCCAGACGCCGGCCGCCCGCACCAGGAGCCCGGCAGCGATCGCGACCGCACTGGCGATGCCGGCCTGCCAGGCGACAGACACATTGACTTGGGCTCCTATCATGGAAAAAAGGATGATTTCGGCAAAGATCCAGATTTTTGCAAGTTTAGCGGATAACTCATGGGCCATGACTTCGCGTTTTTCGAGGAAGGTATATCCGATAGCCATGGTCGCCACCAGGCCGGCGAAGGGAAATACACCTTGGGTGAGATGCTGGAGACGGATGAGGAGTGCGGCGGCAGCGATCAGGAGCAGGGCACGTTTGGTGGCACGGGGGTTGAAGTGGTCAAACAGGCGGTACATGCCAAATCCGGCCAGCAAGCCGGCTGCGATGCCGCTGATGAGGGAGATCGGAATGGCTGCAAGCTGCTGGATCAGATTGTCGCCCGTTCCCAGATAGGTGCTGAGTACGATGGTATGTAGCACGACGATATAGACGTCATCCATGGAGGCGGCTGCCATAATCATCGACGGAATGCTCTTTGCTGTGCCACGCCGTTCTTCCAGTAGCCGGATCATGGCGGGAACAACGACGGCTGGAGAGACAGCCGCGACTACCGTTCCGAGCAGTGCGGACTCGATGTAGGTTAAGGGCAAGAGTAGCGGCGCAACCAGGGTAATACAGGCGAATTCCAGGGTGGCCGGGATAAAGGCGAGCAGAATCACCCGTCCGCCAGCACGATGCAGGGTCGTCCGGCTCAATTTCAGCCCGGCTCGAAGTAGGATGACCAAAAGTGCTAGCAGGCGCAGGTCCGCACTGATGGCAAGCAAATCCGGGGTCAGCCACCCGAGTACATGCGGGCCGAGCATGACCCCGATCATGAGCATGCCGAGCAGCCCCGGCAGATGGGCTTTACGACAAAGCCAATCTGCCAGTAGACACAGAATCATGATTTCGGCTACACTGAACAACATGATGATACCTCTTGCGTGTTTGGGGCTGCAACTATGCCTGATTTCGGCGTACATGGCAATCCGGCACTGGCCGGGCTGCTTGACGGGGGATGGGTAGTGCTCTAGGATCAGCGACGTTGTAGCAGCGCGAAGAGGGGCTGCCTGTTCAGGAGACACAAACTCGACGATTCCGTCAGAATGATGAAAAGAGGAGAGCTATGGCGCAATACATGAATCAACAGCCGCCGGATCTGATGCAGATGCTGCGAAAGGTTCCGCTGCTGAAAGGGGGGCTGGGTATAGGGGGCATCGTCCTTCTGTTGCTGGTCGCGGTCGGCGTGTTCACATCGGCCTACCAGGTCGATCCGGAAGGACGTTCTGTGATCAAACGGCTGGGGCGCGTGGTGGCGATCAAGCCGCCGGGGCTGCATTTCAAGCTGCCGTTCGGCATTGACCGGGCCACCTTTATTCCAACCGAAATGGTGCTGAAGCAGGAATTTGGATTCCGGACGTTGGAGGCCGGACAACGCAGCCGGTATCGCAAGAGTGACCGGGATCGCGAAGAATCATTGATGTTGACGGGGGATTTGAATGTCATCGATGTGGAATGGGTGGTGCAGTATCGGATTTTTGATCCGGATCGTTACATGCACCAGGTGCAAAACCCTACCGATGCCATTCGGGATATTTCGGAGGCCGTGATGCGAAGGATCGTGGGCAACCGACTGGGGAGCGAAGTGCTGACGGTCGGCCGGGTAGAAGTGGCCCTGGAAGCCAAGGAGGAGATCCAGGCTTTGCTGGATAGTTACAATCTCGGGGTGCGCGTGGCAACGGTTGAGTTGCAGGATGTGACGCCACCGGAAACGGTAAAACCGGCCTTTAATGAAGTCAACGAGGCGCGGCAGGAGCGTGAGCGCCTGATCAACGAAGCCGAGAAGCGACGCAACCAGGTGATTCCGAAAGCACGCGGCGAAGCGGCCCAGATTATTGCGGAGGCGGAGGGCTTTCGCGCTAGGCGTGTCAACCGTGCCACAGGGGAAGCCTCGCGGTTCAACGCGTTGCTGGCCGAGTACAAGCAGGCACCAGCCGTAACCCGGCAGCGGTTGTATATTGAGACGATCGAGCAGGTGTTGGGGCAGGTCGAGCGCTTGTACGTTATGGAGGGGGCATCTCATGCCCCGCTTCCGCTTTTGAATTTGGATATGCCGGGGGTAGGTAGTCAGGGAGGTGGACAATGAAATCGCAGTATGTAAAACAAGGTATGGCCGGTCTTCTGCTGGGGGTATTGGTTGCGTTGGTCGTAATCGGGAACGCGTCCCTCTACATACTGGACGAGACCGAGCAGGCGGTTGTCCTGCAGTTCGGCAAGCCGGTGGGGGACCCTATCGTCAAACCGGGCCTGCACCTGAAGACACCCTTTATCCAGGAGGTTCGGCGGTTCGACAAGCGCCTGCTGACGTGGGATGGTGACCCGAATCAGATCCCGACCCGCGGCCGGGAGTTTATTTCGGTGGACACAACGGCCCGCTGGCGCATTGCAGATCCGTTACTCCTGCTACAGAACGTACGCGACGAGCAGGGGGCGCAATCCCGGTTGGATGACATTATCGACTCGGTGGTTCGGGACGAGGTCAGCAGCAGTGAACTGATCGAGATTGTCAGGTCCCGTGACTGGCAGGTGGAGCAAGACGACCTGGATGAGCTGGAAGAACTGGTTGTGGATGAATCACGGGATATCACGAAGGGAGTAAGCCGTGGACGCAGCGAGCTGCTGGCCATGATTCTGGAAAAGGCGCGCCAGAATCTTCCGGCCATGGGGATTGAGTTGCACGATGTGCGCCTCAAGCGGATCAACTACATCCCGAGTGTGCAGCGACAAGTGTTTTCGCGGATGATTGCGGAACGGCAGCGCGTCGCGGAAATGTTTCGTTCCGAGGGGCGCGGGGAAAGTGCGGAAATCCTGGGGCAGACGCAGCGCGAGCTGGACGAGATCTTGTCGGAAGCCGAGAAGCAGGCCGAGATCATCCGGGGCGAATCGGAAGCGAAGGCGACGGAGATCTACAATGCGGCATATGGGGCAGACCCGGAGTTTTACGGATTCTACCGGGTGCTGGAAGGATATCGTGATTCGCTCGGCAAGCAGACCGTTCTGGTCGTGGATGGGACTTCAGACTTTCTGCGGTTCTTGCAGAATGCTGAAGGCGCAGCCAAAGCAGACTGATATCCAAGCTGCAGAAGCCCCTGCCGGTGGTTCGTCGGCAGGGGCTTCATTGTGGTGGTATCTGCGGTCAGCGCGTGTAGCGCACGACATTGCCCTCGATACGTGTTACATAGCGCGAGAACAGAATCCAGTTCTGCACATAGTACTCAACCGTGATGTCGGTCATGGCATCGCCGTTGTGCCGACGAATGGCCGACTGGATGGCACCCCGAATCGTGTTGGGTCCCGATATCGGAATGAGTTGAAGCAGGTAGACCCTGCTATCGGTGTTGCTCGTGGGGGCAATTACCGTATATTCGCGGTCGTGGAGCGGTGTATTGGATGCACTCACGCCTCCCGGCATCATCGCGCAGCCCGACAACAGTACCACGCCTGCCAACAGCACCCCCGCCATCATCCATGAGCCT
>CAZRCN010000015.1:17704-32256 GCA_964598575.1 uncultured Victivallales bacterium | reverse complement strand
TTCGACGTCAAATATACGCTGATATTTTTGATTTTTTTCACTGCGGAAACTCCTGGATTGCTACGGGGGCGCATGTCACTTCTGCGGGGATATTCGTGACGGCAAGGCATGAGCCTGTGCGTCGGCCCTCCCGAAGCGGCAGGTGCACCCCGCCTTGGATGCAGAAAAATGGGGGTTGACGGGTTGCGCGCGTATTTGATAATGAATAATCATTATTACGTATGGCGACATATAAGCGGCAGGCAATGCGGGCATAACAAGGAGGGACTGCGATGCGGGTCAAGTTGGGTTGTTTGGTAGCGCTGGCATGGAGTGCGGGGTTGGTTGTGTGGGCTGCAGAGGGGGATGATTGGCCGACGCGGCCGACGGTGGGATGGTTCACGCCGGGGCTATATTTTAATGGTGCGGTGGGCGCGAGCAGTGCGGAGCATGTAGAGGATCTAGCGGTCGCGCATCATGATCCGACGCGGGCGGATGGTACGGTGCAAGGGCTGGAGTTGGGAGTGTCGATGCGCGCGCACAAGCACTTGGAAGGTTTTGCGACGTATACGCTGCATTACGGGGCCGAAGAGGAATGGGAAGGTGAATGGGAAGAGATGTTTTTGAAGCTGGCAGATCTGCCGGGCGGATTCGAGATTCGAGGTGGTCGGATGCTGGCACGTTTTGGTGCACAGAATGCAACGCATTTGCATAGCTGGGATTTTGTGGACATGCCTTTGGCGGCGGGAATGTTGCTCGGCGAGGATGGCTTGGGGCTGGATGGCGGTGATTTGATGTGGGCGCATCGTGACCGGGAGCTTTCCTATGGCGTGATTCTGGGGTATGGTGAGGTACGTACACACGATCACGGGCACGAAGCGGACCAGGACGCTGACCATGAAGCAGAACATAATGCGGACCCCGCCGACGAAGATGATCACGATCATGATGACGTGCATGGCTGGGAGGACATGGTTGGGTATGGTCGCGCTTTTGCTATCTATCAGCCGCATGATTTTATCCAGTGGACGGTGGGAAGCTCGGCTGCGCTCGGGGATAACGAGGAGGCTGAGACGCGCGGTGTGTACGGCATCGATTTGACGTATCAGTGGCGGGAGCACGGATGGGAGCCAGGTGGGCGGGCAGTACGCTGGACGACGGAGGTTTTTGTAACGTCAGAGAAGGCTGGACATGCAGAACATGGAGCAGAAGAGCATGCCGAGGACGGGCACGAGGAAGGTATGCACGACCACACTGCGGATAGCCTGGAGCGAGAAACGGAATTCGGGGCCTACACCCAGGCGTTGTATAGCTGGAATGATAGGTTCGAGTCAGGGCTTCGTTTTGGATATGTAGAGGGTGGAGATCACGGAAATGATCGGTATCGGGTTAGTCCGGTGGCAACGTATCGTCCCTTGGGTACACCCGCAGTTGCACTCCGGGTGCAGTACAACTATGATGAATGGGAGCAGGATAGCGAGCACACGGTCTGGGCCCAGCTTGGCCTGGCCTGGGGTGGCGCAGAGGTGCGGTAGTTTTTATGGTATAGGGGAGGTGCATGGCATGCGAGCATGTGTATTCTTTTTGGTGGTTTGCTTACTTGGAGGTGCTATCCGCGTGGGGGCGGAGGAGCCGCGCGTGGCTTCGTTTCATCCGTTGGCTACGGACCTGGCACGTCAAATCGGGGGCGCGGCCGTGACGGTTGTCGAGGTGATGCAGGTGGGCCAAGATCCACACGCGTTCGCGCCAACGCCCTCTGACCTGCAGGCTGCTGAGGGGGCAGCTTTATGGCTGCTCATGGGCAAGGGCCTGGAAACGTATCGCGATACGTTGGAGGAAAACCTCCAGCCGGGACAGCAGATCTTTGAGATTGGGCGTATGATTCCGTCTTTACGCATGGAGGATGATATGGCCCTGTTTGCCTGTTGTCCGGCCCATGCCTTTCGTGCGATTGATCCGCATTGGTGGCATAGTGTGCGCAATATGAAACGTGCGACCCGCCTGCTGACCGATGCACTCGCCGATGCCTTCCCGCAAGAAGCGGACGGATTCCGGGTCCGTGCAAAGGCGTATACGCGGCAATTGGACGAGTTGGAGGCCTGGGCAAGGGCCGAGCTGGATCGCGTGCCGCAGGCACATCGGCGGTTAACGACACCGCATGCGGCCTTCAATTACTTTTGTGCCGATTATCGCTTTCGTGCAGCCCCCGTGATCGGACTTACTTCGCTTGACAAGCATCGGCCGGGGCAGGTCCGGCAGGTGATTGATGCGCTCGTTGAGGAGGGGGTTCCGGCGGTTTTTCCGGAGGATAAGGCCAATCCGGAGATGCTGAAGGCGATAGCGCAGGAAGCGGGCATTACCCTGGGGCGTCCGCTGTTTGCGGGGAATCCGCCAGCAGAGGATCCCACCTTTGCGGCAATGTTCCGTTCGAATGTTACCGCGATTGTAGAGGCCTTGGCACCTGCGGAGTCGGCGTTATGAGAGGGCATCCGATCTGGGAATTGCTTTTGTTTGGCCTTTTATGGGGGGTGCTGCTCGTTCCGTTACGGATGGTGACAGGGCATGTGCAGGCAGAGGTGCCTTCCGCGTCGTCGGTTGAGAGTCAGTCCGTTACGGCTTGGCTGCGTCTGCAGTTCAGTGAAGCCCCCCGGCAGTTTACGATCTTTGCGGCGGATGGATCGCTATTGTGGTCGGAGTCGGAGCCAGCGCTTGACATGGAACAACCTGTTTCGCTGGCATGGCAGGGTGAGGCGGTGGTTCTCCGATATGAGGTGCTATGGCCACAAGCCGGGCGGCGTGCGATGGAGGTGCAGCTTGCCATGCCCGTTGGGGGAAGCTGGCGTCGTACGATCTGGTTGGCCGAGGCGAAAGCGGCAGGACGGGTAGATTTACCATGAGGGGAGAGATAGCAGCGCACCAGGAACGACATCTGCTGGTAGTACAGGATTTGCATGCGCATTACGGGCGCGTGTGCGCGCTGTATGGGATCAGCTTTGAGCTGGCTTGTGGGCGGATGGTCGCGCTCGTGGGAGGCAATGGTGCCGGCAAAACGACCCTGATGAAGTCCATCGTGGGGCTTGTGCCTGCCACCACGGGTGAGATCCTATGGCAGGATCGTCCGGTACGGCACTGCATACCGGACATTGCCTATCTGCCGCAGCGGCAAGATGTGGATTGGCGTTTTCCCATTACGGTTCGCGGGCTTGTGGAAACGGGGCGCTATGCCCGGGTAGGCGCTTTCCGCTCGATGGGCCACAAAGACAAACATGCCGTGGAGGCGGCACTGGCGGCGATGCAACTGCAACAGGTGGCGGATCGCCAGATCGGGGCTCTTTCGGGGGGACAGCAGCAGCGGGCGTTTGTGGCGCGGGCGCTGGCGCAGGAAGCGCATGTGCTCTTGCTGGACGAACCCTTTGCCGGGTTGGATCATCCTGCCGCTGAGATGCTGGGGGGCTTGCTGCGGGATCTGGCACAACAGGGTCGGCTAGTGGTGGCGTCGCACCATGATCTGAGCAGTGCGGAGGCACTTTTTGATGAGGTGTTGTTGTTGCATCGGCGTCTGATTGCGCAAGGACCACCGGCAGAAACGCTGCAGCAATCGCTTTTGAAGGAGGCTTACGGGGGATGAGTATCTGGGAACAACTTTGGGGCTACGGGTTCAGCCAGCGTGCCCTGCTGGCTGCCTGTATGATTGGATTCGTGAATGGCTACCTCGGCGGCTACATTGTATTGAAGCGTTCCTCCTTGTTTGCAGGGGGCCTGACGCATACGTTATTCCCGGGCATTGCCCTAGGTGCGATTGTAGCGGGATTGCATCCGCTGAGTGCCTTGGTCGGGGCTATCCTGATGGCGTTGCTGGCGGGTGTCGGCGCTACGGGGATTGCCGTGGCTTCGCGGATCGATCGGGATACCGCCCTTGCCATCCTGTATACGGCGGCCTTTGGTGCGGCACTTCTGGTACTGGAGCGCCTGGGACTATACGTGAATATTGAAAACTACCTGTTCGGCAATATTCTCGGGGTACGCGGAACCGATCTTTGGTTTGTGTATGTGGCGGGCGGTTTGACGATGACGCTTTTGATCGGGTTACAGCGCCCTTTGCTCTTATATGTATTTTCGCCGGTGGCGGCATCCTCACAGGGGGTTCCGGTCAAGACGATGGCTTACGGGTTGGCGGTATTGTTGGTTTTGAATATGGTAATATCCCTGCAGGCGGTGGGGACGGTACTGACACTAGGGCTTTTGATTGCGCCAGCCGCTATCCTCTATTTGTTCAGTAATTCTATCCGGGTCATCTTATGGGGTGGGGGTGTCCTGGGGGCGGTTGTGGCGGTGTGCAGTGTGATCCTCTCGGTACTGACCGACGTACAGACCGGGCCAGCAATTGTTGTCATTCTGGGGGCACTTTTCCTGCTGGCGTTTTTGTGCAGTCCGGTTTACGGTCTGGCTGCCATGTTTACGAAGCGCATCCATATGCGAGCCTGAGCGGAGACGCAAACCATGCAGAGAAACACGAGACAGCGGCGTGCGATACAGGATGTGTTTGATGCGGCGGAGCGGCCATTGAGTCCGGAAGAGATTCTGTTGCGTGCCATGCGGCATATACCCCATTTGGGGCAAGCAACCGTATATCGCACGATTGCCGCTTTTCTGGAGGAGGCGCGCATTGTACCGGTTTCGATTCCGGGGCATGCCCCACGGTATGAAAAGGCCGGACTCAAGCATCACCACCATTTTGCCTGCACGGGCTGTGGTCGCGTATTTGAACTGCCGGGATGTCCGTATAACGGGAAGGCCGATGTGCCGGAAGGTTTTGCGGTGGAAGGACACGAAGTCATATTGTATGGTCACTGTGCGAGTTGCCGCTAGCTGGTGGGAAAAGCAGGGCCGGCAACTGGAAGCGCTGCAGTCTGAATGGACGTTATAGGTAAGATGATATATATACTGGTATTTTTTTCGGGGTTTGCGGCACTTGTGTATCAGGTGCTGTGGATGAAGCAACTGGGGTTTCTGTTCGGGAACGGGTCGTATGCATCGGCGGCGACGCTGGCGGCATTTTTTGCAGGATTGGCTGCGGGGGGATGGTTTTGGGGACGGATGGCGGCACGGCTCCGCAACCCATTACGGGTATACGGTCGCTTGCAGGTCGGCGTAGCATGCACGTCGTTGCTCTACTTTGTGATACTCTACCTGTTTTATAAAATCTATCCCTACATCTATCAGCATGTGCATGCGGCCACGTTGATGTTGGTCGTCAAATTTGTCCTGGCGTTGATCCTGGTTTTCCCGCCTGCGTTTTGCATGGGGGGAACGGTTCCCATGATGGGGCAGCATCAGGTTCGTGCGCTGTCGCGGTTCGGTTTTGTCTCGGCCTTGCTCTATGCGATTAATACGCTGGGTGCCGCGCTGGGGGCCTATCTGGCCGGGTTTCATTTGCCGCTATGGCTCGGGTTCCGTGCCTCCTATATGGTGGCATTGCTGGTAACTGTGGCGGTAGCCTTGCTATCGTTTTGGCTGGCAAGGCGCGAACCTGCGGCTCCTGCGGTCCTGGTGCCGGATGAACCACGCGAGGATGCCGGAGCAGGTGGGGTAGGACGCGGACGAGGTCCGCTGCTGGCACTGTGCTTTCTTTCGGGCTTCGGGGTGCTGGCTCTGGAGGTGCTCTGGAACCGGATGTTTGCGCAAGTGCTGGAAAATTCTGTATATACGTTTTCGGCGATATTAGTGGTGGTATTGCTGAGTTTGGCGCTGGGAGCTTTTCTGAGTGCCCTGCTGGCACGGCGGGTGCATCATGCACGCAGCATCCTGTTGCTGCTATTGTTCGGGGGCGGCGTGGTGATAACCGTCACCCCGTTTGTGTTTATGTATGCGACGAATACGTTGGAAATCGTGGTTTCGACGGGGACGTGGGTGCAGTATGTCGGGTTGATCTTCCGCAAGGTGGTCCTGACGATCGGAGTGCCAGCCGTAGTGCTGGGCACGTTATTCCCGTTTCTGATGAAGGCAGAGGAGCGGTATGCCCGCTCTGCGGGCCGAAGCATTGGTGTGCTGGTTTCCGTGAATACCGTGGGGGCAGTGCTGGGTGCTTTGGCTTGTGGGTTCCTCTTTTTGGGGCAATGGGGGATGTGGCGAACCATGCAGGTGCTCGCTTGCCTGTATCTGGTTGCAGCCTTGCTGTATCCGGCGGGACGGGGCAAGGGGATACTTGCGTTCCGAGCCGCCTCGGCCGTAATGCTGGTGTTGCTCTTTACGGTATTGGATCCATCGGGCCTGCCAGTGAACAGCATAGATCGGATGCGGCCGGATGAAGTGATCCTGCGCACGTGGGAAGGGAGTGGCTCCACGGTTTCGGTGGCGGATAGTCGGCGTGGCCGTGCCATCAAGATCAATTCCCATTACGGACTGGGGTCGACGGGTGCCCTGCAGCAACAGCGCATTCAGGCGGATTTGCCCCTTACCCTCTATCCCGAGGTAGAGCGTATCTTTTTCCTGGGGGCAGGGACGGGCATTACCGCGGGAAGTGCCCTGGATCCATCCTTTTCCAACGTTACCCGCGTGGTGGCGTGTGAACTGGTACCGGAGGTTGTCGAGGCGGCGCGTCTGTACATAGCCGATGTGGACGGTAAGGATTATACGGGCGGATTGTTCTCGGATCCGCGTGCAAAGGTGATTGTGGAGGATGGACGCCATTTTCTGATGGCGGCCGAGGAAACCTTCGATATGATCAATTCGGATTTGTTTGTACCATTCCGTTCTGGTGCAGGCAGTTTGTACAGCCGCGAGCATTTTGCCCATGCCAAGGAGCGACTGCGTCCGGGAGGGCTGTTTGTGCAGTGGTTGCCTCTGTACCAGTTAACCGAGAATGAAGTCATGATCATTGCCCGGACGATGTTGGATGTATTTGAGCTGGTGACGCTCTGGCGTGGCAATTTCCAGCCGGGCGAGGAAGTGGTTGCGCTGATCGGTCATACGACCAAGACGCCGCTGCCACCGGCTGGGTTGGATAGCCGTGCAGACAAACGACAGGCTGTTGTAGGGAAAGGGCCAGCAGACTTGCTGCGATTATCACTGCCCTTTAACCGGCAGACGGTACTGCTGTTCTATGGCGGGAATCTGACGGCGGCACAGAGGCTGTTTGCGGCGTACCCCCTGAATACGGATGACAAGCCGTTGATAGAATATATGGCGCCGCGGACGTACCGTAATCGGCAGGATGCGTCCATGCCGTGGTTTGTAGGGCCACGGATCGCGAAGTTGATCGATGAGATCCAGCGGATATGTCCACCGGCGCAGGATCCCTTCCTGGTGCAACGCTCACGGGAAGACCAGCATTTGCCGCTGGCCGGGTCGGCCTATCATTGGGCACGCATCTGGGACGTGATCGGGGATCCCGCGGCGACGCGGCGCGCCTGGAATCGTTTTGTGTCCGAATGGCTGCCGCCGCCTGTGAAGGAGTAAGGGAGAGAGACGGTCTGGGATTCGCTGCTTGCTTGCAGGGCATGTATCTGTTTCATTGCTGTGTATGAGACGGTCTGGACAAGGTGCCTACAAACGCTGTTTCTCGGGGTAAAGCGTAGAGATAGGCCCAGCATGGTGGGAAAGCATATGTGGGAATTATCAGATTTCGGGCGCAGATTTGCAGGGGTAGTCGGGATCAACGCCTTGATGGAGGATTTGGGGGATGCGCTAAGCAGCAACCGGGATATGTTGATGTTGGGGGGCGGGAACCCCAGTCATATCCCTGCCGTGCAGGCACGGATACGGGAACGAGCCGGGAAACTGCTTGCCATACCGGGCCAGTTCGAACACGTCGTGGGAGACTACGATGCCCCACAAGGTGCAACCGCCTTTCGCGAAGTGCTCGCGGATTTGCTGCAGCGCTCGTACGGCTGGCAGATCAGTGCCCGCAATATTGCGCTTACCAACGGAAGCCAGAACAGCTTCTTTTTCCTGTTCAATTTGTTTGCTGGAAAAACGAATGCGGGTGGCAAGCGCAAGCGGATCCTGTTGCCGTTGACACCGGAATATATCGGGTATACGGATGTGGGCGTAGAGCCGGACCTGTTTCTGGCGCGGCGGCCGGAGATTACACGCTTGGGTGCCGATACGTTCAAGTATCATATTGATTTTGAGAATCTTTCGGTCGGTGATGATGTCGGGGCGATATGCGTGTCGAGGCCGACGAATCCGACGGGCAATGTCCTCACGGATGCGGAAGTGCTACGGCTCTCCGGGCTGGCGCAGGAAGCTGGGGTGCCCTTGATCCTTGATAATGCGTATGGGACGCCGTTTCCAAATATCATTTATCAGGATGTGCAGCCAATCTGGAATGAGAATACGATTATCTGCATGAGTCTGTCCAAGCTGGGGTTGCCGGGGGTGCGGACGGGCATTGTGGTGGCACCGGAGCATATCATCCGGATTGTTGCCTGTATGTCGGCCGTATTCTGCCTGGCACCGAATAGTATGGGGGCTGCCTTGGCGATGGATCTGGTACAAAGCGGTGAGATCACCCGCATGAGCCGGGACCTGATCCGGCCGTATTACGAGCGGAAAGTGCAGCGTGCCGTGGAAGAGCTTCGCGCCTATATGCAGGGGATTCCGTTTGCCATGCATAAGCCCGAAGGGGCGCTCTTTTTATGGCTCTGGTTCGAGGGGCTACCCATTTCGAGTCGAGCCTTGTATGAGCGGCTAAAGGCGCGGGGGGTACTGGTTGTGCCTGGAAGCTACTTTTTCCCGGGGTTGGAAGAAGATTGGCGGCACCGTGAGGAGTGCATTCGGATTACCTATGCACAGGATGAGGATGTGGTGTCACGCGGGCTACGGATTCTTGCGGATGAAGTGCGGGCGATCTATGCCGGCAAGCGCGCCTGAGATTCGCCCCGGCGCGATATGGTGCGGCTTCAGGGCAACAGGGTCTCGAACGCGAATCCTTGTTGGGCCAGGCGTTTGAGCCAGCGTAATTCGCGCCGCCGCATGGTACGGCGTAGCGGTGGTGTGGCATCGTCCGCACCGTGCAGGTGATCGATGCCGTGTGCGAGGTAGAGTGCCAGCTCGTGCCCAGGTGACCATCCCGCCCGTTGGGGCGCAACCCGCAGCGCTTGCTCGACGTTCAGGATGATCTCGCCACACAGCGCATTGGACGGCGGCACGGGGAGGTAGCGCTGGGAGATGACATCGGTCGGGGCATTGATGCCAAAGACCGCCTGATTGGCGTCCTGCATATGCCGGTCATCTACCAGCACCAGCTGGATTTCGGACCACGTGGCTGCCGGGTCAAGTCGTTTTGCCAGCGGCAGCAGCGCCCGAACCAGTTGTTGCAGGTGCGGGCGATCCGCCGGGATCCGGTGTGGGTATCTTGAGATCGTGATTTTCATGTACGGGATATGCAACCCTTCCGTGTAGCATGTTGGCAAGCGTAAACACAAACGTCTGGCGAATGCGGGAGAGTTCTACGAGGGACAGCTGGCAGTCGTCGAGCTGCCCGTCCTCGATGCGGGACCGGAAGATATCCGCCACGAGGGTTTCGAGGTGTCCCGGGGTCGGTTTCTCGAGTGAGCGGGAGGCGGCTTCGACGGCATCTGCCAGGCAGATGATGCCTGAGATGCGTGTTGTGGGCCGTGGCCCCGTATAGCGGAACTGGCTGTCGTCGATCGGGGGTGGGGTGGAGGATGTTCCGATATTGAGTTCGAGTTGCTGTGTGAGGGCTTTGTGGTGGAAGCACTGGAGGACGGATGTGCCATGATGTTCCCGAATGGCACGCAGGGCACAAGCGGGGAGCTTGTGGAGCATGGCCAGGCTGATGCCTTCCTTGACGTGCGCGGTAATGATCAAGGTGCTCATATTGGGGTTGAGCTGGTTGTGCGGATTCTCGTTGCCGACGCAGATGTTTTCGGCAAAAAAGGCAGGTTTCGTGAGTTTGCCGATATCATGAAAGTAGGCAGATACGCGCGCCTCGAGACTGTTGGCCCCGATGGCTTCCGCGGCGGCTTGGGCGATGTTGGCCACAATGAGGCTATGGTGATAGGTGCCAGGGGCCTCGATGGCCATCCGTTGCAGCAAGGGGTGGCCCAAGTCACAACATTCGAGCAGGGTAATGTTGGAAGAGATATGAAAGAGGTGTTCGAGAACGGGCAGGAGCAGCAAGGCGATAACGCCAGCCAGAAATGCGGCAGCGATACAGGTTGAGGCTTTAGCAGCAAGGATCGGGAGAGTGAGGGTTGTTGGTTGAAGGATGGCTAGCATCAGTACGGCGGGGATAAGGGTAATCCCGGCGAGGACGGTGATGCGCATGACACGAGCCCTGGTACGGGCGTTGGGGGCCAAGTTGCAAACGAGCATGGTTGCCAGCAATCCACAGACCAGCAGGGGCAGATGGTGGTCTGCATATATCGCGAGGGTAATCGTTGCCAGCGTGCCGATGGCAATCCCTGCCTTGGCTCCAAGCAGGAGGGTGCCTAGCAACGGTGCCAGCGCAAAAGGTAAAGCGAAGGGAACCAGCACGGCTACGGAAGGCTGAAGCATAGGCTGTACGTATAACAAGAGGCTTCCGAGTGCAGCACTAAGGATTGTGATCAGCGTCATCAGGGTGATGCGTGAGATTCGTGCCAGAAGGTGCGGTGCATCAACCAAAAGATACAGGTAGAGACTGATGCCGATAATAGCCCCCATTACGGCGTCCGCTCCCAGCAGGCTCCCGTCTTCGGTCGCGAGGGTGGCTGCGCGCAGGAAGGCCGGCCCCCTGAAAGCACCATACAGGAGGAACCATGTGCTGATCGCGATCCAGAGCGCCAGCCCCGGGCGTTGCATGGCCTGCCGGGTTGCGATGTGGTTGCGTCCGGCTTTTTTGTGCCGTAAACGCGCCTTGCGGGCGCGTTCCCTCGATACGTGCTGTTTCATGCTTGCACTTCCCGCACGTCGTGCCCAATCCGTTTCACGATATCAGCAATCCGGGCAACAATGTCATGGTGCTCGCCGTGGTGCTCGATCCGGATACGCTGATCGCCCAAATTAACATGAATGCTGTCTACGCCGGGAATTTTACGGCCCATCTTTTCAATCGTATAGACACAGGATGCGCAGCCGAAGCCAAGCATTTCCATTTCGAGGTTCTGTGTGGTAGGCATGCGGTCTCCTTTCGGTTACATATATTCTTGGTGGCAGGTTATGTCTGCCATTGGGTTGTATCAAAGCGTGCGTAGAGGAATGTGTGGTCAGAGGGTTTTGGCAGCAGGCGCGGTGCGAGGTCGATGCCGGCGTCTGTAGCGCAGGCGGCTAACGGTTTGGTTGCAAGGATATGATCGATCCGCCATCCCATCCCTCTTTTGACCGCGTTGGGGGTGCGGTAGTCGAAAAAGGTAAACTGTCCGGCTTCGGGGTGGAAGTGCCGAAAAACATCGGTAAAGCCCCAGTCGCAGGTTTCGGCAAAGGCATTGCGCACGTCGACATGGAAACAGACATGATGGGTTTGTTTTTCGGCATTATGGATGTCAGCCATATCGGGCGCCACATTGAGATCGCCAAGCCAGATGAGGGGGGTCTGGGGGGTGGTGTGGTGATCGAACCACCGGCGTAGACGCCGGAACCATGCCAGTTTGTACTGGTACATGGGGTGCTCGATTTCACGTCCCTGGGGGACGTAGGTATTTACAATTTGGATCTCCCCGAAGGTCGCATGACAAAAGCGGGTTTCGTCGGGCGAGGCATCATCGTCGAGTCCGAAAGCGACCGCATCCGGGGGTTCGCGGGAGACAATCGCTACCCCATTATACGATTTTTCGCCTCGGAAAGCGACATGCAGCCCCTCTTGCTCGAAAACCTGGAATGGGAATTGGTGATCCTGGACCTTGGTTTCCTGTATGCAAAGGATATCCGGTTGCTGCTCGCGTATCCAGTCCAGGATGATGGGTAACCGGGTACGAATCGAGTTGGCATTAAAGGTGGCAATGAGCATCATGGTTCCTTTGGTGCTGGTTCGAACGGCAGGTTGCCGGAAAACACTTCCAGGGCGGGGCCGGTCAGCGAGAGCGACAAGACGGTATCCGCATGTACCTTGGCGGCAACCAGGAGGGTATCACCTCCGGCGCACTGTATTTTCACAGGGGAGGGGGCTCGACTGCGCAGGATGGAAATCAGGCCAGCGGCAGCCATGCCTGTGCCGCAGGCGAGGGTTTCGGATTCCACGCCGCGTTCGTACGTGCGAATCCGTAGAGACAGGTCGGGCATGATCTGGATAAAATCGACATTGGTTCCTGCGGGCGCAAAGGCAGGATGGTAGCGGAGGGCTGGTGCCAGGGTTGTAAGTGGTGCGGTCTCGATATCATCGCATACCACAATGGCATGTGGCACGCCGGTATCGGCAAGATCGATGGTATAGGTTTGGTTTTCGACCGGTACTTGGACATCAAGCCGAGGAAGATCGGGGGGGGGGAGATCCAGGCAAACCGAGGCATCCTGCTGGACGGTTGCCCGCACGAGGCCGGTTGCTGTTTGCATGGTGAGGTTGGCCGGTGCCAGGGCTTGTGTGACGGAAAATCGAGCCAGGCAACGGGCACCATTCCCGCACATTCCGGCTTCTTGTCCATCGGGGTTGAAGAATTGCATCCGAACGTGGGCATCGGGTTTGGTCGGTGGCAACAGCAGCAGCAGGCCATCGGCCCCGATCCCGGTACGACGTCGGCACCAGGATTGTATATGGTGGGGCTGTAAGGACGGCATATTCGCCCGGATACCATCCAGCAGGATGAAATCATTACCAGCACCCTGCCATTTCCAGAATGGTAGATACATGTTATTCAAGGGGCTTCTCTCCTGCCAACGCGTTCTGCGCGAATGTCGACCCAATCTGCCAGAATCCGCAAGGCTTCCTCCTTGACGAGATCCAGGGGCGTATCGTCTTCATCTGCCTCGGCGTCCTGTGATTCCTGATCCATGAGTTGGTTCTGGATGTCCGTCAATTCCTTTTCGGTCTGTGCAAATTGGCGACGCTGCTCCAGGTGCAGGGAGATGGTTTCCGTTTTATTCAAGTCACGAATACGCGCAAGTAGCTGCTGTCGCGCCTGATAGCGGGAATCATCGTTGCGGCGTGCAAGCGACTGCTCCTGGAGCACATCGAGAATCGACGGAATTTCGCTGAAAACGGAATACATTGCTGGTTTCACGGAGGACCACTCGAGGGGGTTATCGAGAAATTCCTCGCCCAATTCGGTGGATTCATAGGCGGATGGGATGTGGATGTCAGGGGCGACACCCCGCAATTGGGTTGAGCCACCGGAGATGCGGTAGAACAAAGCAGTCGTGACCTTGATGGAGCCGGAGTCGTCCTTGCGACTCAGCGGGGTAACGGTTTGCACGGAGCCCTTGCCGTGGGTTTTGCTGTCGCCGATAATCAAAGCGCGTCCATAATCCTGGAGGGCGGCTGCGAGAATTTCAGAGGCGGAAGCACTTACACGATTGACAAGAATGACGAGTGGTCCGTTGTAGGCTACGGTAGGATCATTATTGGGGATGATGTTCAGTTTACGGCGTTCCTTGACCTGAACAACGGGACCGGCCTCGATGAACAAGCCTGTCATCAGGATCGACTCGATCAAGGAGCCCCCCCCGTTGTTCCGGAGATCCAGTGCAATGCCGTCAACCCCTTCCTGGCGCATGTCGCGGAGAATCCTGGCTACATCGCGAGAAGAGCTTTTAGCGGCCGGGTTGAAGCGTTGGCCCTGCATGTCGGCATAAAAGGTGGGCAAGGTTATTATGCCGATCCGTTTGGATTCGCCATCCTCCGGCTGCTCGATGGTTCGAATCTCGGCTTTGGCTTCGCGGTCCTCCAGTTTTACTTCCTCGCGGACGAGATCGACGGTCTTGGTCGATACGCCGGATGGATCCGAAGCAGGGATCACGGTGAGCACGACCCTCGTGCCAGCCTCCCCGCGGATGAGGCGTACGGTGCGATACAGGGGCCAATGCAGGATGTTAACCGGTTCCTCCTCGTCCTGTGCCACCGCAATAATCTTGTCGCCGGGGCGCAGACGCTGCTCCCGCGTATCTTTGGAGGCGGGTCCGCCGGGAATCAGGCTGACAATGCGTGCGGCACCATCCTCCGGCCGGAGAAGTGCCCCGATTCCTACCAAGGACAGCTTCATGTCGATTTCAAAATCTTCTTCGGTGGCGGGGAACATGTAGTCGCAGTGCGGGTCAAAGGCCCGGGCAAAGGAGGACAGGAATTTCTGGAGGATCCATTCGGCATCGGCGTCATCAATGATATGCTGGTACTGCTTATAGTTGTCGCGAATAAAGGTATCTGGATCCTGCAGGGATGCTGTCTCGGACTGCGGGGCTTGTTCATCTTCGGGCGGGGGGGCAGCTTCAGTCTGATCGTTGCGATTCGTGGCGGCCGAGGCCTCGGCCTCTTGCGGGGTGCCGGTGGACGTACTTTGAGGGGCAGATTGTGGGGCCGGACCTTCGGTGCGGGCCAGCTCGTTCGTGGCCGGGGAGGTATCCTGCAGCATGCGACGCAAATATTCGTTCTTGATCCGTTTGCGCCACATTTCATTCCATGCGCGCTCGTCCGCGCTCCA
>CAZRCN010000015.1:0-17604 GCA_964598575.1 uncultured Victivallales bacterium | reverse complement strand
TCCATGCGCGCTCGTCCGCGCTCCAGGGGGCCTCTCGGCGCTTCCAGCGATAGGTTTCGTCGACGGAAAAGTCAAACCCCTCGTCGAGGATCTGCTCCACGTACTCGGTTCGGTTTTGCACCCGTTCCTTGAAGAGTTCATATACTTCAAAGGCAAAGCTATTATCTCCATCCAAGAGCATATCGTGGAGTTCGGGGGCGAATGCCTCGAACCGTTCGATGTCCGCCTGCAGGAAATAGGCGTGGGAGAAGTCGAGGGATTCCAGGTAATTTGAGATGGTCTGCTGGATGATTTCGTCGGTGATTTCGCGGCGAGATAGGTGTTCGCGCGGCAGCTCACGGGCCAGCGTAGCGGTAATACGGGTGTAGTATTCGCGATTTGTCGCCGGTGGTATGCCACTTGCGAGGGCAAAGGCCAGTACGGGGATAAGCAGGGCTATAGTAAGAGAAAATCTACGCTTCATGGGAAAACCTGTTTTGGCGGCAAAAACGATGCGGGGATGGGCAGCGCTATGCTGCGCATCCCCGCGATGATAGCAACGGATGCCCGGGTGATCCCGGGCGGAAGGGGATCTACTTCGTGAGGATTGCGTCCTTGCAAGCCTTGGCAAACCGGAACTTCAGCACGGTTTTGGCCGGGATCGTAATGGTTTCACCGGTAGCCGGGTTACGTCCGAGACGCTCCGCCCGCTTCACGAGAACGACTTTGCCGATACCCGGGATCAGGAATCCTTCGCCCGCTTGCTCATACGTGAGTTTAGCCAATTCGTCCATCAGGTTCGATACGTCGGCTTTGCGAAGCCCCGTGCGTTCTGCCAGTGTTGCGAGTGTCTGTGTCTTCGTCATGTTCTGTTCCTCTCTGTGGTTCCGCACTTGGGTGCGGGTGTTTCCTGCGTCTATCGGATACAACCTCTTGGATGAGTCGATTGCCGTTTTATGCAACGACTTCCGCCAACAGATGCAAGTTTCGGGTAAATGCGCCAGAAACACAAGGGATTTTTCAGGGGGTATTCTGGCTCCCGCATTTGCAGCGAATCCTTTGTAGGCTATGGACATTTTGGCAGCCATTCCTTTGGCACCGGCAGTCCGCCGTCGGTTGGGCGATATGATTCGGATATGGTTTCAGGCCTGCCCGAACGGGGGAATCGGAAAAATCTTTTTTTATATTCGGAGAGGACGTATGGTTTTGTCATTGGTTTGCAGATGACAGGACATGAAGATATGGGGTATGCAGCAGGAAGGGAGCAAGCGCACAGTATGTTGGCATCACCAAATATACTGATATTCTGCACGGATGAACAACGCGGCGACCATCTGGGTTGCATGGGACATCCGGACCTGCATACACCGAATCTGGACCGTTTGGCGGCAGAGGGCAGCTTGTTTCGGAACTGCTACAGTTCGAGTCCGGTCTGTATGGCGGCGCGTGCCACGATGTTCACGGGCCTTACGAACCGTGCCAATGGCGTATATTCCAATGGGGTGGCATTGGACAAGGGTATCCCGACCTTGCCCGGCATACTGGCGGATGCAGGGTACCGGACGCATTCGGTGGGAAAACTGCATTTGCAGCCGTGGGGCGGGCGGACGATTGCGGATGGCGAGGATACGCGGATCAACCCTGAGCGGCGGATGTACTGGAAGTGGCCGGGGCATTGGGAAGGGGGCATATATACCAAGGCACCGGATGATTATTACGGGTTTCAGACCCAGGATGCCGTGATGGGACATGTCAATTACGTCTACGGGGATTATGTGACCTGGCTGGAGCAACATCACCCCGGGATCTATGAGGATGGCTATCGCTACCGGGCCAGCAATCCGGGCCCCCTTGAGATGCCGGAAGAGCTGCATTACAATCATTGGATTGCTGATCGGGCGATGGATTTTCTGACTTCACGGGCCGGTGCGGGGGGCCGGCAGGCGGAAACCCCGCCGGAACCCTTTTTCCTGTGGTGTTCGTTTCCGGACCCGCACGAGCCTTTTGCGGCGGTTCGGAGATGGAGCGACTATTACCGGGATGTGGATGTCGAGTTGCCAGCGCATACGCTGTCGCTGTCGCCGGATAATCGCTCCGAGACGATGCGCCGCATGGGGAAGGGGACGGAGGTGTATGAGCCGGACTGGATCAAGGCCTGCATTCGTCAGACCTATGGCATGATATCGCACGTTGATGAACAGGTGGGGCGTGTGCTGGCGAGATTGGACAAGCTGGGTCTGGCGGACAATACGATTGTGATGTTTGTATCCGATCATGGGGATCAGCTCGGCGAACATGGGTTGCTGTACAAGATGGACTATCCATACAATGCACACATGCATGTCCCCTTCCTGGCCAAGGTGCCGAACGGTGTCCAGGGGCAAGTAGTGGATGATGTGGTTAGTCAGTTGGACCTCGTGCCTACGGTGTTGCATCTGGCAGGCGTACAACACCCCGATGATGTTCGCCGAGCCCAGGTGGGTTCCGAGCCCATGGGCGTATTGCCGGCGGCATTACCCGGCGAAGTCCTGGCACCGGTGCTCCGTGGAGGGAGGCGCCCGCAGCGGCGTACGGCACTGGTTGAGCACGATACCGTCCGTAGCGGGTTCGAAACCATACAATTTCGCACGTTGGTCACCAACGACTATAAGTTGGTGTTCTATACGCCCTTGCAGGAAACCATGCTTTTCGACCGTAAGAACGATCCGGATGAAATACAGAATCTGGCGGAGGACCCCTTGTATCAGGCCGTAGTACGGGATTTGCTACAACAACTGTTGGCTGAAGTAGCCCGGACGGAGATGCGTGCGCATTGCCAGACAACTTGTGCGTAGGCTACATATACGGTTGACAGATGCGTGCAGGTACCGTACCATTATTTGCAATAAGTGTAATTCATGGCATGCAGGAGGTAGCGAGATGAGGCTTTGGGTTCGGGGTATTGGGAGTTTGTGTATGCTGGTGGCAGGAGGCGTTTGGGCATTGCCACCGGACGTGCAGATTGCCCGTTTCCAGTATGATCGGCCGGCAGCCTATTCCTTGACCTTTGATGATGGGCTGGCGACGCATGTGACGGAAGCCATTCCGATCCTCAATGCGCACGGTTTGCCTGGAACATTTTTCATCTTTACGGACAATGTGGCCGATGCGCCACCGAATGACTGGGCCGCCTGGCGGGCCGCAGCCGCAGCAGGGCATGAGATCGGTAGTCATTCCCGATCACACCTGGATCTGACCGTGACGGATGACGTAACCATTTTGCGGGATGAAATTGCGGGGAGTGCCGACCTGATTGAAGCAAACACGGGGGTGCGGCCCCTGAGCTTTGCATATCCCTATAGCTCGGAGAATGATTTTGTGAAGCGGTTGGTGCTGGAAACCTACCTGTTTGTTCGCTCGGATTGCCGGGTATGGGGGGGTGATGATTTTGATACCGCGATGGGCAAAGCCCAAATAGAGCGTACGATTGCGCGGGGGGAGTGGGAATACGTGATGCTGCATGGTGTGGGGGAAGACACATGGGGCAGGCTGGATCCCGTCATGCTGGAAGAGTTGGTGGGGTATCTTGCGAAGCATGCGGATCGGGTCTGGACCGCAACGTATGCCGAGGTTTCGACCTACATCCGAAAACGGAATGCGGTGCGCGTGATCCGGCGGGATGTGCAAGAGGATTCCTTTCGTTTCCGGTTGCGCTTGCCCGATACACGTGCCTTACGGGGATTACCGGATGTGCCGTTGACGATCCGCATCCCGCTGGAGGGTCGTGATGGAACGCGCATTCAGGCACGGCTGGGCGAAGAACCACTACCCGTGCGTGTGAGCGCTGATGGTGTGTATTTGCTGGCAGAAGTTCCAACCGATGGCGATTGGGTGTATGTGCAGTGGTAGGGGCACCAACCGGCACCCATCCAATAGAGCTGGCATGGGTTAGGGGTGGGGCAACGGCGGGAACAGCTATGCCTTGGCGGCATTGGCCGAGCTCAGGATATAGAGACGGTCTTCGGCTTCGAGCCGGGTATCGGGGGTCGGATCAAACAGGAGGGTTTTGTCCGCCTTGCGGATGGCAATGACCATGCCTCCCATTTCCTGCCGAATGTGGGATTCGGCCAGGGTTTTATGCACGTAGGGACTATCGGGCGCCAGGGTTGTCTGGACCACCTCGAGCTTGGTATCGTCATCGGTTGTAATCAAATCGACAAAATCTACGACGGAGGGCCGTGTGAGTACGCGCACGATGTGCCCGGCCCCGATGGCAAAGGGGGAAACCACGCGGGTTGCACCGGCCTGCGTGAATTTGGTGCTGTTGTGCTCATTCTCGGCGCGTGCAATAATGTCCAGTTTGGCGTTTAACCCGCGGGCCGTAAGGGTCAGGAAGAGGTTGTCGGCATCGGTGCCCAAGGTTGCCACGAGGGCCTTGGCCTGCTGGATACCTGCTTGCTGGAGCGTGCTTTCGTCGGTGGCATTGCCGGTTTGGACGAGACCACCGTTCTTCTCGATTTCAGCAGCACGTTCCCGGTCCTGCTCGACCACAACCTGTGGTTCGCCTAGTCGTTGCAGGTCCTCGGAGATCATGCGTCCCATGCGGCCATAGCCGCAAACGATTGTGTGTTGCTTGAGCTGCTCGATTTTCTTGTGCATACCGCGTTTCTCCATGATGAGTTTGAGTTGATGCTGGAAGAGTGTTTCCCACATGATGGATACGGTGACGGCGAGGATGCTGACACCGGCAAAAATGAGGATGATGGTATGGATGCGCCCAGCGACAGAAAGCGTTTGCACCTCCTGAAAGCCGACCGTGCTGATGGTAATCGCAGTCATGTACAGGCTGTCGAGCCAGTTCCAGCCCTCCAGGAAACGGTATCCGATAACCCCCATTGCCAGCACGAGGAACACCAATGCCAGGCATGTCAGGAATTTCAGATCCCGGAAGGGGTGTACGTTGGTTGTTGGTGCCTTAGCTTGCATGAGGGGAAAGCATACGGGGCTGCGCGTATGCTGTCAATGCGGTGGATGGTGACCAACTGGGGGTGTTGCGGAATAAACGTGCAAACGGGGGGCAACCGCGCTAGCTTGGCGGCACATGATTTTGATAAAAAACAGGAAGGGAGAGCGAGAGCATGCGAACGGTTACATTTGAACGCGAGTACATCAAGCATCCGGCGGGGTCGTGTCTGGCATCGTTTGGGGATACGAAAGTGATTTGTACGGCAAGTATATCGACGGATATGCCGCCATTTTTGCGCGGAAAGGGACAAGGTTGGGTGACGGCGGAATACGCGATGCTACCGGGGAGTACCGGTGGCGGGCGCAAGCGGCGTGATGGGGCGCGCAAGGATGGCCGGAGCACGGAGATCCAGCGTTTGATCGGCCGTTCGCTGCGTGCGGCGGTTGATATGGCATCCTTGGGAGAAGTATCGATCACGATCGACTGTGATGTGCTACAGGCAGATGGGGGAACCCGCACGGCTGCGATTAGCGGGGGATGGGTGGCATTGTATGATGCGTTGCGGCAGTTGGCGCGGCAACAACAGAAGCCCGGCCCCGAGGTGTATCTGCTGGGGCAGGTGGCTGCCGTGAGTGTGGGGATCGTGCAGGGCGCTTTGGTCTGTGATCTGGATTATGCGCATGACTCGATTGCCGCGGTGGATATGAATGTGGTGATGCGGGACGATGCTCTGGTCGAGGTGCAGGGAACCGGGGAGGAAGGCGTGTTTTCGCGTCAGGATCTACAAGGGCTGCTGGATGCGGCTGAGACGGGGATCCGCGATATCCAGCAGGTGCAACGTAAAGCGCTGGAGATATCCGGCTAGGTGGAGAGCTGGGCCAGCGCCTTGGCGGCAGTTTTCTTGCGCAGGGAGCGAATCTCCTGCATGCGGTCAGCTGTTTTCTGTCCACGAAATGCAATTTTACCGTCACTTTTTTCCCATTTGACGACGGTCTGGTGACTGACGCCTGCCAGTTTGGCAAGTTCGGCCTGGGTAATGCCGAGCCGGCTGCGGAGCGAACGAACGCCCTTGCCCGTCATCCATCCGGCACGCCGTTTATCTTTGGCCGCCTCGCTGGGGGTGCTTGTGCCTGTTTCCGGTACCTGTCGCTCAACGTGCTTGATCGCTTTTTGCAAATCGGTAACATCCCGTCGCAGATTCGCGATGAGCGTCCGCTGCGCGGCATTCACGCGCTTGATAGGGGCCAGCTCTTTGTTGATTTCGCGTCTGGCAACCCGGCGAATTTCTTCTTTCATTACTTGTGCTAGTGTCATGCTGTTTCTCCTTTGCGGCCGCATCGTAAAGCCATCACGGATGTGCTCTCTTTACGGCACCATGTACATATGTCATTGAAAAGGAATAGGATATATGGGAAGAATACACAAGCCCAAACCTATAGGAGGTAGCATGGGTTGCGTATGGATGCATGTACGCCGAGCAGGTTGAAAAACAGGGGGGGAGAGATGCAGGTATTCGAAGGACCGAAGAGCACATCGATTGAGAAGGCCTACGATCTGGCGCGTGAGCGCTATGCGGCAGTAGGGGTAGATACGGATGCGGCTATCCAAGCCGCGTTAACGGTTCCCGTTTCGCTGCACTGCTGGCAGGGCGATGATGTGGGCGGATTCGAGGTAAAGGAGGCCAAGAGCGGAGGGGGCATTCTGGCGACAGGCAACTTCAAGGGGCGCGCCCGTAATGGGGCAGAGCTGCGGCAGGATCTGGATCAAGTGCTGCAGTTGTTACCGGGACAGCACCGGCTGAACCTGCATGCCTGCTATGCCGAAACGGACGGACAGGTTGTCGACCGCGATGCGTTGGAGCCAAAGCACTTTGCCCGCTGGATGGACTGGGCGCGTCATGCCGGCGTTGCTTTGGATTTCAACCCGACCTTTTTTGCGCACCCCAAAGCGGATGATGGCTTTACCCTTTCGCACGCCGATGCCGGCATTCGCAGGTTCTGGATTGAGCATGGCAAGGCCTGTCGGCGGATTGCGGAAGCGATGGCGCGCGCGCAGGACGGTCCTTGTGTGATCAATCACTGGATTCCGGATGGTGCCAAGGATTATCCGGCGGACCGCTGGGGGCCGCGGCAGCGGCTGACGGCATCGTTGGACGCCATGCTGGACCCCGCGGTGGGGGTGGATCCGACGCGGTGCGTAGATGCCGTGGAGAGCAAGCTCTTTGGTATTGGCAGCGAAGCCTACGTGGTAGGATCCGCGGAGTACTACCAGTCGTATGCGCTGCGAAATGGTATCCTGTACTGTCTGGATATGGGCCATTTTCATCCGACCGAGACGATCGATGATAAGCTTTCCGCCTTGCTGAATTTTCATGAGCGGCTTTTGGTGCATGTGAGTCGCCCCATGCGCTGGGACAGCGATCATGTGGTGCTGTGGGATGATGCCCTGCGCGGCGTATGTCAGGAGCTTGTGCGCGGCAAGGCCCTCGACCGCATCTTCCTGGCATTGGATTTCTTTGACGGTTCTATCAACCGGATCGGGGCATATGTTACGGGTACACGTGCCCTGCGGTTAGCGCTGCTGGCAGCCTTGTTGGAGCCGGTAGAGACCTTGCTGCAACTGGAGACGGAAGGCAAAGGTGCTGAGAAGCTGGGCTTGATGGAGGCGAGCAAGGCCATGCCGGTTGGTGCCGTTTGGGATCAATTGTGCGCCAAGGAGGGCGTTCCGGTCGGGGCGGCCTGGCTGTCGGAGATGCAGCAGTATGAGAATACGGTTCTGTCGGCGCGCGAGCAATAGGACAAGTCCGCCGCCCACGCAGGCGGGGAGAATATGAGGTGGATCGCTTTTAGGGTGAAACGTTTTGTGGCCATGGCTGCCAGCATGTCCGACGTAGCGAGCGAAGGCGGAGCCATGGGTGGGGCGCGAGAACGTTGGGTTGGTCGAACACGCGCTGGCGCGCAAGGCTATCGAACTTTTTCACGAAGAGAACAGGTAAGGGAGAGCAGAAGATGAAAACGTATTATCTGGCAATGGATTTTGGCGCCTCGAGCGGCCGCGCGATGTTAGGCAGCTATGATGGCAAGCAATTGGAGCTGGAGCCGCTGCATCGGTTTGATAACGGCCCGGTTGAGGGGACGGATGGTCATTTGCACTGGGATGCCGATGGCTTGTTCCGCGAAATCGTGAAAAGTCTGCGGTTGGCAGCCGAACGAGGCATCCGGCTGGAAAGTATCGGGATAGACACGTGGGGTGTCGATTATGGGCTGATCGGGCCGGATGGTACCCTGCTGTCACAACCATTCAACTATCGCGATGCAAGAACGGATGGGCAAATGGAACGGGTGATGGCAAACGTCCCGGCAGACGCCATTTTTGATGCAACCGGCATCCAGTTCATGCAGATAAACACGCTGTTCCAGTTGGCCGCAGAACAGAAAGAGGGTCGGCTTGCCGAGGCATCGCAGCTACTGTTTATGCCGGATCTTTTCTCGTATTACCTGACCGGGGAAGCGCGCTGTGAGCGCAGCATTGCCAGCACGAGCCAGTGTTATAATCCGCAGACACGCACCTGGGCCACGGATATCCTGAAGCCGCTGGGACTGGATGGGGTGCCATGGGCACCTTTTGTTGAAACCGGAGCGGTACTCGGCCCCTTGCGCCCGGACCTGGCAGAAACAACCGGCGTAGGGCCGGTGCCGGTTGTGGCGGTAGCAGGACACGATACGGCAAGCGCTGTCGCTGCCGTTCCGGCAACACAAGCAAATTGGGCCTATCTAAGTAGCGGAACCTGGTCGCTGATGGGCATTGAACTGGACGAACCATTGATTCAGGCGGAATCGCGTGCATGGAATTTCACCAATGAAATCGGAGTTGATCAAACGGTCCGGTTTCTCAAGAACATTTCGGGGCTCTGGATGCAGCAGGAATGCCGACGCACGTGGGCAGAAGCGGGGCAGAGCTATAGTTGGACGGAGTTGGCCGATTTGGCCGAGGCGAGCGAGCCTTTCAAGTCGGTAGTGAATCCGGATGACCCGGCATTTCTGGCACCGGGTGATATGCCAGCACGGGTACGGGCCTGGTGCCGGGAGCACGGACAGCCGGAGCCGGAGACGCCGGGTGCGGTGATTCGCGCCATACTGGAAGGGCTGGCCTTGCGGTATCGCTGGGTCATGCACCGGCTGGAAGCGTTGCGGGGTCGTCCGTTGGATATCCTGCATGTTGTGGGGGGTGGTTCCGGGAATGACCTGCTGAATCGATTTACCGCCTCTGCAACCGGCAAGCCTGTCGAAGCGGGGCCGACGGAAGCAACGGCAATCGGGAACGTGATGGTGCAAATGATGGGGTTGCAGCATGTCGCCGACCTGGCTGAGGGCCGTGCCATGGTGGCACGTTCATTCCCCACAACGCGCTACGAACCGACTCATACGGAAATCTGGAATAAGGCCGGGGAGCAATTTTCCCACCTATTTGTGTGATGGGGACATAGGGAGGATCGATATATGCAGCAGGGAGAGAGCAAGCCGGAAGAACAACCGCAGATGCTGGCGGAGATCACGACCTTATCGCATGCGTTCGGGGGTTCCCGTTATGTACGCGGAGGGGGTGGAAATACGTCTGTCAAGGATGCGGACACGTTATGGGTCAAGCCATCGGGCACGACCTTGGCAGGTATGAAACCGGAAACCTTTGTGGCGCTGGAGCGCAGCAAAATCGGGGTGTTGTACACGACGGAGCCACCCGCTTCGGCAGAAGCGCGCGAGTCCCTGGTGAAGGCGTTGATGCAGGACGCGGTCTGTGCGGGGTCGCAGGGGCGGCCATCGGTCGAGGCACCTCTGCATAATGTATTTGATGCACGCTATGTGGTGCATACCCATCCAGCGTTGCTGAACGGGTTGGCTTGTGCCAAAGACGGTGCCACTGCCTGTGTACGTCTGTTTCCGGATGCCTTATGGGTTCCGTATATTGATCCTGGATATACCTTGTGCATGGAAGTACGGGAGCAGATGGCCCGGTACCAGCAAATGAACGGGAAACAGCCCGATGTGCTGGTTTTGGAGAATCATGGATTGTTTGTAGCGGGCGACTCGCCCGAAGCCATTCACGAAACATATGCCGACATCATGTCGGTGCTGGAAGAGGCATATACATCTGCCGACGTGCCGTTGGCGTTTGCGGTAGGGGCGGCCCCGGCCGCTGCGGTTGCAGAGGAAGAATGCCGGCAGATGCAGACTTTGCTCGGAGAGGATGCGGCCGTGGTGGAGGTCAGTGGCCCATTTGCGGTGGCGGAAGGTCCGTTGACGCCTGACCATATTGTATATGCAAAATCCTACAGCTATCAAGGACCCTTGGACGAGGAGGGTCTAGCGGCCTTTCGTCAACAGCATGGGTATGCACCGCGGGTGGTTGTGACGCCGAATGGGGTCTATGGGGCTGGACGGTCTGAAAAGCAAGCGGCCTTGGCGCTGGAGTTTGCGCAGGATGCGAGTCATGTTGTGCAACTTGCCGAGGCATTCGGCGGGGTGCAATGGATGCATGATGCTGCCCGCCGATTTATTGAGAACTGGGAAGTGGAGTCCTACCGCAGCAAGGTATCTGCGTAAGGAATGTTACCGGTTGGTTGGCTGAGGGGTGTCCAGGGCGTGCCGGACTGCCTTGGCAATCCCCGTGCGCGAGAAGGGTTTGGGGAGAAGCTCGCCAAATGCTGTGATACCGTGTTCGGAGATGTAGTCCTCCGTATATCCGGACATGAACAAGACCCGCAGATCGGGCAACGTCCCCGTCATTTTCTTTGCAAGCGCAACGCCGTTCATGTCGGGCATGACGATATCGGTCAGGAGTAGATCGATTTCCCCGTCATGGCGTTGCATCCGTTCGAGGGCTTGTTGCGGCGATGCGGCACTCAGAACCTTATATTGCAATTGTTGCAGGAATCGGATTGTGACGTCGCGTACGCTTTTTTCATCTTCTACCACGAGAATGGTTTCTGGCGGGTTTGATGCCAGTGGTGGCGGATGCGAATCGTCGGGGGCATCGGATGACGTCAAGGTTCCGGCATAGCGCGGAAGATACAGGCGGAAGGTTGTACCGTCGCCGGGTTCGCTGGCAACGTCAACCCAGCCGTCCGCCTGGGTGACGATGCCGTAGACGGTTGAAAGCCCGAGTCCGGTTCCTTTGCCGGTATCCTTGGTTGTAAAGAAGGGGTCAAAAATCTTATCGAGGACATCGGGGGCCATGCCGCTGCCTGAGTCCTGCACTTGGATGCAGACGTATGCCCCGGGCGTGGCATCGACATTGCTGACGCAATCCTGCTCGGTTACCGTCTCATTGCTGGTGGCAATCGTAATGGTGCCGGCATCCTTGATGGCGTCCCGGGCATTGATACATAGATTGGCAAGCATCTGATCGATTTGTCCCGGATCCATCTTGATGAGCCACGTGTCGGCAGAAGGCTGCCACTTCAGATCGATGGACTCACCGATCAACCGGCCTAGCATCTTGATCAGTTTGCCTATCGCCTTGTTCGGGTCAAGCGGTTGCGGGGCTGCTGGCTGTTTGCGGGCAAATAATAGCAATTGCTTTGTGACATCGGTTGTTCGCTTGATGCTGGCAAGAATCGTGGTGAGCTCCTCTTGCGCGGCATGGTTTTCGGGCAGCTTGTCACGGGCCATCTCGGTGTACCCGATAATACCCATGAGCAGGTTGTTGAAATCATGGGCAACACCGCCTGCTAGACGGCCGACGGATTCCATCTTCTGGGCGTGCGACAATTGTTCCTGCACGTGCAGTTCCTCGGTCACATCGCGTGTTACGGCAACATAATGGGAGGTGCGGCCATCGTCATCACGGACGGGGGATATCGTAGTGTCCTGCGTATACAGGGTGCCATCCTTGCGTTTGTTGATGAGTCGCCCCTTCCAGGTGTTGCCATCCTTGATCGTTTGCCAAAGTTCGGCGTAGATCGCGGGCTTTGTTTTCTGACTCTTGAGGATCTGTGGGTTCTTACCGATAACTTCCTGCTGGGTGTAACCCGTAAACGTTTCGAAGGCCGGGTTGACATATTCAATCGCACCCTCCGCATCCGTGATGACGACACCCTCAGCTGCCTGATTGATGGCGGCAGCTAAGCGTGCAATCTGGGTGGTGGCACGCTTGCGGGCAGTAATGTCCTCGAAGATACACGCACATTTGCCTTTTTCCGGGGAAAAAGCGTTGATCCGGAAATGACGGTTGAGTTCGGCGGCATATTGATCGCAGGTTGCCGGTTCCCCGGTCAGTGCAACCCTGCCAAAGGTTTCAATCCAGGCAATTTCTATTTCCGGGAACACCTCGCGGACGGTTTTTCCGATGACCTGTTCGGCGCGCAGCCCTACGATCGTTTCAAAGGCGGGATTCACGGCCAGAAAGCGGTAGTCAATCGGTTCGTCTTTTTCATTGCAAAGGATCTCATGCAGGGCAAAGCCTTCCTGCATGCGCTCGAAAAGCTGCCGATAGCGCCTTTCGCTTTGTTTCAAATCCTTCTGGGTCTGGATCTGATCGGTAATGTCGGTGGAAATGCCAATGAGAGTTTTGCCCGAGCCATTCTGGGCAAGGCGGGGGATCTTGGTTGTCAGGAAGGTGTAGGACTTTCCGCTATGCATGACCTGATCGATCTCGGACAGCCGAAGGGTCTTGCCCTCTGAAAAGACACGCTCATCGTTGTTACGGGTGCGAGCAGCCGATTCAGGCGAAAAGAAATCTGCGTCGGTCTTGCCCCTGATTTCCTCGGGGGTAGCCCCGAAGAGGTTTGCGAGTGTTTTGTTGACATAGGTGTATCGGCCTTGATCGTCCTTGGTGTATACGCAGGCATCGATATTGTCGAGAATGCGGGAATAGCGCCACTCGTCCTCATGCCTGTCAGATAAAAGTGTGTTTCGATGCCGGGCATAGATGACGAGGCATGTCGTTATGGCAAGCAGGATGATCGCTGGGATAAGGATGTCCATGTTGTGGTGTGGCCCCCCCGGTTCTGTGACGCGTCTAACATTGATACGGTTGCTTGCGATACATGGAAGCATGTATATCATGCATGTGCATGCGGAGCCAACAGAATAAGCCGGCGAATCGTAATCATAGGCTAGTCCGGTTGTGGGGGCTGATCTTCGGGGGCATGTGCATAGTCCTCTGGATAGAGCTTGATAAGACAGTCTGGGCACAGGCCATGACTGAAGCGTGCTTGAGAGTGACGTGACACATAACTCTCGATCTGCTCCCAGAGGCCCTGATCATCGCGGATCTTCTTGCAGTTGGCGCAGATCGGGATCAACCCTTGCAGCGTTTCGACTTCTGCAAGCGCTTGCCGCAGTTCTTGCTCTACCTCTTGCCGTTTGCGGATTTCCTGTTGCGCTTGTGATAATTCGGCATGGATCTTGGCCATTTGCCGGAGAATGGCAAAGATCGGTCGGTTTTCAATATGGACATCCGGGCGGTTTGACTCGAGACGCAGGTACAGATAGAGCACGGGGAAGGCCAGGATGGTTACCAGAAAGCGGCTTGCCAGCGTACCGCCCATGATCTGCCAGTAGGCTTCCGTTCCCCAGAAGGCCCCAGTGGTAAAGAGGATGACATCGAGCCACATGACCCCCAGTAGCGTTAGAAACGTTCGGAGCATGAGGTGGACCTTTCGTCGTGTACCGCCAAAGGCTTCCCATATGATAGCGAGGACGATGAGATTTGCCAGGGTAGTAAGGACAGACGCAATATTGATGCGCAAACTGGGGTGCGGAACATCCATCAACGGGGATCCCGGAAGCAGCGCATTCTGTATGTGTAGAATCCAGGCAACACAAGGCACGAGGGCAGATACCAGCAAAATGGTCAGAATCAGGTGTCGGGTTGCACGCGGACCTTCAAAAACGTAGATAACAAATACGCCGAGCAATAGCGCGGTGTAGAAAACGGTTGAGCCGACATTAAAGCTGATCAGTCCCACATCAACCCGCATACCTGCATCTGTGACCCATGACATCAGGGCGGTAATGCTGCCGATCAGGGCATAGAAGAATACCGTGCCCATGCGGTGGCGCAGGGCATGCGCCGCCAACACCAGGATATAGACAACCATTGCCTCGATAATCAGTAACAGGACCTGCTGGTTCATATGATCTCCTTACAACACGTTTCGTTCAAAACAGATCATGAGATAATAAGCCCCGATTTACAACCTTACTGTTTTCGATCCCCCGTGCCTGGCGGTCTTGTTCCAGCTTTTTCCTGGATCCGGCGGTCCCGCGCCGGTGCCCCAGCGGGAAGAAATGTCCCTGCCACCCCTGCTGGCTGGGGCAGGGGTGGGGAAATGATGTTGGAAGCGGTTGCGGGTTGCGGGGTAACATGGTAGGTTGGCATGATGGAACGTACGATTTTGCATATAGATATGGATGCCTTTTTTGCGTCGGTGGAGCAGCGGGATCAGCCCGCGTTGCGGGGACGGCCGGTGGTGGTAGGCGCGGACCGGGATGAGCGTGGCGTCGTGGCTGCCGCCAGTTACGAGGCGCGCCGCTACGGTATTGGCTCGGCCATGCCGTCCCGGGAGGCCGCACGTCGCTGCCCGCAGGCCGTCTTTGTGCGACCGCGGCGGGAGCGCTACGCAGAAGTGTCGCAGCAGGTGTTTGCCATTTTTGGTCGCTATACCCCTGAGGTGGAACCGCTCTCGATCGATGAGGCATTTCTGGATCTGACAGGGGGGCTATCGCTTTTTGGGTCCGGGGTGAAGGTGGCAGAGCGGATTCGGGCGGATATTCGCGGTGAGCTGGGATTGACGGCTTCGGCCGGCGTGGCACCCAACAAGTTTCTGGCAAAGCTGGCAAGTGATATGCATAAGCCGGACGGGGTTACCGTCGTTCCATCGGGGCACCAGGAGATACTGGCGTTTCTGGCACCGCTACCGATCGGACGGGTATGGGGTGTAGGCCCCGTGATGGAGCGGCAATTGCAAGCGGCTGGGTTTTATACGGTGGGGGATGTGCAACAGGCTGACCGGGAAAGGCTGGATGGTGTCGCGGGGCGGCATGCGGCAGATCATTTGTTTCGGCTGGCTAATGGCGAGGATGAGCGGGCGGTGGTGACGGAAACGGAAGACAAGAGTCTTTCGCGCGAGCACACCTTCAGTCGGGACGTAACGGACCGGACGGTACTGGAGCGTACGCTGCAGCGTCTGGTGGCGGATGTGGGCCAGCGTTTGCGCGCGGCGGGCCTGTACGCGGGAACAGCCCGGATCAAGGTGCGCTGGCAAGGGTTTCGTACGATTACGCGGCAACAGGTGCTTGATCCGGCTTGTCAGGATGCCGTCAGCTTGCGCGAGGCTGCCATGCGGCTCTTCCGGCAGGAAGCCTTGACGCACCCGGTACGCTTGGTGGGGTTTGGCGTGAGTGATCTCAGTCGGCAGCCACCGGCACAGTTGTCGCTCTTTGCCTCCGAGCAAGAGCAGCATGGAAAGCGGGAGCGGTTGAGCGAGGAGTTGGACCGCTTGCAGGCCCGGTATGGGGAGCGGGCGCCGCGTTTTGCGGGTGGAGGGATATGATGCGACGGCAGGTTATGGTTCTGGATGGGTATAATGTGTTGCATCGTTTGCCACGCTGGAAGCGGCAGATGGAACAATCCCTGGAACAAGGGCGCGAAGCCTTGCTGGGGTACTGTCGCCGGTGGATGGGCTCGCGCCGTGATGTCTGGTTGTTTTGTGTCGTGTTTGATGGGGATTCCGCGGTGGTCGGCGGGCAATCGGCGGGCGGTGCCGGTATTCGTGTGTTTTTCTCGCGCAGCGGCCAGACGGCCGATGATCGGCTGCTGCATATTATCGAGGAATTTGGTCCGGCGTTTGCCTACACCGTGGTTTCGGATGATCGCTATGTGCAGGAGAAGGCCCGCTTGCTAGGTGCAGATATTGTATCGTGCCGTGCCTTTGCGACAAAACTCGATGTGGTTGGTGCGGTGCAGCGTCGGACGCAGCAGCGCATGGAGGAAGAACAGAAGGTCAGTCCATCGGAGGCTGCACAGATTACGGCTGAGTTGCGGCGGCTATGGGGAGGCGGGTAAGGGATGGGTGTCGGCAAGCATATCGTCCTGATAGGGACAGAAACAAACGCGGGCGCATCCTTTGCTTGGCATCTGGCGGTATGCGAAGGAGGCCGCGTGCTGATGCGGCTGGATGCATCGACGCACGAAGAAGCCCTGCAGCGAGAGGCGACCGCACCGGTTGTGGTGCGTTTCGGGATGCTGACCCAGGCAGAGATGCCGGAGCGAGTATCTGCCTTGCTGGACGAAGCAGTGGAGCTGGAGGCATTGGCAGCCATTTTGTTGCCGGGTGTACCGGAGAGCACCATGCCGGCATTGTGTGCTGCTCTGGATGTGGCACCGGAACCGACGGATGATCCGGTGCTATGCGTGACGCGCTTGTACGAGGCGCTGTGCATGGTAGCGGAAAGCATGGCCATTGTACAATTACGGGCAATTCTGCGGTTGCTGCCTGCTGGCACGGCGTTATGTGGCCTCTTTGAGCAGTGGGTGTATGCAAGGGAAATGGCAACACCGCCCGGGGAGGATATATCGGCACTGGCGGATGTGATCGTGATGGATCCGCCACCGGTTATGCCCGAGCGTGAGCAGGACCCGGAGGCGTGGCAGCCGCTACCGGAATCGCTGGCTGAGGATTTGCTGGGGGCTGGGGGTATGTTTGCGGGCGCGCTGGAGACATATGAGACCCGCACAGGCCAGTTGGAGATGACACGGGCGGTGATTGCGGCCTTCAATGCACAGCGGCACTTGTTGTGCGAGGCGGGCACCGGTACGGGCAAGAGTTTGGCCTACCTCGTGCCGGCGATCCATTGGGCGGTCCAGAACCGGACCCCTGTTGTCGTCAGCACAAACACCAAGAACCTGCAAGCACAGCTATATGAGAAGGATATCCCCCTTGTGCAGCGCGTGACGGGTTTGTCATTCCGGACTGCTCTCATCAAGGGACGCTCTAATTATCTTTGTATCCGGAAGCTGCAGCAGTTGCTGCGTCATCCGGATTTTGTGCTGCGCCCGGGGCAGCATGCCTTGGCGGCATCCGTCGTAGCCTGGCTGGGCGAAACGACAACGGGCGATCTTGCGGAAGTCAGTGGGCTGGAATCACGAGATGCCCGTGGCTTTACGGGTGAACTAACCGCCAGTGCGGAGGAATGCAGTGGACGGGGCTGCCGCTTCTATCGCCAGTGTTTTGTACGGCGGGCGCGTGCGCGTTCGATGGCAGCGGACGTGGTTGTGGCCAATCATGCCCTGGTGCTGGCGGAAATGGCGGAGGGTACCCAGGCCATTCCTGCGCATGCCCATCTGGTGCTGGATGAAGCCCACAATCTTGAGGATGCGGCTACACGCTGCTTTACCGTCGAAATCTCACGTGGACGTCTGCGGTACTTTTTGCGACGTCTGGGACGGTTGCGCTTGAAGGGGCGGGGCTCAGGGTTGCTGGCAACATTTTCGCTGGCGGTGCAGCGGCATGAAACGCCGGCCGGGGTGCAGGCCTTGCCGGTGCGGCTGCAGCGCATGATCGAGCAGATGGAGCAAGCGGCCGAGCCGTTTTTTCTGGCACTGGGTAGGTTGTGTCCGGCTGATCGGGGCGCAAGGCGCATGCGCCCGGAGCATTGCGACACGCCTGCCTGGCAGGA
>CAZRCN010000014.1:13060-32315 GCA_964598575.1 uncultured Victivallales bacterium | reverse complement strand
ATGGGACCGGCCATTGCGGCCTATCGGGCAACCTATCAACGCTATCCGGAAAGTTCTTATGCCGCTGATGCGTTGGGGCGCGTCGTCCGTTTTTATGTAGATACAGAGGACTTTGCGCAAGCTGCATCTTTATTGGAAACGGTGTTTGCAGACTATCCCGATGCCGCGTTTCTGGATGAAATGCTCATGCATTGGGCTAAAGTGGCCTATAAGATGGGTGATGCAGAGATGTCGAAACAAAAATTGCGTCAGCTCATTTTTGATTATCCCTCCAGCTCTTTTGTGAGCGAAGCACAGAAGAAACTGGCGGCATTGGAGGCGCGATGATGGTCGCAAAGGTCAGGCGTCAGAAGTCAGGAGTCAGGTTCCAGAGGAATCTTGTGAGATCGGTCGGATCGGTCCGATCCATGCTGTTTGGTGCACTGCTGCTTTTGAGTGCCTGCATGGCAACACCCGCACGGGCCAGCTTTGGTGCGCAACGTGAGGCAATGTCAGGCACGATAGCTACGCAACCCGAGGCTGCTATTCTGTCTCTTTTACAGGCAGGTTTGGACGAAGGAAAAGCGGTGCCTGCCATCGCTGAAGCGAGGAAATGGCTGGCCCAGAACCGACCGGAGAATGCGATGCTCTTTTTTTATGCAGGTAAGGCGGCTGAATACAGTGGCGACTGGAAAGGGGCTGTCTCGTTATACCAACAGTATCTTGCCGATGCCGATTTGTCGTCTGCTGAAGTTGGAGAGGCAGTTTACGCGGTATATGCTCTATTGATATACGAACGTAAAGATTCCGATGGCGCCTATAATTTCTCGAAAAATGATGGACACCGTCTGGTCTCTTTGCCGCAGGCACGGCAGTTTGATCGGTGGTTTCTTGATCGAGCCCGCGAGTGGAATCGTAATGACGTTGAGTCTGTGATCAGGCGCCTGGATGCACTTGTGGAAGCTGGGGTTTCCACAGATCTTATCCTTACATACTATGATGAGGATTTCCGTTGGCTGGTAGATCGCCTTGAAATGAATCTCACAAGCCTACCGAACATGAGTAAGGCTTTGTTGGAGACATGTAAGCGTTTAGCTGCTGGCATCACTTTTTCCGAGGAGCTACAACTTCGGTTGGATTGGGCTGCTTCCGTTGCCTATTACAACCAGGCAAAAATGAGGGATGAGGTTGTACAGCCCCCGTTAGCTGAGGCTCGTGCACTGCTTTCGGCTCATCCTGAATATGCAAAGCATGTACAAGAAGGTTGGCTTGGCGGTTCCCGGAGTTTACGCCCCGGTTCAGTGGGAGACCTAATGAAATTCTGGCCGCATGCGGTTGCATCCAAAATGGAGGTCGTGGTTGAAGCCATATCCAGCATGACCGATTTGCAAAAAGCAGATTTTTTCGTGTCCTGGGAACCTAGATATTACAGTGACACACATGGAAACAGATTTGAGCCGCATATCCGTAATGTACAAGCGGTCAAGGACTATGTGGAGGCAAATCCAGATATCCGCAATTCTCGTTTTGGGCCCTTACTGATTGATCATGAATGGAATAAGCTGTCAGTAGAAGAAGCCAAAGCGCTTTCATCCAAGATTGTGCAAAATCCGGAACCGATGGTTTCTGGTATCCGGGCGTACGCAGCAGAGGGAAAAGATTATGAGAAAGCGGTAGATGCTCTGATTGCCTCTGAAATGTGGCGGTTTCAAAGTGAAAGGGATTCTGACAGTGTTGTTGATCGATTATGGCATGCTTGCGGGAGACCGGGAGGCGGCAAGGGGCGTGATGAGGGGAAGAATAAAGCCAAAGCTGCTTTTAAAGAGCAGACAGCAGGAGATCCTGGACCTGAAGCCTCAGCAAAGCAGCGTGTTGATGCCTTTAAGTCGCTATTATCAGACTATCAGTCGCAATCACCGCGACAACCGAATGGATACAATCGTGCGAAGCGTATCTTATCGTTTTCTCCTGAGCTGGTCCCTGTTTTATTGAAAAGTGAGGATGTTACTGTACAGCGCATGCTGCGAAGTGTTCTGGCAGCGGGAATACGGGATGCTGATGGTCATGTAGAGAGAGATGACCGAGCCAAGGGATTGAATACAAGTCGGTATGATCCGTGGATTGAAAATCTTGCGGACCGACAGGCTCGCGGAAGGTTGGAGGAGTTAAAAAGCGATCATCCCAAGCTTTATGCTCCACATGCTCTAGGTGAAACGTTTCGTATGGGCCTATCTGATGGCATAAAGCAAAACAACTTGGTTGCGTGGCAGGTGATGGTCTGGATAAATCTACAATTCCCCGATGACAATGCTGCCGATGTCGAACTATTGAAGGCATTACAAGCATCGTCGCAGTGGAAAGATATGCCGTTTGAAGTCAAATATGCTGTCAGGGAATGGTTTGGCAGTGATGCTCTTACTTCTGGTCAGAACGCTTTGGTTGAATCGGGGCAACCGGAATTTATTCAAATGCCGATAAAGGATTTGTCGGAGACATCGACAGTAGCGGACACAGCAAAAGCGTTGGGTTTATTTATATCCCGGCTTCGCGATACACCGGTCTATCGGGATGGCATCCAGCTGCATCCGCTTTCGGTTGTCTCTGATGAGGTATTGTTCAATGCGCAAGTTCTGGATCGGCTGTTGCAATGTGTATCCGGTTTTTACTTTGATCCAGAACAAGACGCCTTGGGACGGAAGCTTCACGCTTACTTCAGCAAAAACCCAGATGCTCGCGCAATCCACCTATCAGTCCGTTATGTAATCAAGACGGCCGTTGCAAATCACAACCGTGGCCGCATGTTTGGGACCTTGGTTGACTTTGGTCATTCGATCGTCGACACGCATCCTGCGAGTGCCGCGGCTCTGGCTCGCAATGGGATACAGGTATTCAGCGTAGCGAAAAACATCTATGGTTTCGAGCCGTCCAAGCATATAGCGCCTTGGAAGTCGTTGGATGTCAAAGCGTCCACCCGCATAGGGCTTATGACCATTCCGGTTGCGAAGACAGATCCGGCTTATCCTGTGTATGAGTCTCAAATCGAGTGGATGAGTGGGAATGAAGATAGTGCCTGGCAGTTGTGTGCGGCGCACTGGGACGAGTTCATGCTGAACCACCGCGAATTCCCGTTGGATTACTTGATGTGGGTCTTGCAGCGGACGATATATAGTCGTGATGAGACCAAGCAGGAGGCATTGATTACATCGCTTCAGGATTGGGCGTCCGAAGAAAATACGACATTGAGCAAAGAGCGTCAGGTCGAAATCGAGTTGGCCTATGGTGAAATTGCCATCCAAAAGGGTATGTTGCGGCAAGCGCATGAAATTTTCAAGCGAACGGCACAGAAGGATAAATATGACGGATTGTTGATCAAGCACGAGGCAACACTACGAAAGGCCCGGGTTGAGCGTCTTGCCAAGGATTATGACGGAGCTTTGAATACACTCAATGAATTGGCTCTTGAAAAAGTGCCCGAATTGTGGAGTTCGATTCATTACGCCATGGCTGAAGTATATTATGATATGGAAGAGTACGATGACGCAAATGACAAAATCACATCCATCCTAGCGCGAGACAGTGAGCATTCTGACGCCAGGATCATGCAGGGACGTTTGCAACTCAAGCGCAAGAAACTGATGGAAGCAACAGAAGTCGAGCTGGGCACAATCAGCAGCAAGCAAACATTGGTTCCTGGAGAAAAGTTGAAAGTGACGTTGACCGACCCAACCTTAGCTGTGTCTGGGGCAGGTACGGAAATCGAAGTTGCGGTGTGGGCGAAGTCTGGAGATCGTGAGCTGATTTTCTTGCGCCAATTTGGTGACCAGAAAACGAAATTCCGTGGGGAGGTGCGCACGTCATTGGGAGCACCTGCTAAAGATGATGGGGTACTGCAAGTGATTGGCGATGATGAAGTCTATTATGCTTACTCCGAACGTTTCAGGGAAAAGATGAACAACATGGAAGAGCAGCGTGGCGGACCGATCGGGGTTGCTTCCGATGCGTTGCTGATGGCGTCCGGTCGACGTTTGCTCTCAGCGGCCGAGCAGCGGGTTGCCGATATGAAAGCACAGATGGACGCGTTGAAAGATGGAACAGCCGGGGCAGTAAAAGCAAGCATGGCTTCTGAAGTCGGCGAACGCATGATGCAAGGCGAACGGATCGGTGGAGAGCGGACAGAGGCGGATATACAAGCACGTCTCAAACCCGGTAATCCGATTCATGTGCGCGTAATTGATCATGATCGCAGTCGTACTGCGGATGTCGATGAATTGGCCGTTTCTGCTTCGACATCGAGTGGTGATTCCATTGGGCGCTTTGTTCTCAAGGAAACAGGCACACATACAGGCTGGTTTGAAGGACAGATATCAACAACGGGGGCGCAGGCGAAAGCATATGGCGCCAATTCAGAGCCGGGTCGTAATCCAAACATGGTCATTAGTCCCGTTACGGACTATCCGCCCTGGCAACCTGTTGATGTCAAGGGCGTGACACCGGACTTTCGTGTAGACCTGAACGATAACGCACCCTTAGGAAAAATGACGATCATTGCGCGTGAACCAGGTGCAAAGTTGCGATCCTTTATCGTTCAAACGGGTATGCATGATCGAGATTGGACTACGGTAGGCTATTATCCGAAGTCAGGAAAAAACAAGATTGTTACCCAGAATCCCTGGGCTCCGTCTGTTTTTGTGACATTGGCACCAGGACGTGAGCATCACTACGGAACAAAATCAATATTTGAGGAATTTCGTCGGTATCAGAAATTCGTCGATGTTGGCTGGATGCGCGAAGTCGGTTCCCACAAGTATGGAAATGCTGTAGCAACCAATGTGACGGGCGTGACAGAGGCATTGCCTGCGACGATTGAAAAGGCTATTGATTGGAAACGCAGTAGTCGCTGGGAACGACCAGCTGTTATCACCCGTTTTCAGGCATACTTTTATGAGCCGGAAAATGTGACGCGGCGCTTTCGCCTGAATATGGGCAAGCGGCCCAAAAAACCGAGCGATGATCATAAGGATTTTACGCCAGAGTTCATGCTTGTGATTGATGGTCGCGTGATCAATGAGCAAGGAAAGCCGGTTATGGGTGGGGTCAATTTGCGTGCCGGCGTCCATCGCATGGAAATCTGGACAGCAGGCTGGGTTGACAGTATTGGCTTTGGTCGCTCCGTCAAACTGCTGGCAAATCTTGAGAATACTGAAGATATGGTCGAAGTACCTGATGCATATTTTGATTCTGCAACATTTCCTGAGGGCGTTCTGACGCATCGGAATTCCCCTGCGAAAGTATCCAGCAATTCTGATGGTACGCAATTTTCCGTCGATTTTGCCCGCAACGCAAAGGCTAGGTTGATTCGTCTTGTATTCGTGCAGCAAGAGGGCCCTGTTCCTGTATTGAATCGGCTCTTACTTGAACAGCCGGATGGTACGCAAATATTGCCTGTGAAACAGGATTACGCGGAACTGAATAAAAATGAAATATTAGAAATTCTAACCGGTGACAAGGTTGCTGTTCGCTATGTCGATGATCGATTCGTTGCCAAAAACAAGCAAAATCACGAACGTTTTCTTGATGTTGCGTTTAGTAATGCAGAGTTGACGTTTGAATTCCTTGAGATGCGCAGGAATCGAAGAGGAGAGATGGAGCCGCATTATGAACGACAGCTCAGGTTCAGACATGGTCAACCTTTCTTTCTGACGCTTGAAGATCCGGATATGGATGTTTCTGCCGGTATTGACTCTGTCCCCGTGACGGTTAAAAGTAATAATGGTTCAGAATTAAAGCTGGCGTTAAAAGAAAGTGAAGAAGATCCTGGAACATTTCGAGCCGAAATCATCCCCGTTTCTGGTGCTCCTTCTGCTGAAAATGAGATCTCTGTTGATGATGGAGGCCACTTTGTTGCTGTGTATCGCGATATGGAGAATACGGATCCGGGCGTTCCTACGGATCGTATTGCAAGGATAGAAAATGCAAAGTTCCAAACCCCAATCCTGCGTGTTTCACATTCCACCGTGAAACCCATTGACTTCAAATCATTGGCATACGCTATCAATCCCGTCGAGTTGAATCCCGGATTCGATAAACTAGACTCCTTAGGTGTTCCTGAGGATGAGCCACTCGGGCTGGCAGGCAGGGGAGAGCAGAAAATATCAAGGACATCCGGGAAGATCTTACCACGTTGGCAAATCTTCAATCAATTCGGCGACGCACGCAAGGCTCCCAAGGAGGGCTTTCATGCCGTACATGGTCAGAGGATGTATTTTGAAGTGGAGGCACCACATTTGGCTTTACGAATGGGGTCAACCGTAAATCTTTATGTACAAACCGAAGCAGGCAGGAAAGCAAAGCAAGTCGCTAGCGCAGCTCCGGATACGCCATTTGATATATCGGTTCCGGGGACGATGAAGTTAGATAGCCGGTTGGCCTTGCTGGGACCTGAACCGGGGCAGTGGCGTGCGACACCAGAAATCCCCATTTATGTCGGCGGAAACCGCCCATCAAGTGCAAAGAAAGATAATCGTGGGAAAGTCCAAAACACGGGATTGTTTCTTGCCTCCGTTCCGCTGATAGCGGGAGTCTTACCCGAGGAAGGCGTGTTGAATGTAACGCGAAAAGAAAGACACGAATTAGGAATCGCAGACAAAATTGGCTTGGTTGTCCGCCCCAACGAAAACATCTATATTGGTTTTCAATATACAGATGAGAGTGGCACAGAAAAGTGGGTCACGAGCAAAGCGAAAGTCATCACACATCCAGTCATGGACGTGTTAGAGGAGAATTATCGTACCAAGAAGGCTGAGGCATATGTAGGTGAGAATCTCTATGTGCGCGTTGTCGATTTAGGGGGCGATATCTCCGATAGCAGCGATACGGTAAAGGTTCGTGTGCAGGCCAAGTCGGGAGCCAGGTTCTCGGTTGACTTATTGGAAGTCGGTACCCACTCGGGGGTTTTTAAAGCACCGTTACCATTAACATATGCCAGAAGAGGTGGCGCGCCCGATGATTATAATGTTTTGCAATCGGGATTCCCGGTTGTGTATGGCGATCTGGTTGCAAGTGTATATATGGATGGTTCCAAGCAGAAGACACCACTTGAAAAGATCAAGATCCGAAAAGGTGCGGATGGTAGCGTAAGGCCATTTACCAAGCAATATGAAGATCAAGAGATGGCCATGCAGACCCAGTTTGCACTAGCCGAGGCCTATTTGGAAATGGCCAAGAATCGCCGAGCGCAAGGGGATGAAGAGCAGGCGGCACGAGAATATGATCAGGCCCGGCGGCTATTAGCTTCGGTGAGTGATCAGTTCAAGGAGCCGGCAACGCGATCCCATGCCGAGTATCTCCTGGGGAATTTGACCCAGGAAGAGGCGGATGCCACCGAACGAAGTGAGTTACAGCAGAATCGTTATCGTGCCGCTCTGGCTAGATTTATGCGCGTTACTGGATCCTATCCTGATACCGAGCATGCCTCGATGGCGCAATTCAAGATTGCCACAATATATGAGAAGCTTGGAGAACCTGATATTGCCGCACAGGAGTATGTGAAACTTGCGTACAAATATCCGCAATCACAGTTTCTTGCGCTAGCTATGGCACGCCTTGGTACGCATTTCTTAAAAAAGGCGAGTGTGTACGAACAACAAGCAAAAGCGCTTCTGGCGCAGACGGGTGACAGGGATGCCCAGTTTGAAGGTACAGCGCTGCAGAAGATGGCCGAGCGCGAATATGTAAATGCCGGTAGTATCTTTAGCAGAATGTTGGAGCGGTTCCCAAGTCATGAGCTAGCGGGGCAATGTGGTTTGCGGGCAGGACAGGCGTATATGCGCGCAGCATCAACACGCCAAGCACTTCAAACCTTCCTCGTTGTTGTGGAGAATGAATCATACGATGGGCCTGATATCCGGGCGCAAGCGATGTATTGGGCGGGGATGTGCTACGAAAAGATGAGAGAACCGATGGCCGCCTATGCAATCTACAAAAGACTCACATTTGATTTCCCGGAAAGCAAATGGGCATCATTTGCCCGCGGGCAGTTGTCCCAAGACCGAATGCTCGTGCTCGAAACCGATCTTGAAATGCAGCGTTTGGAGGAGGAACAATGATGAGCCACACACACATGGCAACCGCAAGGCATTGTGGCGTATACCGTATGGCGAACGTTATGATTCCTGTCATTACGCTTTTTGTCGTGGCCTTTTGCCATTCGGTTGTCGGTTCTCCGCTCGACACAAAAATTGCGGCATTTGACAATGCTGATCGTCAAACGGCGGGCGCGGTGGCCGATATTTTAAAAACCGGTTTAGGGGAAAACCGTTCGGCTGAAGCCTATGCATCGCTGAAGCCATGGCTAACGGACAATGCAACAGACTCTCAAGCTGTATTGTTCTATGCAGGTAGAACCGCTGAGTATGCAGGTGAGTGGAATGATGCGGCTAGTTATTATCGCAAATTGCTGCAAAAGGAGTCGCTCAACGCAAAACGCGCGGCAGATGTGGTGCCTGCCATCTACCGTTTAATGATCAACAATCTGCGCGATGAAAATGCCGCGTATTTGTTCATGCGCGAAGAGGGAAATCGACTGCGTCAATACGGACGTGCAAGCCAGTTTGATCCTTGGTTCCTGCGGAAAGCACTAAAAAAGAATGATATTCGTGCCGTTGCCGACCGGTTAGCTATCATTCACGGCGATGCCAATGAAAATGTATCTGACTATGATCGATTTCTGGAGCAATTAAATGCGAAATTGCAAACATTTGATAAACAGGATGAACCTACCGTTGACGCCTTGAATCAGTTTGCATCGGTGGTACGAGAAAAGGGGTTTAAAGAACGTTGGAATTGGATACATGCTGTAACATTGTATAATGAAAAAGCCAGAGAAATTGATATCAAGCGGGAAAAGCCTGAGGAAGATCTACTGGATGAGCCACTGAAGGCTGCAGGTGCGTTACTCGCCATACAACCCGTTGAGGGTGCTGCACTCATTGCGAAAGGGTGGTCACGCTGGAATCAGGGAGATACACCAACTTTTTTCCGCTTCGTTCATGCGCACAAAGAGCAAAAGGGGCAAGTGTTTGTTGATGCTCTTCAAAACCTGTCTGTTGATGTTGCCAAAGAAATGTTAAAAACTGGAGATCAGGGACCTAGAGGACGATGGGTTTCGGTTGCTGGCTTTATTACTGCCAAGCAAGCACAGACGGTAATGGCTCGTTTCCCAAGCCTACTTAATGCTATCGATGCCCCCGACGTTTCTCTTTGGTATAAAGAAATCACGATCGAAGAGGCCAAAGCTATGGCGCCTCGGCTTTCCAAAAATCCAACATATGATGCGGCGCTTGTACGTGCTTTTGCTTCAACGGGTGAAAAAGCAATGAATCCCATGCTGGAAACAATGGCTGCATCTGAAAGCTGGCGCTTTGCTGGCGGAGATAAACAATCTCCTGCTCGCAGGATGGTTGATACTCTCTGGAATTCTGGGCTAGATCGAAACGGCTTTGATCATGGGGCAAACGTCAAGAAATATGAGAAATTATGGGGAGAGGGTGATCATGGGGCATTTGCGAAGCAGGTGTCCAAGGACGCTAACAGTAAAACGAGGCTTTCTGCATTTGCCAAAATATATAATGAACTACAAAGCACTCCGTCGACACCACGCCTATTGGATTTATGGAATGATGTCTTAGCTCAGGCTCCTGACCCAGATCGAATCGTGATGTTAAAAAAGCTTGTAACTGATTTCATCAAGGCTACGGGAGAAGCCACAGATTTACAGAAGCATTTACTCGCACGTGCAATCAGGATTATGGAGTTTGGCAATGCCTATTCCCAGTTTACCTTTGGCCCAGCGTATGACGGAGGATGGGACCGTTGGGGGCATGACAACATGCGTAAGCGATTAGGCGATTTTGAGGTGTTTGCTCGTGCAATCCTTGGGAAACAGATGCAGGCAGGAACCATGTCTCCGGAGTTGTTTGCGATGTGGCTACACTGTGTTGATCCAAAAGAAGATGCGTCGAAGAACTTTTTTAAGAAACTTATCAAATCTCCAGCCTACCAGAAACTTGGTGAAGACTATCACAAGATGGCATCGTTTCATCTTGTGTTTGGCGATATGGCGATCATTGAAAAATCAGAGAATGATGCGAGTACTGTGAGTCGAGAATTACTTGCGCTTTCGGAAAATGCAACACCAGCGCAAGTTGAGGCAGCGTTCAAGACTGTTATGATGCGTGTAAGTAAGGCGTCAGAGCCTGTAGATGTGATCGGTATGCAAAAGGTTGCAGCACTACCTTCTCTTACTGGCGCAACGCGTAAACTTGCCCTGATACTATTTAATCAGTTTTCTCCCTTGGGGGATTATCCGTCCAACCAGGGATATGAAGAACTCGTTATTAGACTCGCCGAAGATATGCAGAAAAAGAAAGCATGGGGCGAGATCGAGCCCTATGCTGCCGACTTCTGGCGAAGTGCTGGATCACCTGATGATGGCCGCCGGTATCCTGCAGCAGAAAGGTTAGCCAAATTTGCTGAATCAGCTTTAGAGGCAAACGAAGCTTCCATCGCTTTATCAGTAGCACGTTGTGGAATGGCTAGCCGAATATCAGCTTTGGATGCAAATAATAATCAGGATGATGCACCTGGCCGCCGTAACCGGATGCGTGCCGTTTCTGGTAAGGCTAGTGAAATTCTGGGTGTATCGGAGATCCCCGTGGATGCAACCCATCCGGATTACGGAATCTATACATCACATTCTGAATATGTGCAGGGGAATGAGGAGTCTGCTTGGGAACTGTATAAACAGAATCGATCGGTACTCTTTCCAGAGGAACCGGACCCTGACCATACATCGTTGTTGCGCAAGCTTCCACCTGGATATTCATTCTGGCTTCTGGAGCGTAGTATTGAAGAGGGGATGACGGACGAGGCAGAAAACCTGGTCAAGGAATTGATGATTTGGTCTCGCGCATCAGAGGGGGCCTTCAGTCTGGAGCAAAGAGGGTTGCTCATGATTGTGTATGCCGATCTGGCTTTCTTGAAAGGGGCTTTACCTACCGCCAGAGCGTGGTACCGGAAGGTTGCTGATTCACGTGAATACAAGGGCTCTTCTATTTATGTCCGGGCCGCATTGGGGTCTGTCAAAGTTGATCGCGTTTCTAAAAACTTTTCCTCTGCGCTGGAGGAACTGGATCGACTGTTGCGCATGGGAGGTTTGGGGGCTCGTCCGAGGATTCATTATGCGCGTGCTGAAGTCTTTATGGATCAAGAAAACTACAAGAATGCGCTTGACGAAGTGACGGCGGTCTTACGCGAGGAACCCAACCATCCCGATGCATTGATTCTTAGGGGGAAAGTCCATTTTCAAATGCGGAAACTTGTAGAGGCGACGGAGATCGAGCTGGGGGTATCGCAGGAAGATAATGTAATCGTGCCGGGAGAAACGCTGAAAATCAATCTATTGGATCCGTCCCTGAGTGTTTCTGGGGTGGGGGTAGACATTGAAGTGGAGGTAATTACGCGCTCTGGGGATCGTGAACGTCTGATGCTGTATCAACTGGGGGATAGTAAAGATAAATTTCGTGCCGAGGTTCCTACTGAGCTAGGCCCTGCTGTTCCTGGAGACAAAACGTTACAAGTTTTGGGTAAGGATGCCATTCGATATGGCTATTCGAAGCGGTTTCGAGCCAAGATGAAGGATTTACCCCCTGATCCGGATGTCATCATCACAGTTGCTTCCGATGCGCATCTCTCGCTTTCTGCTGGTGCCTTTGCGGCACGTGAAGGAGAACGAAAACTTGATGTGGAAGAACTTGGATTGTCTACTGCGCAAGCCGCATTGGGCACACGTGCTGTGCGTCCGGGCAACCCTATCTATATACGCGTGATGGATGCCGATCAAAGCAAGACCAGCGGCATTGATGCTATACCCGTCTCCGTGCGTGCGTCCAGTGGTGATGAAATCCGCAAAGTGACGCTTAAGGAGACGAGTCCTTACTCAGGAGTATTTGAGGGTGTTATTCCTACGGCTGGTGCACAGGCGATGGCTTTTGCCTCTGAGAATGCGCCTGGCAGAGATCCCAATTTAGCCATTAGTCCAAATCAAACTGCGGGTTGGCAGGGTGAGTTGGGCGATAAAGACAAAACGAGAACTTTTGGTGTTGATCTGAATGATAACGTGGCTTTAGACAACATGAGACTCATGTGGGGAGAGGGCGATGTTGGACTCACGCACTTTGTGCTACAGACATCCATGAATGGACGCGATTGGATTACCAGATCGCGATATCCTGACAACCCGGCACCTTGGGATGGCCGTCCGCGGGTACGTTCATTTCCTACGTATGGCAGGGATGCCATGAATGTATCCGAACCGACGTCTTATGCATTGCCGTCTGATTGGTCTGAAAAAATGGAGCTGAGTACGGCAAAACCCAGCCTTAGCTATGCTGCGGAGCACGTTAAAAGCATAGCCTCCATGAAGCCTGATTTGGCGAGTGGAGGACATCCTGGCTATTCTGTTGTTATGCAATACCGTGCACTGTTCTATCAACCGGACGCTGCGATACGGCGCTTCCGCTTAACCGGATATCCTGCTGAGAAGACGATATTTTTACTTGATGGTGAACCAGCCCCTGAAGATTCGGAAGACCCGCTGTTTATCGAACGTGAACTGCGGCCCGGACTGCATGAGATTCAAATATGGCGTCATGAAGGGCGTAATGATTTGGAAAAAAGAACCCCCGTGTTGCTGTGTGATGTGCCAGGGCAAGCAGAATTGATGGCATGTCCGGATGGCATGTTTGATCCAAGTTCGTTTCCGTCTGGGATACGCAGTAAGATTGCCAAGCCAGCCAGGATTGAAACCATAGAAAAGAGGGGCATCGACGTTTCCTTTGGAGAAAACACCCAAGCCAGGCTATTCCGTTTGGTCATACAAGGATTCAAAGGGGTAGCTCCCGTGGTGCAATCGGTTAGGCTTGCTGATCGAAGGGGTAAAACGCATTTACCGGTTGCGCAGGATACCATGAAGCTACGCCAGAATATGCAACTCGAAGTGCTTCCGGGGGATCGTATCAGCGTTCAGTATGATGACCCAGTGAGTGCTACACCCAAAAGAACACGGCATGAAAAGAATCTACAGGTAGCTTTTAATGATGCCAGTATTTCGGTCTCTTTTGTGGAGTTTGAGATGTTAGCAGATGGTGACAGAAAACTCCTGCTGGAGCCGATCAGAAGATTCAAGCACGGAGATGCTGTTCTTTTCGTGGTTGAGGATGCTGACATGGATGGCAGTGCGGATCGCGACCAAATCGAATTTCACGTGACGACAAGTGATGGGCTTGAAACCAAGCAGAAAGCAATAGAAACGGAGCCGCACAGCGGTGTCTTCATTGGTCGGATATTTCCCGTCGAAGGCAAACCATCCAGAGCGTCGGAGATTCAGATTGCCGAGGGTGGCACGTTGACCGCCACGTACCGAGATACAGAAAACCTGGATCCTGGTATACCTACAGATCGGCAGGTAACGATAGAACATGCCAGATACATTGCCCCCCAATTGGGTGTGTATGCGATGGATAGTGAGCCAATTCCCGTTGAGCCGGTTGAAGGGAAACCCGAAGAGCAACAAAAAACGCGTGGACGCGTTCAGGAGGTGTTTCCTGCGCGGGAGAGTGTACGGTATCACTATGTTGCCCCTGGGAGCGTCAATACGGCTCCATTGGAGGGCATTATTGGCTGTTCCTTGCGGTTTGATGTCGTGGCTCCTCACTTGGCACTGTCGCAAAAGAGCACATTGCATGCCTATGTGCAGGTTGTGACAAATGGTGTGCCTGCGACAGGTACGCCGATCGATATTACACGTCCCGGCACGTTAAAACTTGAAGCAACGCCAACCGGACGCGCGGCGTCCGCTGCGCCTGGCTATAAAATCGGTCTGCCCCCAGTCCCACCTACCAATAAACCACCTCTTGATGAAGGTCGTTTTGCCTTTTCTGTGCCTCTCATGCTGGGAATGACACCTGAGCGGAGCTTTGCTACCCGCGACGCAGCGTCGCTGCCATCGAATCTCGTGCCAGAGGGGCTGGCTGTGAAGGGGGGCGATGTGGTCCTTGTTGGCTATGCCTGGAAGGATCCAAATGATAAAGTGCAGTGGCGTACCGCAGCCGTTAAGGTTGTCAGTCACGCGTTTCTGAATGTGATGAATGAAGATTACAGTGAAACGCTTGCGTCCGCATTTGTCGGCGAAAAAGTTTTTGTTCGCCTGCTTGCCTATGGTCTGGATCGTGGACCAGAGCGTGAACGCACATCGGTGATGTTACGAGCTAGTACCACAGGCGCACAGGCAGAATTCTCGCTACGGGAAACCGAACCGCACAGCGGTATCTTCAAAGGGGTTTTCCCGCTTAGTTATGCTGCTGCTGAACTTCCTGATGAACTGCCCCCCGTGGCGCTAAATGGATTGCCGGTCCGGTATGGTGACGAAGTCACGATTGCATATCCGGGACAAGAGTTGAAGGTAACCGTGAATATGGGGGCAGATGGAGCTATCGAACCATTTAGCAAGCGCTTTACAGGAGATGAAATGGCTGTAGAGACCAGCTTCACGCTGGCCGAATGCTTTTTTGAGCTTGCCAAGAAACATCGTAAAATGGGTCAGGAGAGTCTGTCACGACGGGAAATGGCCCATGCCCAGAAATTGTTATCGGAAGCGGTTGCGACGCATCAGGATAATGCGTTGCGCGCCCACGCCGAATATCTTCTGGGGAATCTGGCGCAGGAGTATGCCGGCCTCTCCAAGAATGATGCAGCCAAATTACCCATGTATCAGGAAGCATTGGCAAGATTTTCGAAAATTCCGGTCGATTATCCGGAAACGGAGTGGGCATCAAAATCGCAGTTCAAGACAGCATTGGTCTATGAAAAGATGGGCGAGATGGACATTGCGGTAGAAGAGTACGTGAAGCTTGCGTATAAGTATCCGGACAGTGAACATATCCCTGAGGTGATGTCTCGTTTAGGTGGATATTTCCAGAAGAAAGGGCAAACATTTAAAGACCAGGCAGACCCGTTACGAGAGGAAACCGATGTCGAATCCCAGGGTGAGGTGTTGCGCCTCGACGAATTGTCTTACCCTGAGTTTTTGCGTGCCGCGCGAATCTTTGCACAGCTACAGGAACGCTTCCCCGATGATCCATTAGCCGGGTTGGCTGGTTTGCGAGCTGCCCAGAATTATATGCGTGCACATCAGTATGATGACGCGATGGCAGGCTTTGAACAAGTCTATGAAACCGAAGACTATGATGGTCGTGATATTCGTGCGCAAGCAATGTATTGGAATGGGTTGTGTCATGAGCGGAAGATGGGTTTAATGTCTGAAGATAATTGGAGGGGTAGGGGGGAAGCGACAAGAGCAGCGTATACTCTTTATCGTCGCGTCACATATGATTTCCCTGACAGCAAATGGGCCAAGTTTGCCCGTGGTCGATTGGCGGATCCTGTATTCAGTCGCATCATTGAGAAGGAGACAAAAGCGCGCGAAAGAATGCTGGAAGGTCTGAAAGAGCAGCGTAAGAATATGCGGTAGTGAGGATGGCGTGAAAGAAATCGAAAAACGTTTACTGGCAACACAACTCGCTAAAGGCGCGGGTGAGCCTACGCTGACAATATGCAGCCGAATGCGTATTGATGCAGGCCTTTGGTGGCGAAAAAGGCGTTTGTGGGTGTGTGTGACCGATACGGATTTGATCTTGCTGTCTGTTGCACGCCGAAAGTACATTGAGCGTGTATCTTTTGCGGATTGCCGTGAAAGCCGCTATTGCCATGAGTCGGGCGAGCTGGTGCTTGCACCGGTTGAAACGTTGCGGTTCGGTCGGATCCGCATGTCGCCGCGCGATGCGCTGGCGGTGTTGAAGCAAATGGGCGATACGGTGGAGAGTAAGGCGGAAGAGTAGGCGGAAGAGTAGGTGGCGATGTCATCGCCTCACTCTTTCCTCTTTAACCGTACGCCCTAAGCTTTGTTGAGCGTAGCGTGGAAATGTGTTGGGTTGAAGTTATAGACAAAGGAGGCATAGGTTATGTTAGAGCACATTCTTAAGGGCGGGCCGATGATGATTCCGCTCATGGCTTGTAGTTTAGTGAGTCTGGCGGTGGTGTATGATCGCTGGGTGGCATTTTCGGCCAATCGGAAAGTAGACACCAAAGCGCTGCGAGCCAAAGTCTTGTCAGCATTACGTTCGAATGATCCTGATACCGCGGTGTCGGCGTGTCAGGCGGCTGGCGGGCCAATCGCTTCGGTTATTTTGGCAGGCTTACGAACCTACATCCAGCTTCGTGGTAAGGACGAAAATCCTGAGACGATGCGTCTGGTGGTCGGACAGGTTATGGAGGATTACAGTGCTCAGGCCCTGAGTGTCGTCAACAAGCGTCTGGATATCCTGACCACGGTGGGTACGGCCGCGCCGCTGCTGGGCATGACCGGTACCGTAACCGGTATGATTGCCTCGTTTGCCGGACTTGCAGCGGCGGGTAGCATGGGGGGCGGTGGTGCCGTTGCAGATGGTATCGCCGAGGCCTTGGTGACGACGGCCGTCGGCCTGATCATTGCCTTGATGGCGGTGATTCCCCAAAGTTTCTTCAACCGCATGAGTGATCAGATCGAGCTGGAAATGGAAGAGGCCAATGCAGAGATTGTTGAATTCATTTTGACGCACCATTGAGATCAGACCGAAGACTACAGACCCCAGACTGCAGACCTTAAGGTCAGGAAAGTCAAGCGAGTAACGCATGCGGAAGAAGTACAGCAAGGAAAAGAAGCATCGTGATGGAGAAATCCCAACAGGGTCGTTCTCGGATATTGCGTTTCTGCTGATTATCTACTTTTTGGTAGCTACGACGCTGCTGAAGGTCAAGACCATCACGGCGGATCTACCCTCGGGGGAGAAGAGCGCCCAGGCACAATCGGAGAAGACGCCGATCGTGAATTTGCGGGGTGCCGAGATATTTTTTAACGATAAGCCCGTCAGCATAGCAGATCTGGAGGCGCGTTTGGCGGCATTGGAGCTTGCAAGCAAAGCGCCTTCGGGGCGGGTGATCATGCTGGAGTCGGCACGTGGCACCCCGTACGAGAACTATTTTCGTGCACTGGCCGCGATCAGTGCAAACGGTGGTGTTGTGGCATTGGTGCAGGAGGAAGAATAATGGGGAAAAAACGCTCACAGCGCAAGCGCAGGCGGCCGGTGCCCGTACCGGTGGCCAGTATGGGCGACATAGCTTTTTTGCTGATCATATTCTTTCTGGTTGCCAGTGAGATTTCGAAGGACCCGGAAGTGGAACTGACGGCCCCGCGCTCGGTATATGTGGAAAAAACGGAGGAGAATGTGGCGGTCCGGGTAGCAGTGGATGCAGAGGGTCAAATCTACTTGGATGGCTTACGCGTAGACAGTGCCAAGGATGTGGAGTGGGGCGTACGGGCTATGCTGACGAGAACGGTTTCCGATGACCAACGTCATGTCCAGTTCAAATGCGATGCAGCCTTGCCCAAGGAAACGTTTGAACCGGTTCTGCAGGCGATTGCCGAGGGGGGCGGGATTATCGAGGCGGTCGGGGAGTTGGAGGAGTAATAGGTAAGCGTATGGGTGTGGGTGTCGGTAATGGGGTGCTCTCGGTAGCCGAACCAGGCAGGCAACAGTTGTGTGCATAGAGGGAATGGACCACGGCATATAGTGGTTTGGGTTGAGGTTATAGGCAAAGGAAGGAAAAACGATGACAGAGGAACATATCAATGATGTGACGCCGGATACCCTGATAGACCGTTTTCAGGGGAAAGGACTAAAGTCGATCATTCTGTTTACGGTGGTCTTGCATATCGTCGTGATTGTGGGATCAAGTGTGCCGTATCTAGTCAAGAAAGTGTTCGGGGCAGATACAACTGGGATGACGCAAGAAGAGCGTGTAACAGCCGCGGTTCAGGATGCAACAGCGGCCATCCGGGATATTGCGGCTGAATACGATCTCAGTCCACAGGACATTAGTGATCAGTTCGCGGGCGGGGGCGCACGTGCGACCCGTATGGCCGCAGAGAAAGCGCAAACCGAATCTGCGGTGGATGCAGATGCCCCTCTGCCGGCGTCCGAAGAGACGACAGAGCCGGAACGCCCGGTTTCCCAGATTGAGAAGGATCTCGAAGTGACAGAAGAGGGGCCTGCCGTACCGAGTATCGAGGACGATATTTTTTAGTAGGCGGCGCAGAAGCGCGGCGAGCTGGGCTGCCAGCAGCAATACATGGGATATCAGCTAGCGGGTGAATGGACTACATGAGTCGAAAGCAAAAACAAGAACTTCCAGAAACATGGATTGGGCACATTCCGGTGCAGGCCTCTATTGTGAAGGCGCGCATTGTGAGTGTCGCGGCGATGCTTCTGCTTGGGCTTGGGGCACTGGCCATATGGATAGGGCCACCAGCCTTGCTGCAGTTCCTCTCTGCGCATCCGGCCATTGCCACGCTTTTTGCGCAGCGAGGCACAACCACGGCTGTACTGATTTGTTTTCGGTTGCTCGGGGCATTGAGTGTCGTGTGTGCGTTGAGCGGGCTGGTGAGCCTATGGCGGAACCTGTTTACGTGGCGCTTGCTGCGAGCTTCCTTGTTTGTAGTATATCCGCTTTTGGCGATCTATGCGTGGTTAGCCTGGACGGCAGGTTTTGCTATTCTGGCGGCGGATGGTGGCAACGGACTTGAGATCAATGGGCAAGCGCAGGACCCGGCCACGATCCTGCTACTCTGGTGGCGGGTGTGCCTGCCGGCGCTCGGTACGGCGCTGTATGTTTTCTGGTTGCATCAGATGTTGCGAAGCCGGTCGGTGTATGCGGCGTTCAGTGGAGAAGCCGGCAACCCGATGGCAGGGGACGTCCGCTTGGAGGATTTACGGACGCATGGCCGCGATCCGCGGTATCGGCGCAGTACGTATAGCAGTACGCTTACACATATTATCATCCTGATTGTCATTCCATGGATCATGGAAATTGGCGGTTGCGTGGAGGTTTACCGTGTTCCCAAGGGCAGCGGTGAACCGGTCGTGGCAATGGTGAAAATGGTTAAGCCTAAGAAGAAAAAGAAAAAGAATCTCAGTTTGCGGCCCAACTCTGCCATTATTTTTGAAATACCTGATTTGGATGAGACGGAGGTGGATCAGGTCATGGAAGAGCAGACGCAGTTAACCTATGTTGCTTCGGCCAATGCCAAAGCCGGCAAAATGGGCAAAGGTGGCGGCACGGAGGG